>JAGPKD010000001.1 GCA_018054125.1 Candidatus Oleihabitans oleiphilus | reverse complement strand
TCTCAATTGGTCAACAACTGCTTTGGTAGTACCAGCGGCAGATGATAGAACAACAATAGCAGTCTCAGCATCTTCCAGCTGATAAGTTTCAAATAGACCATACTCTCGACCTGATATTTCTCTAAATTCTTTGGCAATCTCCAGTATTACTGGCTTAGAATTATTAATATCTTCTACCTGTTGACGTTTATGCTCGAAATAGTAATCGTAGAGATCAAGTGGACCGAAAGTCAATGGATTTTCAACATCCAAAAGAGGATAGTTTGGTTGATATTTACCAACAAAGTCATGTACAGTAGTATCATCCAAAACATCAACCCTATCAATCCCATGGGAGATAATAAATCCATCATACATAACCATAACCGGTAATCTAACCTTCATATTCTCCGCAATACGAACCGCTTGAATTATATTATCATACGCTTCCTGAGCATTTTCAGAATAAATTTGTATCCATCCTGCATCTCTAGCTGCCATAGTATCACTATGGTCACAATGAATATTAATAGGTCCTGATAAAGCCCTATTAACCACGGTCATAATAATTGGTAATTTACTGGATGCGGCAATATATAAAATCTCAAACATGAGCGCCAGTCCATTGGCAGAGGTAGCGGTCATCACTCTACCACCAGCTGCTGCAGCTCCGACACAAGCACTCATAGCGCTATGTTCACTCTCTACGGTAATAAATTCAGTATTTACCAATCCATCGGCAACATATTCCGAAAATTTCTCCACTACATCAGTTTGTGGGGTAATGGGGTAAGCCGCCACCACATCTGGATTAATCTGTTTCATAGCATAAGCGGCAGCTTCATTTCCAGTAACTGCTACTGTATTTATACTCATTTTATGCTCCCTCCTCTTCTTGAAATTCCTTTTCCTCTTTCATAGTAATAGCTTTAGGAGGACATTCAGTGGCACAGATTCCGCAACCCTTACAGTGTCGATAATCAATGCCCTTGACCTTGTCCTCTTCTACTATAATTGAAGAATCTGGACAATAAACCCAGCAAATTAGGCAATGGGTACACTTGTTTTCATCTCTTACCGGTCTCCTAGAACGCCATGAACCGGTTTCGTACTGCTCAGCATTCCCTGCCTCCAGAATTAAGCCTCCTTTAGGTATTTCTTTCCATCCTTTTTGTTTCTTAACAGTCATTCGCTTTTTACCTCCTGATAAGCTCTTTTTATGGCATTCACATTACCATCGACAATTTTTTGGCTAAATTTACCTGAAAATTTGTCCTTAATATCATTTATCACATTTTCTAATTTTAGCAATCCAGTTGCCCTGATAAGCGCTCCAATCATAGGGGTATTGGGAAGTGGCCGCCCAAGCTCTTCCAGAGCAATTTTACTAGCATCTACAGTAAATATTTTCCTACCTTTTAAATTTATTTTTTTTCTAATTTGGGCAGGGCTTTCGCTGGTATTGACCACAATAATACCCTCCTCAGCCAGTCCCTCGGTAATATCAACTGTGCCAATTAAGGTTGGGTCAAGTACCACTACCATATCTGGATTGGTCACATGACAATGAATCTTAATTGGTTCTTCACTTATCCTGGTAAAAGACTGGATAGGTGCACCCATTCTTTCTGGACCATATTCAGGAAAGGCCTGAATATACTTATCCTCAGCCAGGGCAGAGGTAGCGAGTAACTTAGAAGCGGTTACAGCACCCTGTCCACCTCTTCCATGCCATCGAACTTCAATAATTTTTTTCATAAGAAATTCCTCCATTCCTTTTTCATCTTATTTTTCACTTTTATAAATTTGTCTTCCCATTAAGGCTTGAGTTAAGGTTACTTCATCTGCATATTCTAAATCACCTCCTATGGGTATTCCATAGGCAATTCTGGTTATCTTTATACCTAAAGGCTTAATCAATCTGGCAATATAAGAAGCAGTTACTTCTCCTTCAATATTGGGATTGGTAGCTAAAATAACTTCTCTAATCTGCTCCGTTCTTAAGCGAGAAATAAGATGATCAATAGTTAGTTGTTCTGGTTCTACCCCATCCAATGGTGAAATAACTCCTTCTAAAACATGATATAATCCTTTGAACCCTCCTGTTTTTTCTAGAGCCATTAAATCCCTGACCGTTTCCACCACACAGATAATATCTTTCTGTCTGGTCTTATCCCGACAAATTTCACAGGTGTCTTGATCAGTAAGATTATGACAAATCTGGCATCTTCTAATCTGTTCTTTGGCATTAATAATAGATTGGGCTAATATTCCTGCTTCTTCTCTGGAAATGTTCAGAATATACAAGGCCAATCTCTGGGCTGTTTTAGGACCAATACCAGGTAGTTTTGATAATTCATCAATCAATATTGCTAACGGTCTGGTATATTGATAGCTCATTTTTAATAACCATTAAAGTAAACCTGGTAGATTTATTCCACCGGTTAATTTCATAATCTCTTCATTTAGCATTTCTTTAGATTGTTTAATCCCCTCGTTTACTGCTGCCAGTATTAAATCTTCTAACATTTCTTTGTCTTCTCTATCTATAATATCAGGTTCAATATGTATTTCTTTTATCTCCTGCTGTCCATTAATTACTAATTCCACCATACCACCACCGGAGGTAACCTTTATCTCTTTATGGGCAAGTTCTTCTTTTATAGCTTCCATCTTTTTCTGCATCTCTTGAGCTTGCCTCATCAAGAATTTCATATCCATATATTCTAACCTCTTTTCTTATTCTTTCTTTTCTTCCAAAATAGTCCCACCAAATAAATCAAGGGCTTTTTCTAAAATGTTCTTACTTGATAAATTACTCTCACCTTTGTTGCTAATCTGGTTTTCTTGTTCTGCTGCTACTTGAATCATGACCTTATTGTCTTCAATTTTATCTTTTTTATTCCCTGATTTAAAGTCCTCATCCTTTTTAGTTTTATCCTCTACAATAAAGCATTTCAGCTTAATCTCACAATTTGCTTCATCTTTTAAAATTGCCTCAACTATATCTCTATTTACCCTTTTTTCCAAACTTTCTTTATGAAAAAGACAATCAGGCGGAAAACCAACCATCAGCTGGTCATCCTTAATAAGAACACTATTACTCGCCATTAAAAAGGTATAAAGGGAAATCCTTTCCTTTTTAACCCTGGCTAACACTTTAGACCATAATTGCTCAAATTGATCCTGTTTGGGTTCCTTATTGCTTGATAACACTTTATTTTTAGAATTTTTAGAATTTTTAGAAAGATGCTCTTCCCTAATTTCTCCTATACTCTTACTCTGCTCCATAAGACTCGTTTTTTGAATATCACTTACCAATTCGTTAACTATTTTACTTTCACTTTCCTTTTGGTAACTTTGCTCTTTCGGTTGGGTCAATTTCACCACCATTAATTCCAGTAAGACCCAGGGGTAATAATAATATCTTATCTTTTCTTCAACTAATTTCAATTCTTCAATAATATCAAGTATTGTTTTAATATTGGTTGAATTGGATAATTCTGATAATTTTTCTGATTCTTCCCTGCTCCGGTAAAAAATAGCAGCCGAATTATCTTTACCTAATATTTTAAGAAGAGATACGTGATGAGTATAAACAATTAGATCCTGAACAAATTTATGAAAATCTACCCCTTCTTTTACTAATTGATTAATTATTTCAAGACCAATCTTGGTATCACCAGTAATAATGGCTTTAAGTAATTGCCAGAAAATTTCCTGGGGAATAAGTCCTAAAATTTCCCGCACTACTTCTGATGTGACCTGTTTTTCACTATAAGTAATAACTTGATCTAGAATACTTTCTGCATCCCTCATAGAACCAGTAGCACTTTCCGCAATTAATTGAAGAGATGATAAATCAATATTCAATCTTTCTTCTGTGGCAATCTTGGTCAATTTTTCTACCATTTCTTCCAGGGCAAGTCTTCGAAAATAAAAACATTGACAACGTGATAAAATAGTCTTTGGTACCTTCTGGGGTACTGTAGTAGCAAATATAAATAAAACCTGGCTGGGCGGTTCTTCCAGAGTTTTTAAGAGGGCATTAAATGCCTCATTAGTGAGCATATGTACTTCATCAATAATATAAATTTTGTATTTCCCTTCCACTGGAGCAAAGCCAATCTTACTTCTTAACTCTCTGATTTCATCAATTCCGCGATTTGAAGCACCATCAATTTCTAAGACGTCCATAGACTGACCTTGATTAATTCGAATACATTGAGCACACTGGTTACAGGGATACTCTGTCGGCCCCTTCTGGCAATTTAGCGCTTTAGCCAGGATACGAGCAGTTGTTGTTTTGCCCACACCCCTAGGACCGGAAAAGAGGTAGGCATGTGAAATTCTATTCAGCTTAATGGCATTCTTTAAGGTCTGAGTGATATGCTTTTGACCTACGATATCTTCGAAAAACTGTGGTCTCCATTTTCTATAAATTGATTGATATTTAATCATTTACTATTTCCATCACAATTACATAAGATAATCAGGGGAGGTTTCCCCTGAAACCCCTCCAAGAAAATACAATTCAATAAAATTCTATCTTGTTTTGCAACAAGATATTCAAGGGGAATTCTTCCCCTTGATAACCCCTTAATTAAAATACAATTCAAGAAAATGCTATCTTGTTTCATCAAACAAGATAATCAGGGGAGGTTTCCCCTGAAACCCCTCTTTTATTAGTATTGAGTATATGGTATTGAGTATATAGTAAAATACAGTTAAGAAATAAAGAAAAATACTTTTCAAAGAAATGCTATCTTGTTTCATCAAACAAGATATTCAGGGGTCTCCGCCCCCTGAAAAACCTCATTTCTAAAAGATGACCGTGCCCCATTCTCGATCTACCTCCCCAAGCGATATTGAAACAGTTAGCTCCAACCAGGCTTCCCTACGGCACCCAAAGAGGTTTACTTACCGCTGCTTCCTTCCGGACCTGACGGGATTGGTAATTCTTTGCTGCATAGGACCCAATCTTCATCGCCACTTATTTCAGTCAGACCTTGAAGAGATAAGACCTCAAATAGGCATTCAACCCTGCTCTAGCGGATTGCAGGTTCAGGGCACCGCTAACTCCCCGTCTAGCACGGTCATCAATTAAATTTAAAACATGATAAAAGTCTGGCGGAGAGGGCGGGATTCGAACCCGCGAGGCAGCTTGTGGCCGCCCAATCGCTCTCCAGGCGATCCCGTTATGACCACTTCGGTACCTCTCCTATTATATAATACAGACATAGTTATTTCAAAATCTTATAATCCACACTCTATAGTTCTATAGTTCTCTAGGTAAATCCTTCCTCTATTTAGAATGGTATTCCCCTTGACAACCCTTAATCTATTATATAGTAAAACGTATACCGTATATTATTTTATTCTTAAAGTACATTGCCTTATCGATGATGTAAAAGATTCTTTTTATTTATTTTTTTATTTATTATTTAACCAAGGACAGTTTTTAATTCTAATACATTTCTGAGAAAAAATCCACTTTTTCTACTATATTTTAATTTTCTAATCTTTCTGTCACTTCTTATTGATGTCTAATCACTCCAATTTGCTGACAATATGGCCTAATTTTACATTGAGAACATTTAGGAATTATGGGATTACATATTTTTTGACCATGTGCTACCAGGTAGGTATTAAAACATATCCAATATTTTTGGGGCAAGATCATCATTAAATCCAGCTCGGTTTCCTTCGGGGTACTGGTTTTAACAATTCCCAATCGGTTAGAAATACGATGAACATGGGTATCCACGGTAATAGCATCAATATGAAAAGCAACACCCAGAACTAGATTCGCTGTCTTTCTGCCCACTCCAGGCAATTGCATTAAATCATTTAGATGGTCAGGAACCATTCCCCCATATTTTTCTAAAAGTACGTTGGCGATTTTCTTAATATTTTTTGCCTTTATTCGATAAAAACCTACTGGGTAGATTAAATCTATTATCTCCTCTTCAGTCATTCGTGACAATTTCTCCGGATTTGGTGCTCGAGCAAATAATCTTTCTGAAGCTTTTGCAGTAACCTCATCTTTGGTCCGAGAAGAGAGCAATGCACTTATTAAAATTTGATAGGGATTTTCTTCATTCTCGTTAATCTGATTTATTAGTGGAAGGTGTTTATAAAACTGAAGCTCGTCAAATAATATTTTCATTAACTCATCAAAATTAATGCTCTTAGCATAGGGTAAAATCATGAACAGGACTCTCCAATACAAGATAGTCAGGAGAAGTATCCCCTGAAACCCCTCAGTTATCATCAGTATTGAGTATCTAGTATTCAGTATATAGTGTAAATTTCAGTTAAAAAATAAAGAACAATACCTTTTAAAGAAATGCTATCTTGTTTTATCAACAAGATAATCAAGGGGAATTCTTCCCCTTGACAACCCCTTAATTTACTTCTGACTAGCAACTTTATTTAAACGATATACGTTATACGTAATACGATATACCATTTTGTCATTGCGAGGAGCGAAGCGACGAAGCAATCTCATCCACTTATACCCGCATCTTTTATCTGACAACAGTTAACGGCAAACTGATAACTATTTATCACCTTCACCTTTCCTCTCCCCTCTAAGGGGAGAGGGTTAGAGAAATGGTGTAAAAATATATTGTTTCTTACCTACTATCGGAATTTCTGGGAAATTCCGATAGTCAGGGGAGGTATCCCCTGAAACCCCTCCAAGAAAATACAATTCAAGAAAAGGCTATCTTGTTTTATCAACAAGATAGTTATTTATTTCCTGATTTTTAAAATCTCACCATTATTCGTTCTTTGTAATTCTTTCGGGGAAATTTTAACCAGTGCATATTCAGAGCCGCCCCCGGTTAACACAACGTCTCTCTCCATTACTGCTGGATCAATAAGGAATTTTGCCTGATAGCCAAAGGAAGGAATCCCGCCACAGGGATAACCTGTTTTCTGTAAAATTTCATCAGGGGTAGCCGTTCGAGGTCTCTCTATATGCAAAGTCTTTCCAACTCTGGAAGTGCTTACCCGGTCATCACCTTTTACAATAGCTACAATTAAGTTACCCTCTGAACTAATCAGGCAGATATTTTTCACACAATCATCTGTCTTAACCTTCGCTGCCCTTGCTGCATCTAATACAGAATGACATGATTGATTAAATTTAAGATACTCACATTGAACATTATTATCCTCTATAAACTTCTTTAGTTTTTCTTCATATTGATTCATACTTTATTCCATACTTTTTCTTTAAATATCTCTATTTTAATTAATAAAGCCATAATACAGTTTAAATCATAATTTCGAAAGACCTAAATATGTCTATAAATAGTTTTTAAAAATACACAAAAAGTACTGCCATTGATTTTTATTCTATTTTTATTTCAATTTCTAACTATGACTGGAAATAAATTAAGTCTATGTTTCAACTTTAAGATAAAAAATCTGTTCTCTCTAAATATTAAATTTTGGGTAAGGAAGTTCCTTAAAGAAAAGAATGTTCAAATAGTTATTCTTATCTTTTTTGGCGGAGAGGGCGGGATTTGAACCCGCGAGGTAGTTATTAGCCACCTACTCGATTTCGAGTCGAGCGCCTTCAACCGGACTCGGCCACCTCTCCCATAAGATAATCAGGGGAGGTTTCCCCTGAAACCCCTCAATTAAAATACAATTCAAGAAAAGGCTATCTTGTTTTATCAACAAGATAATCAGGGGAGGTTTCCCCTGAAACCCCTCAATTAAAATACAATTCAAGAAAAGGCTATCTTGTTTTATCAACAAGATAATCAGGGGAGGTATCCCCTGAAACCCCTCAGTTATCAGTATTCAGTATCGAGTATATAGTATAGTAAATCTTAGTTAAGAAATAAAGAAAAATACCTTACTTCCCCTACTTCTCCTCTCCCCTCGAGGGAGAGGGTTAGGGTGAGGGGGTTAGTATCTATTATCCCTTAATTTAGAGACTTTAAAAAAAGTGTCAATACTGCAAGATATTCAAGGGGAAGACTTCCCCTTGAGAACCCTTGAATAAATTAAGATCAAGTTATAATATTTACAAATCAATTTAATTCTTGTCTATTATTTCTTATCTTTCTTTATCTTTGTCTTTTTAAATACTATCGGAATTGCTGGGAAATTCCGATAATCAGGGGGAAGACTTCCTCTTGGCAATCCCTGAAGAAATTCATTAAAATTATATTATCATTATTTAAAAAATCATCTTCTATTTTGAAAAAACTTTTTTAATAGCATGCTACATTCTTCCGCTAAAATACCACCAATTACCTCTACCTCATGGTTAAAGAGCTTTTTTTCAAACAAATTAACCACACTACCAGCAGCTCCTGCCTTAGGATCATGAGCACCAAATACCACACTCTTCATCCTTGCTTGAATGAGGGCATAGGCACACATGGGACAAGGTTCCAGGGTCACATACATAACTGCATCCTCTAAATGCCAGCTGTTTCTATCATGGCATGCTTCTCGCAGGGCTAATATTTCAGCATGAGCAGTGGGATCATGAAGCTTCTCTTTTTGATTATAAGCACGAGAAATGATTTGTCCATTCCATACTATCAAGGCCCCAACCGGGACTTCCTCCTGATAATAGGATTCCCAGGCTAATTGAAGTGCCTCTTTCATCATGATCTGATGGACATTTTCTATCATCAACTGAGCCTTTTTATTTCTTTATAATGAATACTCTTTTTACCTAACTATATAAATTATGGTAATCATGTTTATCTTAAAATCTAACTTAGAATATATTGTTCCTTATTTACTCTCCTTATTTACCTTTTACTGAGCACTTATACTCATTACCCATTTACTACCACTATACTTTAATGCTGACATGGAAATATAATTTATATTTTAAACTCATTTATAATTGCTAAAGAGCTTTGATACTGAACAGGTGCGCCCGGAGGGACTCGAACCCCCAGTCTACTGATCCGTAGTCAGTTGCTTTATCCAATTGAGCCACGGGCGCATTCTTGGGAGAGAATTATCTTTTAACTAAAAGCTAAATTAGATTGTAGTATAATTTAATAACTTCGTCAAACGAAATGATAACAAACAAAATAGAACAAGGCTATCTTTTAGTTCCTTATTTTATTTTCTTAATTTTCCCTTTTTTAACACAACTGAGGAAAAGGTCTAAGAGATGAGGGTCAAATTGAGTGCCCTGGTTCTCTGCCATAAGGGAAAGGGCTTGGGTAACAGTGAAGGCCTTTCGGTAAGGACGTTTATTGGTAAGGGCATCAAAGGTATCAGCTATAGCAATAATTCTGCCAGCCAGGGGAATTTCTTCTCCTTTAAGACCATCTGGATAGCCTTTGCCATCATAACGTTCATGGTGGCTATAAATACCAGTAATAACATCATGAAAACCATTAATATTTTTTACGATCATTAACCCTCGTTTAGGGTGATTTCTTATTATTTTCCAATCTTCAGGTGTTAGTTTCCCTGGCTTAAGTAAAACATCTTCTGGTACTCCAATTTTCCCTATATCGTGTAATAGAGCACTAATCACCAGCTCTTTTTTTACCTCCTCACTTAGGTCTAAATTTTCGCAGAGAGCTTGAGTATAATGAGATACTCTTTTAGAATGTCCAGAAGAATAAGGGTCTTTTGCCTCTATTGTGGCTACTAGAGAATCTAATATCCCTAATAGAATTTTTTCTCTTTCTTTAGATAAACGAATATTACCCAGAGAAAAACCCACCTGAGTAGCAATAAGTTCTATTAACTTTAAATTGCGAGAAGTAAAATCTTGACCTTTATTTTTTCCACTAACCTTTCTGCTAACATTAATCAGTCCTATTACTTTATTTCCCGATTTTAGGGGGACAAAAATAAAAGGGAGCTGGCAGAGTGGACAGCTCTGGCATTCTTCTTTTTTAAAATCCAGAGGCAGATAAAATTGTTCTTCGGTATTTATCAGGATGGATTGATCTATTTTTGTTATCCATCCGCATATACCTTGCTGTGTATTTATTTTTTCAGGAATTAGCCTTTTTGGTTTTAATCCCTGTGCTGCTACTAAGTAAAAATAATCTTCTTTCTCTTCTTTTAACAATACAACAATACTTTTTGCTGGTATGGTCTTTTGTATTTTTTCTATTACTATCTGGCAGATTTTGCTTTCTTCCAGAATTCCACCCAGAAGCTGGCTAATTTCCGTCAGGAGAGAAAACTCTTCATAATTATAGACCACCTCTTCAGATAAATTATCCAGTTCATAATGGCACACAAATAAGTTTTTTAAATATTGCCTCAAGAATTCCATCTGGCTGGTGAATATAGAAGTGGAAGAAGTCGGATAGGCAAAAAGCAAAACTCCCAAAAAATTATTATGGAAAATTAAGGGTTCTCCGGCCAAAGAATATCTGTGGTCATAAGAACAAGAAAGGGGGACTTTCTGTTCATATAAATCTTTTAATAATCTTTGATAATCTTTCTGCCTCGGAGAGAAGGAAATACTTCCCTTAACTTTATTAGCGTTATCCCTATCCACAGTATCTATCTCACTTTTATTATCTTTTTCTTGAGTATTACGGGCCTGGATGCTAAATATTAGTTCTTTGTTTTCATTCAATAGAAAAATGGAAGAATCAGTCATGAGAGAAAAATTAGTCAATAATTTCTTTTGTTCTGTCTCACTTAATAAAGCTAAGTAATCCATCTTGGTCATTAACTCCCTATAATCCCTTTCACTTTATCTACTATCTCCCGAGGAGAAAAAGGTTTGGTGATGTACTCGTCAGTCCCCACTTCTAATCCCCTTTTTTTATCTATAATCTGTCCTTTGGCGGTGAGCATAATAACATAAATATGATTCGTGTCAGGAGCAGATTTTAATTTTTCGCAAACTTCATAACCATCCTCTAAAGGCATCATAATATCCAAAAATAAGATTTTAGGTTTAAATTGCCGGACTTTTTCCAGTGCCTCTTCCCCATCGCAGGCAGTTTCTACCTCAAACCCCTCCTTTTGTAGGACAAAGGATAGGCTTCTTGAAATATAGGGTTCATCATCAGCAATGAGAATTCTTCTATTAGTAGTCATTTTTTCTCCTTCCCACAGTCCATATTTCTTATTTTTTTATAAATTCCGCTTGATTCTTATTTTTTAGTATCTCTCTGATCTTTTCCAAAAGAAAATTAAGGCCTTCTTTTTTGGTTAGGTATTGCTCTGCCCCTAAAGAAAGACATTTTGTTCTCCCATTTTCTATGGCATTTACCGTCAACATAATAACCGGAATTTTTTGCAGGAGGGGGTCTTTCTTTAAGGCCTTCAGAGTCTCTATCCCATCTTTTTCCGGCATGAGAATATCCAGGATAACTAAATCTGGCTTCCTCTCCCGACAGGCCTTAAGGGCCTCTTCTCCATTGGAGGCGGTATAGACCTCATAGCCATTCTTCTTTAAGAAAAATCTGGTGGCCTTTAGGAAACTTTCCTCATCATCCACCAACAGAATCTTCTTCTCTTCCTTTTCCAGTACCTCACTGATCTTGGCTAAGAGCTGTTCCTTTTCTAAAGGTTTGTTTAGATAGGCATTGGCTCCCAGCTGTAGCCCTTTCTCCTTATCCTCTAAGATGGACAGGATAATAACCGGCAGATATGCTAGCTCGGGATTCGTCTTTAGTTTTCTTAAAACATCATATCCATCTAAGATGGGCATCAGGATATCTAAGAGGAGCAAGTCCGGTTTTTGTTCTTTAACCTGTTGTATGGTCTCCTGGCCATTGGTGGCCTCTATTACCTTATAGCCAGCCTTGCTTAACTCAAAATAGAGGTAACGGCGAATACTTGGTTCATCATCTGCTACCAGAATAACCTTTTTCTCCAAAGAAGAGATAGTTCCCTCTTCTTCTAAGCTTGTTTTCTTTTTCATTAAGATGGAGGGAAGGGTAAAATAAAAGGTAGCACCTCTACCGGCTTCACTTTCTACCCATATCTTCCCCTGGTAGTGTTCTACAATCTCCTTACAGATAGCCAGACCCAGACCGGTTCCCTTGGGTTTACCCAGTAATTTGTTATCCTCTATCTGCTCAAATCGCCGGAAGAGTTTCCTCTGGTCTTTTACGGGAATCCCCATCCCGCTATCTGAGACATAACAGAGCAGATTATCCCCTACTATCTTAGCTCCAATTCTAATTTCCCCCTCCTTGGTAAACTTTAAGGCATTACTTAACAGGTTGGTGAAAACCTGTAACAGGCGGTCCTTATCAGCAAAAACAAAGGGCAGAAAAGGGGCCAGCTCTTTCTTTATGGGGATAGCCTGTTCTTCTGCTAAAGGCAGAACCGAGTTTACCGCCGTAGAGATAATCTCCCCTACCGAAAGAAATTCATCATTCCACTCAATCTTACCGGATTCAATCTTACTGATATCTAAAATATCGTTAATGAGACGGGTCAATCTCTCTGATTCTTTATTAATGATCTCTAAAAACTCTTCTTGAGTAGCCTTATCTTCTTCCTTATAATGTAAGAGTATCTCAGAGAAGGAACGGATAGAGGTGAGGGGAGTCCGGAGCTCATGAGAGACATTGGCTAAAAAATCGTTCTTCACTTGATTAGCCTTCTTTAATTCTTCATTAATGGCCAGGAGCTCTCTGGTTCTCTCTTCTACCTTCTTCTCTAATTTCTGGGAATATTCCTTCAATTGTTCCTGTAGTCTTATCTTTTCCGTAAGATCAATAAGGGAGATAATAGTCTTTCGGGTACCGGGAATGAGATTGGCATATATTAGTATATTAATAATATTCCCCTTTTTATCTATCCCTTTAAATTCGTATTGGGTGGGAGCATTATGCGAGTTTCCCTGGCGCTTCTTATTGTATTCCCGCATTCTTTCCAGATCATCAGGATGGACAAGTGCAGTCCATTTCATCTTACCCTCTATTTCTTCTTTAGAATAGCCACTTAACTTCTCAAATTGAGTATTAACCAGAGAAATAGTGGTATCCTCCTCCAGAATAGCCATAGCCGTTCCGGTATTTTCAAAGGTCGTCCGGTATTTTTCCTCACTTTTAACCAATTCTTCCTCTTTCTCTTTTAGCAGAGTGATATCCTGGGCGGAAAGGACCAATCCAAAAATTTCCCTTCCCATCCCCTTTTCCAAAATAGGGGAAAGGTTAAACCAAACCGGTATCTTCTCTTGGTATTTGGTGAAAAGGTATGACTCTTCCCCCCTTAGCGAAGGTTCCCCTTGCCTTATTTTATCTTTTAGCTGGGTAAATTTTTCTTCCTCAGGAAAGATAGTCTCAATAGGTTTTCCTACTATTTCTTTCTCCTTATAGCCCAGAATATCCAGAGTCGGCTGGTTGATAAAACCTATTTTATCCTGCAGGTCTATGCCTATCACGAAATTATGAATGGATTGAAAGATGGTCTGATAAGCCATGGCCGGCTCTAATACTAAAAAGCCATAATATCTCATCGCATAAAGAGTGATAAAGGTAAATAAGAGGATAGAAAGGTAACCAAAAGGATAAACCTGATAGCCAAAGGTAAGTAAAAAATCATTGCTTCCGGTTACCGCCACTAATAAGGCAAGGGCAAATATTTTTAGTTGTTTCCTTTTAAGAGAGTTGGTACTGCTTTTAATACTTCTAAAAAGAAGGTAAAAACTATAAATCATGATCAACGAAAAATATAAAACATAGGGCAAACTTATTACAGAAGAACTATATAAAGGGTGATGCCCCCATCTGGTAAGCTGGATACCAAAAGGGGAAATAGTATTGGCTAAGAGGTAAAAAATAGCGGAAATTAAAAAGGCAGAAATCACTCCTCTTTTCTGTTTTGACAACTGCTCAGTAAGGGTAGCAGATAAAAAATAGACACTGGTGGAAATAAAAGAAACTCCTAAAAAAGAAAATCTATTATACCAGAGTAAGGCCAGGGTGCTATCTTTACTACTTAAAACCATCCCGGTTCCAAAGAGCCATAAAAAGGCAGTAACTGTAGCTATAAAAAAAGAGAGGTTTTCCTTCTTTTTCCAGCCTTGCAGAAAAATATGCAATCCCAATAAAAGTATTACTACCGCTGAAATTATGCTGGCAAGAGAAGTAAAATTAAATTGATAACTGGCCATCGGTTAAACATCTCCACCTGAGGTTGATTAAAATTACAGGGGTATTTATTCCCTTGCCGATATCTGATCTAGTCTAATTGTAAATCAAAAGAGGCAATTTTACAACTGAATAAAAATAGAGAAAACTATTACAAATAACCTCAGACAGGAGCTGTCCTCTGTTTCCTTCTCCCTTGCCCTCTCCCTCCCCTCTCCCCTCGAAGGAGAGGGTTAGGGTGAGGGGGAAGTAAGGTTAGTCATGGCGAGCCCTGCTGAAAGTAGTGTGGAGCAATCTCATTATTAGCTACTTCGCTTTTAAGTCACAGGGGCTTAGAGACTTTAGTTTGGCGTAAATCCATAATAAAGAGATAATAGATAATAGATTTCTGTAATTTCTTTAATTTGAGTAGAGCCTTCTGTAAGGTAATGACATCCTGAATAGGGAGTTTAAAAGATTGATAGGATTTACTTCTGATTTTTGCTAAGTCTGGTTGAATTTTACTCCATTCTTCCTCCAGCTGATGTTCGAGATAGCTCTCTTTTAGTGCTTCTCGACCTTTTAAGACCTCCTCAAGGGCAATTTCAGTCAGGTTAAAATGATCGGCAATTTCAGAAAGCTTTGGAGACTTATTGTATTTACGATGATAATCAATAACAAATTGATTTATCTCCTGATTAATCTTGCCAAGCCAGGGGGGTTGTTCTATTTCATAGCTGTGATCTAGGAGGTAATGGTGTATCTCCTTGGTAATCATAAGCTGGGCATAACTTTTGAAATCCAGCTCAGGCTTTATTTTTTCATAGAGATTGACGGCATTAAGTAGTCCAAGATAAGCAACTTCTTCCAGGGACTCCTCTGATTCAGAAACATTCTTAAAATTACTTACAATTTCGGCAATGAGTGAGATGTGCTCTTTCAGGAGATTGTTTTTATCAGGCAATTTTTTATTTTTATCTTCTCTTTCTAATGCTGAAGACATCCTTTACCTCCTGATTTTATGATTTTCTGTATTCATCCTTAATCAAATCAACAAGATATTCAAGGGGAATCCTTCCCCTTGAAACCCCTCATCATCACCCTCACCTTACCTCTCCCTTCTAAGGGAGAGGATTAGAGAGATGGTGTAAAAATATAAAATATATTATTTCTTATCTAAAATAAAAAGAGTATTTTTATAGTATCAGAATTTTTTTGAAATTCCGATACTATAAAATAAAAAAAGAAATCGGTAGCCTGGCAGCCCTCATAAATCAAAACTAATTTTGGTTTACCTTAGGCCCATGGCTTTGCGTCCTGCCCTTTAGGGTAGTTTGCCTTTATCAACTTTGTTATTTTTAGCTTCTAATATTTACTAATATTTATTTTTTAAACTTGCTATGTATTACTTTCTATTATATTTATTCCCTAAAGTTAATAATTTTAGACAGAAAAATTTTAAAATATTGTTAAAAAACAAGGGAGAATGTGACCCCCTTCCCTTTTTCCTACTTCCCTACACAAGAAGCCATTTCGGTTTTTTCCCTCATTCTCATCGATTGTTGTTCTAATTTTTCCCGATGCCTGGTATAAACCTTTTTCCAATGACCACTTTTAAATAATAAAATCATCCCTAACCCTTGGGCCACATCGGAACCATTTAATCCTAACCAAATACCAGTAGGTCCCATCCCTACTGTCAGAGCAAGCAGATAGGCCATAGGTATACGGACCCCTAATTGTCCTATGGCATTTACCAGGGTAGGGGTAGCCGTATCCCCGGCACCATTCATCGCCTGTCCTAAAATTAAAGAAAAGGCTAAAAAAGGAAAGGTAACCCCTAAATATCTTAAAAAGGAAGCCCCTAGTCTTATCACTTCTGGCTCTCTAGCAAATATGGCCACTAACTGAGGAGCAAAGATCACAAAGATAGTAGCTACTGGTATAGCAATAAATTCAAAGTACAACACCGTCTTCCAGGCAGATTCAGTTGCTCTATCCGGTTGTTGTGCCCCCATATTTTGTCCAACCAATACTGCCGCCGCGTTAGCAAAACCATGACCTGGCACCATAATAACCATTCTCAATCGCGAACCTATCCCATAAGCCGCCAGGGTAACCGCACCAAAAGAAGAAACTAAACGCATCAAGAGAAGTAGAGACACTTCCCGAATAAAAACTTGTAAAGAACCGAATGAGCCTATACTAATTATTCTCTTCATTAAGAACAAATCTGGCTTGAGGTAACGCATTTTAAAATGAATGGTAGAATGTCCCACGGCAAGATGTAAACAAAGGAAGATAAAACCGATACCCCTGGTTAAGGCGGTAGCTACTGCTGCTCCCGAAACTCCCATCCGAGGGAAAGGACCATATCCCATAATAAGCAAAGGATCAAGTATGATATTTAATATATTAGCTATTATTAAAGCCTTAAGGGGGGTTTGAGCATCTCCCGATCCCCGCAGCGCCTGATTAACTCCTACAAAGCAAAATATGACGATGGACCATCCAAAAGTTATCTTAAGGTATTCTGCCGCATAAATTAATACCTCTCCTTCTGCCCCAAAGAGGACCAGAATTGGTTCTACCAAGAATACGGCAATAATATACAGCAGGAGGGAACCCATAAACCCTAAAAGAAGAGTTTGTCCTAAAACTCGGTCTGCTTCTTCATAATTTTTATCTCCAGTAAAATGAGCAATAAGGGCAGTAGTACCGATAGCAATCCCTTGCACCAGCATCATCATAATAGCTACCACTGTTCCAGCAATCGCTAATGCAGCTACTTCAATATGGCCTAATCTTCCTACAAAATATAAATCTATCATCGAAAAAAGATCTTGTAATAATCCTCCAATCAACATCGGAACAGCTAAAGTCCAAATAGATTGGGAAATATTCCCGGTAGTTAATCTATTTTCGATTTTTCGTTCTCTTTTTACTTTTTTCATACGTTTTTTTATACCTCAAAACCTAAAAAAAATTTTAATTAAATAATAAATGAAAGGGGGGAATGGCTACACCAACATTGATAAAAGCCGTTTCCATAAATCTTCAGAGGTAATTATAATCATTAACTAACAAGATATTCAGGGGAAGGATTCCCCTTGAGTACCCCTGAAATTACATTCCGACTAGCAACTGTTTTTAAACGATATACGTTATACGTAATACGATATACGATTTTTGTCATTGCGAGGAGCCAATTCAGTAATAAGTAACCAGTAATAAGTAATAAGCAATAGGCAAACTAAATGCCAGATACTAACGACCAACTACTAATTTTAACGATATACGTTATACGTAATACGGTATACCATATTCACCCTCACCTTACCTCTCCCTTCTAAGGGAGAGGATTAGAGAGATGGTGTAACAAGATATTCAGGAAAGGTATCCCCTGAAACCCCTCAATCGTCAGTGTCTAGTATTTAGTTTAAACGTTAGTTAAAAAATAAAGAAAAATACCTTTTCCAGAAATGCATATCTTGTTATGCTAAATTTTTTATAACAAATCAATCCTTTATATTTAGGTATCGGAATTATTGAAATTCCGATACCTAAATATATTGTTTCTTATCTAAAAAGAGTATTTCAAAGAGTATTTCATAGTATCAGAATTTTTTTGAAATTCCGATACTATGAAATATAAAAATTAAATACAAAAATAATAACTAGCTTTATTATACAATAGTGACGATTAAACTAAAAAGGTAATTAGGTTATTGTCACATACTAGTTTAAAATTTAGCGGGGTAGTAAAAAGTAGAAAACTCGCCCTCACCTAAAAAGTGTAGACTTACTTTTTTTATTATAAATTTTCTTTTTGCCTAAAGTATAAAATTATGATAATTATAATCTATCTCAAGATAATCAGGGGGAATCCTTCCCCTTGAAATCCCTTACATTAACTTCCGACTAGCAACTGTATTTAAACGATATACGTTATACGTAATACGGTATACCATTTCACGCCGAGTAGAGCAGTGGCGTAGTGACCTTAGGCTCTCCTTGGCTGTATCCACCGTTTCCAGTTTCGTGCCCGTTTAGGTTCACCATAACCCTATTTCCACCGCCCCCTCTAAAATTCCGTGCGTAGGCATTTCGCTCTACACGGCTTCAAACGATAATTCTTCTCAACGCCTTCCTGGTTAAGCCAGTTTACCTTGAGTATATCCACTCCAGTTTTGTTACCATCTTTAGTCCAGTTCTGAGCCTGGAAGATGTGACCCTGGGTAGAACTTATCGTCCAGAGCCCCTTTGCTCCATTTCCATTACAGAAACTTCACAGCTACTATGGGCTCATCCGAGAATCCTATTCGCCTGCTGAACTTCATTCTTTTAAACTTATATCAGCAGCCCTTATTGAATAGGACTTTCCCAACTTTGATATCTGACCTTTTCTGAGACGCCTTGACCCGTTATCCGCAGGAGCACCTGATTCTATATCCGTTTATTGAATCAGATGTACCAGCCTTCCCTACGTGAGGAATAAAGGTCGGCCTCCTGAACACTCTTGCAAACGACTTCACGCAAGCGGTTCATTTCGGTTTGCAGTCTTCGCTTTATGCTAAGGCTTCCCAGATTGATAGACCCCTGAGTCGTTCCCACTTCAAAAGCAGTCTGGCCGTTTACTTCCGAGCTTTCATACTGTCCGTTACCGTTCAGCATGTCGGATATATCTATTTGGCCGAAACGGATAAATTACCAAGACGGGACTTTCACCCGTTAGGTCAAATATTTTGTTGGCTGCAACCTCACCTTACCTCTCCCTTCTAAGGGAGAGGATTAGAGAGATGGTGTAAAAATATATTGTTTCTTATTTAAGTTAAAGATAATATAACAATAATCTTCCCGGAGGTCAAGATAGAATTCCAATCATATTCTGTTCTATTTGTTTATAATTCCAGATTAAGTACCCCGGCTCCCTGCATATTACCCTTTTTTAAGATTAATAACGCCTCATTAGCCTCTTCTAAACGGAATTCAGTTACCTCGGGTATAATAGGAATCTTTGCCGCCAGTGGAAAAAACTCCTCTGCATCTTGCCTGGTAACATTGGCCACACTTTTAATCTCCTTCTCCTGCCATAACTGAGTAGTATAATCCAGGGGCGGAATAGGCTCCTCTTTTCGAATGGCATTGATTACCAGACGGCCTCCTTTAGCCAGAACTTTTAATGCTGCCCTAACTGGCTCACCAACCGGTGTGAAGTCAATGGCATAATTTAAAGGCTCCGGAGGGAGCTCTCCAGTAACACCAACCCATGCTGCACCTAATTTTTTAGCCAGTTCCTGATGTTTAATTTGACCAGGACGAGTAAACACAAATATTTTACTATTCGGGTATTGGTAATGAGCCATCTGAATTACTAAATGGGCCGATGCTCCAAAACCAAATAAACCTAAAACCCCTTTATCTCTCATACCAACCAATCGTAAGGCACGGTAACCAATTACCCCGGCACAAAGCAAAGGTGCTGCCTTAAGGTCGGTATAAAAGGAAGGGATAGGATAAGCAAAATCCTCAGCCACTACGGTATATTGAGCATAACCTCCCTGGGCAGAATAACCGGTCCATCTCGCCTGGTCACATAAATTTTCATATCCATTTTTACAATAATAGCACTTTCCACAAGCCCAATTTATCCAGGCAATTCCCACTCGAGCTCCCTTCTGGTAACGTCCAGTAGCAGGTCCTGCCTTTTCCACCTCACCAATAATCTGATGTCCTAAAATAATAGGTAACTTTGGTGGCCTCAGACGGCCTTCAATTTCATCCAGTTCAGTATGACAGACACCACATGCTTTTACCTTAACTAAAACTTCGCCTTTCTTAGGGGTGGGGATTGGTATATCTTCTAAAATAAGTAAATTTTTACTTATCGGTGCAATTTTCTTTAACAGCATTGCTTTCATGGTGTTTCTCTTTCCCTTCTCCCCTGTTCTATGTTCTTCTACTATTCTACCGGTATAACCAGTTTCTGTCCCGGAAAAATAAGCCTGGGATTGGCCAATTCATTGGCAGCAATAATCTTTTCCATAGTAGTACCAAATTTTTGGGCAATTTTCCAGATAGAATCACCAGCAACCACAGTATAAATTTGCGGTGCTTCCGCTTCTACTTCAACCAGCCAATTTTGCCTAACCGGTGAAATAACCCCTGCTTTTTCTATGGCTTCCATCATGGCGTCTCTCACTGGAATATAAGTATCCCTGCTCTCTAAAGCATTGGAAAAATCATAATTATCACCACCAGTAGCCATAAAGTCATTAGTTACTACGGTATAGTATTTATCCATTTCCACTGGGCTACCATCTGCTAAAACCATGCTGACAATACGATTACCTGCCTCTGCATCTTTATCGTAAGTCACTTTTATTCCTGATATCTGGATCCAGCCAACATTATCATTCATAATCCCATGCTCAATATTGGCTTTGATATCAGCACCGGACAATTTCAAAACATAAAGAGTATTGTCAAAAGGCATTACTTCATATAATTTTCCTGCCGTAATTTCTCCTGCCGGAATTGAAGTTCTAAGACCACCACCGTTGGTCATAGCGATCTGTGCCCCTACCTTTTCTCTCATAACCTCACAAGTCCATTCACCTAACAGAGAAGGCCTGGCATATCGGTCATGGTCTAATTCAACGGTAGTTTTGCCCAATACTCTACCCAGAATAGGTTGTAATTCTTCTTCATATTTTTGGTAAATAGCCAGGGTATTGGCATCATCTTTCAGAGTATCAGCTCTTTCGTAGAGATGATCAAGAGATGGTTCTGCCTTTAATAACTGGTTATTTTCATCTAAAGTAAAGACTATTTTGGCAATTGTCCTACCATTGTAGTAAGCTTGCACTAAAGGTTTATCATTAACCAGTCCACAGACGCTGGCATGAGTATGAGCGGAGATAACAGCATCAACCCCTTCTACTTCGCCTAAATCTGCTGCTTCACCGGTGATGTTTCCCTCTTTATCCTGATAAGAACCTAAATGAGTTAAGGCAATGATTAAATCTGCTCCAGCAGATTCTACTTCTGGTAGCCAGGTAGTTAGAGTGGCCACTGGGTCTCTAAAATCGTAGTTTTCAACATTTTCTTTCAGAGCCTTGTAAGCAGTCTCCGGGGTTGCCAGACCGATAAATCCTACCTTAACCCCGGCTTTATCAAGAATGACATAAGGCTCTGCCCATTCTACCGGCTCGCCCGTCCTTTTATCGTAGATATTGGCACAAACAAAGGTTAAGTTGCCATCATCAGCCCATTTAGTAATTCGCTCAATTCCCCAATCAAATTCATGATTCCCCACTGCAGATAACTCAACTCCAATTTCTTTGAAAACCGCAGAAACTGGCTCACCATATAACAAATTAGACATGGCACTTCCCTGATAATTATCCCCGGCTGAGACGATAATCGTTCCTTCAGGATTCTTTGCCTGCTCAGTCTTTAAGGCATCGGCCAACTTTGCTGCCCCCACGTTTTTCCCGGAAGGAGCCAGGCTACCATGAAAATCATTAAAAGACAACACTACAATTTCTTTTTCTGCCCCAAAAACAAAGACCATTGAGCTCACTACAATTAAGCAGGTCAGTACGGAAATCATTAATCCTCTGCTAATTTTGATTCTAAACATATTAAACATATTATTAGATACCTCCTTAAATATTTTAAATCAGTTCATATCAAAACTAAAACTTTTCAAAAAATATTTTTATTAAATCACCCCCTTATTTATTTGCCACTCAATCTATATTATAAAGTAAATAAATTGAAATGATATCCCTAAAAGCATAAAAGCAGCACTATTACCTTTTTATTATAAATCTTTTTTTCGCTAAATGCTATTCTAATAAATCTATTAGACTGCTTTAGATGATTTCAAATAGAGAAAATAATCAACAATACCATCGGCAATTGCCTTAGCAATTTCATACTGATACTCGGGTTGGAGAAGGTACCAGTTATCATCAGGATGCATTAGAAAAGCTGTTTCCACCAGCACACTGGGCAGCTGAGGGCACCTTAGTACAGTAAGGTCAGCCCTTTGCCATACCCTGGCCGGAGGAAGTCCAGTCCTTTTTACTAAATTAGCCAGCATAATTTCGGCCAGCTTTTCGTTATAATGATAATTATAAAGGGTCATAGGTCCGTGATAATTAATGGCATCAGCACCTTCGGCATGGGAATTGGCATGGATACTAATAAAAAGATCAGCTTTATTTTCTACGGCCATATCTATACGTTTTTGGACATTAACATTTATATCCTGGCTACGAGTCATAATAACCTGGGCTCCCTTTTCTATTAATAAGCCTTGCAGGAATTTAGCAATTTCCAGTACCACCTCTTTTTCATGAATATCACCGGGACCAATAGCTCCTATAGATTCACCGCCATGTCCTGGATCAAGCACTATTACTTTCCCCTGCAGAGGATTATATTCTGAAATATCTGGTAATTTTCTGATACTAATTACCAGCTCAGTACCATCCCAGTAGTAATTAAATCCTGCTAAGAAATGATATAACTCAATATTGATGAGCACCGCTTCACTAGAGTCTTCTGGGGATAGAGTGCTTACCTCTATCGTCTTAACTGAAGAGGACTGTCCTTCAAAGATAATATTCTCACTTTTTTGCGCACCATAGAGAATTAACCTCAGTCCTTGAGATTCATCTTCTATTAAAAATGGGATTTGCTCCTGGCTATTAAGACGAATTTCTGTTTCTGTTTCCATCTCTTTTAAGGATATTTTAGAAAGAGTAGTAAATGGGTTTTTTAATTCTCCTTCCACTTCTTGCACATCGTTTTGGTGAATTAAATAGTTTTCTTCTCCTAATTTCACCCGTAGGTATTCTCCAGCCCTACCAGAAATTACAAAGCGTGTTTTAGGTAACAAATCAAAATTCATTACCTGGGTAAGCGCACCATCGCCACCCAGAGTAAAACCAAGCAGATTAAATGAATCTGCTCTAACTTCCCTAACCTGGTACATTCTGGTTCTACTGCCGGTAACCTCCACAATACGGGGCGGTATTCCAGAGGTAAAAATTACCCTTCCGGGCAATTCCCGGCTGACCTGGTTATTTGCTCTACGCAGAGTGACGGTAATAGATTGAGGGGCACTCTCACCCAGTAAAGGAACATCTTCCTTCTTTACTAAGTAACTACCCATATACACCCCTTTCCCCTCTAAAGGTGATGGTAAGGCATCTAATTCCACCATTGTTATTTCCTGAGAATTATGACCAATACGAAATACTGCTTCCGCCTCCGGACTTCCCTGCACAATTACCCTCAACCAATCACCTTCTCCGAGTACTTGATCCTGTTTTGGTACTACATTGGTAGCATGAATGGCTAGAGGATGGACTGGCATTTCCTGCCATACTGGTTCATAGATAACTTTCCTTTCTACGGAAGTTTCCTCTCCCTTTCTAGTAGCGGTAACTTTAATGGGAAATTCTCTGCCAGTGGGCACTTCTACCAGGGTAAGGAAATTTCCTGTTCGATGATCAAATTTTTCTACCTCCACCTCATTAACAGTAACCTTCACTTCCTGAGCAGGAGTGGTAGAGCCAAAGACAAAGATAGGGTTACCCCTTATTCTCTGTCCAGTTTGGCGAGGATAGGCTACCTTTAAGAAGGGCTTTTCCACTTTTTTCTGCCAGTTTCTTATCTTTTCTAAAAGTTCCAGGGAAAATCCTCTTTCATATACTTCCCTGGCTAAAACTCTCTGTTCATCGCCTGGTAGCTCTTCCAATAAATCAATAAATTCCATCTCGTTTTCATCCAACTCCTCCAGAGAGGCAAGATAAAAGATAAAGATTGAGGGAAATTTACCCTCAATATATTCCCTTACCTTTATGGATGAGGAAAATGAGGTTAAGCTAATAAGGGGCATGATGAATGTTATTAACAGTATTATTAACAATTTTAAAAAAATTATTCTTTTCATTTCGTTATTTATCCTCACCTAAAAATATTACTGGGAAATAAGGGCATCAAATTTTTCTGTTTTCATACTTTCATCTTATAGTATATTGCTATTCTGTCAAATATTCTGGCCTAAAAAACTAATTTGACTACTCTTAATAGATAAGTTATGCTATATTTTAATATTGAAATATTTAAAAATTTCGAGCCAATACTAGGAAACATTCTTTATTTAAATAAGTAAATAATTCTGAGTAGCTTTTAAGATAGAGCATAGTTCCCATTTAGACAAAAATAAAATTTATTATAAAAATATTATAAATAAGATAGATTTTTTAAAAAGAATTCTCATAAAGGTGAAAAAATGAATTTCTTAGAGCTGGTAAAAACAAGACAAAGTGTTCGGGAATACCAAAATCGACCTGTCGAACGTGAAAAGATTGAACGATGCCTTGAAGCAGCTCGTCTGGCTCCTTCTGCCAGCAATATTCAACCCTGGAAATTTATAGTAATTGATGACCCAGCATTAAAGGAAGCAGTAGCCAGAAAAACTTTTAACAATATAGTTTCTTTTAACCGCTTTGCTCTTCAAGCACCAGTTCTAATTCTAGTAATTTCAGAAAGACCGAATATTCTCAATAGAACCGCACAGGCAATTAAGAAAAAACCATTTAACTTAATCGATATTGGCCTGGCTACTGCAAATATCTGTCTTCAGGCAACTGAAGAAGGATTAGGTACCTGCATTTTAGGATGGTTTGATGAGGTTGGAGTAAAAAATTTACTTCACATCCCTCCATCAAAAAGAGTTGAACTTATTATCACGATGGGTTATCCTGCCTCCAGTGAAATTCGTGCAAAGAAACGCAAAGAAATAGAACAAATTAGAACTTATAATAAATACTAAAATACTCTTCTCTATTTCCCAAACATCTCTAAAATCCTGTTTGCATTTCTAGGAGCATAAGCATTAACATCATTATTAAAGAAGATAAATACCTGCTTACAGCCATAATCTATTCCACTCTTAGCAACTTCAGCAATCTCCTCCAGCTCTCTATCGGAATAGTCATAATTGTACCACCTCTTTTTACCATGGAGACGTATATAGCCAATTTCTGAAGTAAAACAGGGTACCAGTCTGGTTTTTGGTGAATCGACCATGCAATAAATAGCACCTATTTCTCTCAATAGCTTTTTAACCTCATCTGTTTCCCATTTCTCATTTCTAAATTCAACTGCTACTTTTTTCGGTTTAGCAAAGGATAAGAGAGCTTCAGCAAGAAGTTCAATATTATATGGGGTATTGGGAGCAAGTTGCAGTAAAATTAACCCAAATTTATTACCAAGGTTGGAGGTGGCTTTGGAGAATCTCTTAATAATTTCAGATGAGTTTTTCAGATAGTTTCTATGGGTAACAACTTTTGGTGCCTTGAGTACAAAATAGAAATCCTCCAATACAGTATCTCGCCATTTTAGATAGGTGCTATCCCTAAACTCTCTATAAAAAGTCGCATTGACCTCCACAGTTGGAAATTTTTGACTGTAATAGTTAAGCCACTTCTTTCTGGGTAGCTCTTCAGGATAGAAAACACCTTTCCAGCTATCATAATTCCACCCTGAGGTCCCAACCAAATATCTTCTCATATTAAATCCCTCTCACAAAAACAAAACAAGGTCCAAAACAAGGGAATGTTAAGCTAACTTTTTATTCTTGCTCCTCTGCTCCTCTAAGAATAAATATAAAAACAGCTCTGTAATAGTTATTTTACATTTTTAATGAGGTGTTGTCGAATAAAGAATCATCCTTATTCCCTGTTTGAGCCTGTGTCAATTTTCCTATCTTATCAGTTGCTTTCAGCCCTGAACCGGTAAGGATAACTACAGTAGATTCGGTCTCTTTGATAATATTTTTACTAAATAATTGAGCTAACCCGGCAGTAGCTACCGCACTGGTGGGCTCAATATAAAAACCTAATTTAATTACTTTGGGTAAGCTATTCACAATTTCCTTTTCCTCAACTGCAATTACTGCTCCCTTGCTATCTCTAATTACAGAAAGAACTTCTCTACCACGGATGGGGAAAGCGGAGCTAATCCCTTCCGCCATAGTTTCTTTCTTCTCAATTTTTACTGGATCTGATAATCCGTGGTAAAATGCCTGATAAAGTGGTGCACAGTTAGCAGCCTGCACAGCAAAAATACGGGGTACTTTTTTAATTTCCCCGGCAGCTTTTAGTTCATTGAAACCTAAGTGGCATCCCAATACCAAACTACCCTGGCCGGCAGGTACAATAATATTATCTGGCACTTGCCAGAGCAATTGTTCCCAGATTTCAAAAGCAATGGTCTTAATTCCCTGCAGAAAATAAGGATTCCAATTATGACTGGCATAGTAATGTTCACGAGCTGCTTGTATGGCAGCGATGGCTGTATCTTCCCTACTACCTGATATTTTTTTTATTTTAGCTCCATACATTTCAATCTGAAGTAGCTTACCCGCAGAAGTATATTCCGGAACATAAATTTCACACTTTATTCCAGAGTAAGCACAGTAAGCAGCGAGGGAGGCCCCTGCATTACCCGATGAATCTTCTATTACTCTGGTTACCTTCCTGTCCTTTAATTTGCTAATAAAAAAAGAAGTACCCCTATCCTTAAAGGAGCCGGTAGGAGAGATAAATTCTAATTTAAATAAGATTTTACGTCCTTCAAGTAATGCCGGAATAAGAGGGGTCATGCCTTCACCGAGTGAGGTAATATTCTCTTTATTTACTCCCGGTAAGGCTTCCCAATATCTCCACATGGTATTATCTCTAACCTTAATTTTTTCTTTGGGAAAACTAAGCTGCTCAGAATAAAGATAACTAAAAGGAGTTCCACAATTACATCTCCATAGATGGGTATCTTCTGGATAATATTTCTGACAATGACTGCAATAAAACATTTTTAATTTTTCCGTCCTTTCTATAAAACAGGGATATTCAAGGGGAATACTTCCCCTTGAGAACCCCTTTATCTCTATATCAATCTTATCATACTCACTAAGTAATAATAATATATTACCTTTTCTCTTGTCTTTCAAAATCTTTTATAACAAATCATTCCTTATCTTGAGGTATAGGAATTATTGAAATTCCCATCTTTATTAAAACTTCTGAGGTAAAAGATAATAGAACTAAAAAATAACATTAAACCCAACAGAATCCAGCTAAGATCGTACGCTCCTCTAAAATCAGCAATAAAACCAAATATTAGAGGTGATACCAGTATACCAGTTCGAGTAAACAACAAAGACATACCTATAGCAGCTCCAACTTGTTCTTCTCTCACCATTTCTGAAACAGATGGAAAAAAAATGCCGTCCCAACCTCTGCCAGAAAATCCAGTTAAAAATGCTAAAGAAAACAAAATTGGAAGAGAGAAAATAATTCTCTTTAAAAATAGACCAAAGAATAAGGTTGTGAGAAGAAATATAAAACTCAAAATTAAAAAAGTTTTCTTACGGTCAGCATTCAGAAATTTATCGCAAAACGCGCCCCAAAATAACCTTCCAAAGATGCTTCCGAATTGAACAAATGCAAATCCAGCACCTGCTATAGTCTCTACCAAACTATAATCTAGATATAAAAATAAGGTAAAATGAGTAAGAATTGCCCCCTCTGTAGACCCCAGAAAAAATCCAAAAACTGAAATAGTTAATAAATTTCTATTTTTAATTAAATCACGAAACCCCCTCCAAAAAGATATTTCCTGTTCACTTTTTTCTTTAAGGTTATTCTGTGCTTTTTCTCTATCCTTATAGAGTAAAAAAATAAGTAATCCACAGAATAAAATGAAAAAACCAGGAATGAGAATAGATTTACGCCAACCAGTCAAGATCCCCAAAACAGGTAAGAGACTGGCCGCCAGAGCTCCACCGATGGGGAAAGAAGTACTCCAAATTCCAGTAGCCGTGCTTCTCCATTTTGGAGAAAACCATTCTGTAATGCCTTTGTTAGCCGCAGAAGGATTGATACTCATTCCCACACCAGAAAAAGCAGCTAATATGAGTAAAAAAGTAAAATTAGATGCCATAGAATGGAGAATAAGAAAAAATCCTACCAAAATAATCCCGGAAATCATCCCCCATTTTGTGCCTTTGAGGTCCACCAATCTTCCGCCAAATATGCTGAAAATTGAAGAGGTAAGATAAAGGCAAGTGCTATAAAAGGCTACCTGAACCCTGCTTAATTCGAATTCAGCTTGCAAAAAAGGGAAAAGAGAAGAAACACCATCCCGATAAATACCCATAGCTATAGATGAAAGTGATATAACTAATAATACCTGCCAATTAAAATACTTTTCTTCTCTATCTTTATTGTTACTGATGTTCATTTCTATTGATATCTTATTTCAGGAATAGTATAAACAAGATATTCAGGGGAGGTATCCCCTGAAACCCCTCAATTATCAGTATTGAGTATCTAGTATTTAGTATATAGTATTTAGTTTAAATGTTAGTTAAAAAATAAAGAAAAATTCCTTTTCAAGAAATGCATATCTTGTTTTGCTAAATTTTTTATAACAAATCAATCCTTTATATTTAGGTATCGGAATTATTGAAATGCCGATACCTAAATATATTGTTTCTTATCTAAAAAGAGTATTTTATAGTATCAGAATTTTTTCGAAATTCCGATACTATAAAATATATTGCTCGTTAACTCTGTATTACTGATAAATTTTACCATTAATTTCAACTATAAACTATCCTCCTCAAAATTATTAAAATTTTTTCAAAAAATTTTGGTAATCTCGTCTTGGGCAGAAAAGGGTAAGTCTTCTAAAATCCCATCGGTTATTATTTTCAAGCCAAAACTTTCTTCTTTTATTTCTCCTATCACAGCAGAGTTTATTCTATGTTCTTTTAAAACAGTCGTAATTTCCTTAGCATTGTTTGGTGAGGTAGCAATGAGCAGAGTTCCTGAAGTAATAGTCTTTAAAGGATCTAGATGGTATTCCTTACAAAGTAGCTGAGCCTCTTTTAAGATGGGTATTTTTTCTCTCTTTACCAAAAGACCAACCCGGGAAGCCAGAGCAATCTCATAAAGGGCACAGGCTAAACCTCCTTCTGTGGGATCATGCATGGCATGAACCTCTCTCTTATTTGCCAGCAAAGCCTCCTTTACTACAGAAAGACCGGGATTATAAATAAAGTCCTGACATTTCTGGATAAAGCTTTTCTGATACCCTCTTTTTTCTAATTCTTCCTTCTTCTCTCTGGCTATGATAGCGGTTCCTTCGATGACTATCCCTTTGGTTAAGATAAGGAGATCGCCAGGCCTTGCTCCTGAGGTAGAAACCAGCTTATTCTTTTCCACCTCACCTAGCATACCGCCAACAATAATAGGTCTTTCTAAATGATAACTGATCTCAGTATGACCTCCAATTACGGTTATGTTCAATTCCGTACAGGCCTGGTGTATTTGAGAAAAGATATTATCCACAAGTTCTTCCGTTGTTTTGTTTTCTGGTAAGAGGATAGTGGCTTGAAACCACTTTGGTACCGCTCCTCTGGTAGCAATATCATTGGCATTAACTTGCACCGCATACCAGCCAATCTGCTCGGTAGCAAAGGTAACAGGATCTGTTTTGGCCACCAGGTAGCGATCCGGATAGTCAATAACTGCTGCATCTTCCCCCAGTCGGGGACCAATTATCACTCTGGAATCAGGCTGGCTGGAATATTTTTTTAGTAGTTGTTCAAGATGGGAAAAATCTAATTTTCCTAATGGTAACTTCTTTTTCATTTTTTTATTTTATCAAAAAAACATTCCTATTACTATAGCATGCTTTAAGGTAGTATTATTTACTTTTCAAATCTGCCAAAGGACCGTCCCCTGACATAATAAAAGCCCCTGGAAAAAACCAGGGGCCTACCTCTACTTCTCTTCTTGTTCTATAATAACCATTACCTCTATTACCAAATGTTTATTTCTTACAAATTACTTGCAAATTGAATCAACCCAAGCAAACAGTTCCTCTAAATCGTAATCTCCACCATGTCCTTGACCCCAGGGCACAAAGAAGTCCACGTCATATCCTTCATTTTCCAGCTTAGTTGCCAGGATTACCGGTATAGCCAGAGATGTGTCTCTATCAACAGCACCATGTCGGATACGCCAGTATGGAGCTATAGTACTTTCTTCCATACCAATGTAGTTCATGGGATTTAACATCTTCACAATTTTCGCAGCAGCAAGGGTACCATAGGCAGTGCTATTCTCATAGCTATAGCGGGTGAAATGCTGGGTATCTACTTTCTCAGTGCCAAACAAAATATTTTCCCAGGTTGAGGCATTTAAGGCATCAAAGGCAGGGGGTTGCTTCATTCTGGTAGCATATTGCAGGAAGGCATCTAAGTCAATGTCCACAACAATTTCACCTATTATAGTTAACCAATCAAATTCAGAAAGATCTACACCATCCTCTAAAGCTTTTTGTGCTGAGTCAATCACAAAGTATTTTACGTATTCTCTGAAGGTCCCATTACCATATTCATCCAGTGTTAAGGGAGTGCCATCAGATTTCTTAAGCCCCAAACTATTTAGATATGGTGGGAATAAAGACTTAAGTTCATTGGAAAGGGCAATCTGCTCTTCAGTTAATGCGCCCTCATTAAACCATTTGTAATTATATACCTTATTAAATAACCATTCATAGGCAGCATCAGAGTTATCCAGGTTGGTAATAGGGCAGTAGCAAGAGGCCGCAAAGATATCGTCCCGTGCATCGGCTGCACCTACTGTTTCTAAGAAAGGCTCATAATCCGGATGATTACCGGTAGCACCAAGCAATGAGGAGAGTGCACCTCCCGCACTGGTACCATTAGAGATAATCTTCTCGGCATCACCAGGCATAACCTCATCGTTATAGCGCACATAACGGACCGCAGCCTTCAGGTCCACGATGCAGGCTGGTGCCTTACCGTAATATAGTCCACTTTCTTTGTCCTGATTAGTCTTTCCTCGAGCACCAGGAGATACTACTACATAACCCTTTGTCAAAGCCAGGAATTCAGAATTGGGACTTTCACCATCCCTATCTACACCAGGGCTTCCTGGGTCTCCAGGATTATAACCACCTACATGATTGGGAAAGAAGATAGGAGCAGTTTTGGCAGTGTAACCATTTATAGTGCCACCATTAAAGTATTCTTCTGGGATATAGACATTCAGGGATTGATAGTGAGTATCTACTGGATTTGCAATATAAACGATGTTTTCATAGGCACGATAATTTACAGTCAGGTCTCCAATCGTTAAAGTTTCTTGAGTATATCTTTCTGGATCAAATTCAAGATTTTCTAAAGTTTGGGTCTCTTGTGCTAAGGCTGGATTAAGTATCCATATACTGGCTATAATTAAAATAATCCATTTTAAGACAATATGGGGTATTAATCTCTTCTTTTTCATTATAAAATATCCTCCTTATTTAAATTGTCGTTGTTTCTAACCTTGTTTAATTTTAAAAGTATTTGGAATTAATTCTACTTCATGTAACATAAATAATATTAATCAATTTTAGATAAAATTAATTAATTTGAAGTAATATTACTAAGGTGGGTGGTCTGACGTCCAGATTGATAGAGACATATATATTCCTTCCCCTTAGACATATTAATGTAATAGATGGGAATTATTTTTTTAATACCTAATAGGTATTGTCAACCTGGTTATCTTGTTTAAAGAATAAGAATTTAATTCTCTCAGAGATACAAAACTATAAAATTGTGTGTATGCGTTGAGAATAAGACAGAAATAACTTATACAATAAGAACTTTTTCACAGCCAACTTAACAATTTCAGCAAGCTATATGTGTTTTTATTATATCTTATTATATAGGAATAAATAATAATATTTATCACTTATTTATTGTATATTGTATACAATTAATTATTTTTTGTCAAGTAAACTTCGCCACTTTTTTTGAAATTCCTTTGGTAGTACGCCTTTCCGCTACAAAAAACATTTCACTATATCATCTTTTTTTCTATTCCTTCTAGGAAATTCTCGGTGGTGAACTCTTCACTGTCTAAGGCCTTTAAAAGAAGCTGTACCTCTTCCGGAACTTCAGTCAGTTTTAATCCTTTCCTGCTAATATTGGTTATCTCTAATTTTACTGCCCTTATTCTACTGGCCTTTTGATAGAATTCCTGAAAGGTAAGCTGATAGCCCTTCCTTTTTAAGAGATACTCTACCGTTACCTGTAAGAGATAGCCTAAGATACAGATAAGGATATGAGATTTTACCCTCTCTTCCTTCTGATGATAAAAAGGCCTGATCTCCATAAATCCTTTTATCTATAAGAGGAGACTAAAAGGGAAGAGTCCTTTTCTTCAGGAAGATTAGAAAGGATACAGTAGATTCCATCGGAGAGTTTCAGACTTTCTAATTTCTCCTTTTTTATCTGGTAATCTATTTGATAGGTGGTGATGGTTCTCTTCTTTACTCTTTTTCTCTTAGGGATTAATTTTATGAGGAAAAGATGCTCCGTCTTCCTTTTTGTTTCCCCTGTGTATTTTAAAAAGTAAAAATTATTGTGAAAAACTCTAATACTCTTTAACACTTCTTAAACTTTATTTAATATTTCCTGGATATTTTCTAAAAAATAATGCTTGGTAAAAATTCATCCCCTTCACTAGGAAAAAATAACTTCTTTGCTATCCAAGATATCTTTACTAAAGCTATTAATTGGTTTAGGAAGTTAATTTTCCATAGATTTCGGTAATGGTAGGGATAGCAATACCCTGTTCTTCTGCCATACGAATTAAGGTACCACCAAATATATCTCCTTCATGCCTGTTATTTCCTTTTTCGTAATCCCTTTGAAAGGAAGTTTTAGTTTCGTAGGGAAATCTTTCCGCTTTTTGTATCGTTTTCTCAACTATATCCTGACTTAAATCGATATTCTTTGCTCTGGCAAGTGAAACAATTTCTTTTATAATATTTTCGGTAATATTTCTTAGGTGGCTATCAGCCAGCACTTCACCTATAGACTTTCCGGAAATAGCAGTAGTTAGGCTAAATGGAGCAATAAAGATATACTTTTCCCATATTGCTGGATAGGGATTCTCATACCAGGTAGCACTAATTTCCATCTCCTTAAAAAATTCCAGGAGATTCTGATAATCATAACTGGCCTGTTTAGGGTCCTTGCCAAAGACTAGATGCCCTTCTGAACCCTTTTGTCTGATAGTACCCGGCTTTTCTATACTGGAGGAAATATATACCGCAGCAGGTGAAATAATCGCCTTGGGTAAACCAGCTCTAATCCGCTCATAGATATCAATACCATTGAGTAAGGGTAGAATTATAGTATCATTAGCTATGTTTTTGGCCAGGGAAGTAACTGCGTTATCCAAGTCATATCCCTTGACACAAAGTAAATATAAATCAGGAGTGGGAATATGTCTTAGGTTATCAGTAGCGATATTAGGAACACAATGAAGCTCTTCCTGGTCAGTAACCAAAGTTAAGCCTTGTTTTTGAATAGTCTGTAAATGTTCTCCTCGCCCAATAAAATAAATTTCCTTAGCCAGATTATCTTTGTTAATCTTGTGAGCTATCCGCCCGCCAAAATACCCGCCCACACCACCAATTCCAAAAACAGCTATTTTTTTAATTTGTTTAGACATCTTCCCTCCTATTTTTATTCTTTATTCAGCAAAATATTCAGAGGAAGTTTCCCTTGATAACTTCTAAATTAACCTCCAGCTCTTTATCTTTAAATGTTTAGCCTTCTGATTTCTTCCTCTACCTCTTTAGCCCCCTCAGTATAGAATTTTTCTTCATCAGGTGCTAGTTCTTTTAATAGTCTGAGAAACTCACCGGCATGCACCCGTTCTTCATCAGCAATATCTTTTAACACCTCTTGTGCTAATTTATGCTCAGTTGATTCAGCCAGTTGCATATATAGCTGAATAGCCTCATACTCAGCGGCAATCATGAATCTTATAGCTCGAATTAATTCTTCTTCGGTTAATTTGCGATCTTTCTTTAAACCAGAAAAGGCATTCCCAAAATCAGGCATAGTAACTTAGTCCTCCTTTAAATATTTTAATATTTTTAATTAACTCATATATAAAGTCAACTATATAAAAAAGTTAATTCTTTAAAGTTAATTCTTTAGGTGTACAGTATAGGCTGGAACAATTCAATGATAACACAAAAAACGAGGAACAAAAAGACATGATACATTATATCTGCTAATAATTTTAAGTATCTTTTTAAATCTCAGTAAAAATTTTCATGACCACCAGCTGCTATAAAAATAACTTCTTTCTGGTCTTCATCAACTTGACAATCCAATAAGAACTGCTGGTCAAAGAGAATGGCTGACCTATTTTTCCCTTTTCTTTTAACCTATATTTATCTATTCCATTACACTGGAATATGAATATTTTTATTCTAATAATAAGCCAGTTTATAGAATAATTAAGAAATGTAGAACCTATCCATTTTTTTACATTTTTAAGAACGGTCTTTAGTCTATTTTATTTTGGAACCTGTCAAAGGAACATCCCCGGTCCTCCTCTCCCAATTCTAATCCCCTCTCCCCTCGAGGGAGAGGGTTAGGGTAAGTGGGGAGTAACGGTTCCCTGCTTCAGATATTTTATTTTAATGAAACAGAGAACCGTCCCCCTTTTTTCCATGTTCTATCCCCCGTTCTCCCCTGTTTTTATAATCAAAAATAATAACGCTTGACATTATTAACGTAATATGTTAATAATAAGCATGATTAAATCATTCAAGGGTAAGGAAACTAGGAAGATATTTCATCGCCAATATTCTCTCAAATTTCCCGATGATATACAGAGAAAGGCGATGAAGAAATTGTGGATGATTGATGCAGCTCCTGATTTACAATCTTTAAAGATTCCACCGTCAAATCATTTGGAAATTTTGAGAGGGGAACGAAAAGGACAATACAGCACACGTATAAACCAAAAGTGGAGGATCTGCTTCAGATGGGAGGCTCACGACGCTTATGATGTGGAAATTGTTGATTACCATTAGGAGGTGATTAGAGATGCCTAATAAAAAAATAGAACCCCTACATCCCGGGATAATATTAAAAGAAGAGTTTTTGGATACCATGCATATTTCCCAGTACCGGCTGGCTAAAGATATCAATGTGCCACCCCGCCGTATTAATGAAATCGTGCAGGGCAAAAGAGCAATTAGTGCTGATACCGCCTTAAGATTGGGTCGATATTTCCAGATGTCGCCTAAATTCTGGCTTAATTTACAAGCACACTACGACCTAGAAATACAATCAGATAAACTTGGAAATAAACTTGATTCAGAAGTAAAGATTTATTCCAAAGCCAGTTAGTACCAAAATAACAGCAAATAACAGTAACAATAATAACACTACCTACTATCTACCCTACAGATGATAAACTTCTTCATAAGAAGAAGGAAATAAGACTGAAGGTAAAAGTAAATTCTCCTATAAAATGGGTATGGGAGGTGATAGCGAATGAATACTAAAAAATTAACCCCAACAGCTATAAGAAAACTGGGCATAGCAGCTATAACCAAAGAATTAGGACCGGTAGGTATGATCCGTTTCTTTGAGCAGTATGAACTGGGATATGGAGACTATACTAAAGAAAGAGAATTTATTCTGCAAGGAGAAGAGGTAGAAAGTATCGTAAAAAAGATAAAAGAGCAAAGGAAACAAGATTAGATTAATCCGTCTCCCTTCCTGCTTTGCTCTTTGGAGACTTTGGAGACAGTGCCTTAGAGATTATGAGAAAATAATTTATCACCCTCTCCCTCCCCTCTCCCCTCGAGGGAGAGGGTTAGGGTGAGGGTGAGGGGGAAATGAGGTTAGTCATGGTGAGCCCTGCCATCTTTTCTATACCTCTGACAGTTCTCTGCTTCAGGTATTCTACTTTAATGAAACAGAGAACCGTCCCCTGTTCTACTGTTCTATGTTCTATGTATAAAACTATTTTGTAGAATTAATAAAATTAGTTTATAATAAACATGAGAATCTATAAAGATACACCACGAGAAATAATAATAATTAATTTTAAAACTTCACCCTGAGTTGTACGTCAACGAAGTAGTTCGATTATTTTAAGGTTATCTGCCAGGTCTGTTAACTTTAGCACTTACAAAGGGGAAAAAATAGAATATGGATGTGATCAGGTCCAAAAACAATGTTCCCATCAGATTGACCGAAGAGAGATGGTTACCTATTACAGAAGAGCATTCGGAGATGGCAGGATATTATTTCGATGTTCTCGAAGCGGTGGAGGAGCCAGAGGCAATTTATGCGGGCAAAGCTGGGGAGTGCATAGCAGTGAGGGAAATAGAAAAAGATAAATATATGGTAGTGATCTATAGAGAATTGGGTAAAGAGGATGGATTTGTAATTACCGCATTCTTAACGAAGCGGAGGAAAAAACTGGAAAGGAGGCGAAAGATATGGGAACCATAGAGGTAAAAAAGGTATTAGATCTCGTGCCTGAATTATTGGAAGTGCCGTATTCAAGGATTTGGACCTCTTACGATAAAGAAGCCGATGTTTTATACCTCAATTTCAAGAAGCCAAGCCATGCAGATGATTCCGAGCTCACGGATGATGATCTCATAATCAGATACGAGAAAGGAGAAATCATAGGAATCACCGTACTCAATGCAAGTAGGAGGAGAGAATAGGGGCACAGCGTATAACAGCAGATATGGGGCTACAGCCTTCGGCTTTTACCCCAACCCCTCGCTACGCTTGGGTTTTGCCTATCCGCCAACCGTTAGACGATAACTATCCCCTCTCTTTCCCAGCGCAAAATGAATATTAAGGCGATGGGTGTAATCGTAGGAGACTGCTTCGTCGCTTCGCTTCTCGCAGTGACCATATAGTTGTTAGTCGTTAGTATTTAGTCGTTACTAAAAAATATATTAAGTTATCAAATCCAGAGATAGCTAAAAGTAGCCTGCCCTCTTTATTACCTAGGATGAAGAGATAATTTATCTTCTCTCCCTCCCCTGTTTTACCCTGTTCTATGTTCTATCTATATTCTACCTTCAGGAATTCTATCAAAAGGCCAGTAGAATAAGGGCAGTGAAATTAGAGATAACCAATATTAGCGGGAAAGGGTTAAAACTGACCGAAATTCCGGAAGAAGTAAGGCTTCTTTTAAAGGCCTTAGACAATGAAGAGTTTACCACCGATAATTTCCTAGAAGGAATAGAAAAAAAGATGATATAGTGAAATGTTTTTTTGTAGCGTAAAGCCGTACTACCAAAGGAATTTCAAAAAAAGTGGCGAAGTTGACCTGTCAAATAAAAAATATCTATATTTTATGGCTATTAAGTCTTTCTTGCCAATCATCCGGGAAGCCCATCATTTTTGTATTAATATTTTTATATTCTTCTAAAAGGCTAATTAAATCATTTCTCCAGGCTTCCCACTGTTCTGGTATAATCATAAGCTTTTTAAATATCAGAAAAACACAGAATATTTTATGATTTGAAATATCTTTCCATTCAGGCAATCTTTTTGTAATCATAGGCTTTATGGCTAATGTTCTATTCCATATACGGCTGTAATGAGCACATAAATTTCTAATATATACTAAGGTATGCACCCAGGAATAAAGTCTTGCTTCATCAATTCCAAAACAATCTTCTGCAATACGTTTTCGGTCAGATCTTTTCAAGCCTCTAAGCATAACGGAAAGCTGGCCAAATGATATTATCTCAATAACTATCCAAATAGGAAGAACTTTTTCTTCATCATATTCCTTAAAAAATTCTTTTACATAATCCTCATGAGTTCTATTTATACTTTCTTCTAGTTTAGCAAGCCAATCTGCATGATTAAAACCTGGAGAGAAATTACAAGGATCACAGTAAGCAGATGGACTATAGGTATGAGAGAAATAATAGGCTATTTTGGTACGTAAAGTAATCTCAACATTTTCCAGGGCTCTAAAGATAAGAGCTCTTAATTTTTTATCAAAATCATATAATTCAAAAATGCTATCAATTGAAGTATTCTCTTTAAACTGATGATCATTGAGTTGAAAGGGAGGGAAATAAGAACTTAATCTATAATAGTTTATTATACTTATATTTAATAAAGCCTTTTCAGGATCTTCAACATTTAAACCACGTTTTATTAGAATATCGATTTGTTCCTGGAATGTTGTCGGTGGCTTGGAATATTTCATATAACCTACTCTTATTAAAAAGAAAAACCCGCCAGGGTGCGCATCGTTGAGAGGCGTGGCAGGTATGTTGTTTATATTATAGACTAAGATATATTATAAGTCAATTTTTTGAAATATAAACGTGACAGGTATTGTGATGGAAAGAGTAGAAGTATAAAATTTATTTAGAGGTATGCTGAAGGTAAAAGTAAATTCTCCTATGGAATGGGTATGGGAGGTGATAGCGAATGAATACTAAAAAATTAACCCCCACAGCTATAAGAAAACTGGGCATAGCAGCTATAACCAAAGAATTAGGACCGGTAGGTATGATCCGTTTCTTCGAGCAATATGAACTGGGATATGGAGACTATACTAAAGAAAGAGAATTTATTCTGCAAGGAGAAGAGGTAGAAAGTATCGTAAAAAAGATAAAAGAGCAAAGGAAACAAGATTAGATTAATCCGTCTTCCTTCCTGTTTTGCTCTTTGTAGAATTTGGATACAGTGCCCTAGAGATCATGAGAAAATAATTTATCACCCTCTCCCTCCCCTCTCCCTTCGAGGGAGAGGGTTAGGGTGAGGGGGGAGTAAGGTTAGTCATGGTGAGCCCCACCATCTTTTCTCTACTTCTGACAGTTCCCTACTTCAGATATTTTATTTTATGAAACAGAGAATCATCCCCTGTTCTATACTGTTCTAAAGAAGGATTCGCCTCTTTGACATTTATTAGATAATCGTATAATATTATCGTATATTATTTTAGATGTACATCTAATTTTTTAGAGAATATAATGGAGCCTTATATGAACAATAGCCTTATATCAACTAATGCCCAGAAGGTCTTAAACTTTCTTATCCAAAGCCCGGGTAAGCAATTTCTGGCTAAGGAAATCGAAAAAGCCACTAGAATTAGCCGAGCGGGAGTTAATCTCTCTCTTCGTAAACTTGCTAAAGAAAAGCTCGTCCTGCGGGAAAAGAAGGCCAAGATCTATCTTTATTCGGTTGATTATCACAATCCCGTTATTAAGCAATTGAAGGTCCTCAAGACTACTGTACTCTTACAGCCCCTGGTAAATAAATTGAAACCACTCTCTAAGAAAATAGTCCTGTTTGGCAGTTGTGCCCGGGGGGAAGATATAGACAGTAGTGATATAGACCTTTTTATCCTAGCCGATAGTCCAAAGGCCATTGAAGAGAAGATAGAGAAAAGCGACCTCAGAAAAAAACTTCAACCAATTATTCGCAACTCGACCCAGTTTATCCAGATGGAAAAGGAAGAATCAATATTTTTTGAAGAGATAGAACACGGCATAACCCTATGGGAGTCTAAAGATGAATCCAGAATTTGAGCAATGTTTAAAGAAAAATAAAATAAGGGAATTCCCGCGGGGGAAAGCCCTCTTGTCCAAAACCCTGGGGACAGCTCAGCGGGACCTGGAAAGGGCGGAAAAAACTTTTGAGGATAAAGATTACAAATGGGCCACTATCCAGGCCTATTACTCTATGTTCCATTCCGCCAGAGCCCTTTTGTTTGCCAAGAACTACCGAGAGCACAGCCACCATTGTCTTATTGTGGCTATACGGGCTCTTTATGTAGAGACCAGGTTGCTCCCAGGCAGCTTAATAGAAGCTCTGGGAAAAAGTAAAAGACTAAGAGAGGACGCCGATTATTATGACCGATGGTCGGAAGAAGGAGCTAGTTTCGCTTTAAAAGCGGCTAGAGATTTTTTTAAAAAGGCTCAGGAACTTACCAAAGATTTGCACAAATCCTCCCGCTAACGACATAAGACTTTAGGTTTAGAATATTTGCAAAATGGACTTTGTTGTCCCTTGCTCTCTTAAGCAGGGTCTACGATATTTATTTTAGCCTGGCAGGGGATTTATACCTTTTTAATGTGGGTAATTCCGTAAGATTATTCTTCTCTCCCCTTTTTTCCTCCGCGCGAAATGAATATTAAATTAATGCGGCTGGTGTAATTGAAGGAGACTGCTTCGTCGCTTCGCTCCTCGCAGTGACAAAAGAGGGGGTGGTCATTGTGAGCCCTGCTGAAAGCAGGGCGTGGCAATCTCATCCACTTATACCCGCATAAATCCTGTCAATAAGAAAAGTAGCCTCTTCCCTTTTCTTTGCCCTATCTCTTTTCTCTACCTCTGACGGTTCTCTGCCTCAGGTATTCTATTTTAATGAAACAGAGAACCGTCAGGCTGTGTGAAAAGTCGCCTTTTTGGCAAAATATAATGTTGAAGTGGAGGATAATGTTATATTTTACCCTATTTTTATATACCTATTCCCAATTATGAAATTAATAATTGGTGTAAGTGGAGGCAAGTAATTTTCAGAATTAGTTTTCACACAGTCTGCCGTCCCCTGTTCTACTTTTTTACAGTAGGGGTAGTTACTTTTTTACCACCTAATAATAACAATAAAAAGAAGATCAATATCTCAAAGAGGAGCAAGATATTCAGGGGAGGTTTCCCCTGCAACCCCTCATCATCACCCTCACCTTACCTCTCCCTTCTAAGGGAGAGGATTAGAGAGATGGGAATAAATAAAGGCAATAAATCAGAAAGCAAATAATGCTGGTCAGGATGCTGGGGAAGGTATTGGAATTATTGAAATTCCGATACCTTAAAATAACGAAGAAGCTAAAAATGAAAAAACATTTACTAAAAACGAAAAAGAAAAAGCCACCCTTTTGGGGTGGCATTTTCTTTAGTTAGGAGGTCTAAAAATGAAAAAGTTATTTGTTGGTTGGTTGGTTCGCTTTTTCGATTTTCAAACTTTTTCTATTTTAACATGAAAAAAGATATTGTCAACAGGTTTTTAAAAATTTTTTTGATTTTTTTATTTAAATAGTTTATAATAAGCAAACATATGTTTACTTTTATTAAGAAATGGTAATATTATATCACCCTCACACTAACCCTCTCCCTTCGAGGGAGAGGAAAGGAAAAGGAAAATTTTAGGGGAAAACAATTAAATAATAAGGATACCATAAATTTTAGATTGAGGTATTTAGTAACAATGCTGGAAAATATGAAGATGGAGCAACTGGAATACTTTGGTATTCCCCATTATATTATTAAGGTCTGGAAGGAGCATTACTCTGACTTCCTTCTGCCAGTGCAAGAAAAGGCAGTACGCCAGTTTAATCTTCTCCGCTCTTCTCATCCTAATTTTTTTTCTAATCTATATGAAGCTAATCTATATGAAGCAACTCCCCTATCCCGAGAAAAGCCAGAAAATCTTTTAGTTGTCTCTCCCAGCTCTTCAGGTAAGACTTTGGTAGGTGAAATGGCTGCTCTGCAGGAAATATCTTTCCATAACAAAGTAATATACTTAGTCCCCTTGCGAATTTTAGCAGAAGAAAAATATCAGCATTTTGTTCATCTTTACCGCTCACTCGGTTTAAAAATCAAACTTTCTTCTCGTGATCACCGTCATGATGACCAGGATATCAGGCAGGGCAATTTTCATATTGCCATTCTGGTCTACGAAAAATTCTACTATTTTCTTCTCCAGTATCCGCAATGCCTTCATAATGTTTCCTTAATTGTGGCTGATGAGATTCAGTTAATCAATGACTCCCAACGCGGGCCACGTTTAGAAAGCAATTTTAATTATCTTAAAGCTAACTATCCTGCTATTCGGATTATTGCCCTTTCCGCACTTACTGAACATATCTTAGCACTGGCTACCTGGCTTGATGCTAAACTACTCTGGTCTTCCTATCGACCAGTAGAGCTACGCAAGGGAATTGTTCGGGAAGGAATTTATCATTATGTAGAACATAATAGCAAAATAACAGGCAAAGAATTTTTCTTTCCTCCAGAAGATGTTCAGGAATGTAATTTAGCCAGCTATCTTAAAGCTACCTTGCAATTTCTCATTGAACAACAGGAATCAAACCTGATCTTCTTTTCCACCAAGAAAGAAGTGCGTTTATGGAGTAGCTGGCTGGCAAGCCAGTTTACCCTGAATCCCGCCCAAAGAGCTATGGAGCAGATGCTAATAATAGAGGATTCCACCTCCAAGGAGGAGCTCATAAATCTTCTCCAGAAGGGAATTGCTTATCACTGTGCCGATCTTTCCTGGCCAGAACGACATATTATTGAAGAAGCAGTGCGCATTGGTGAACTGAAAATCGTATGTGCCACCGGTACTCTGGCTATGGGAGTTAATTTACCGGTAAACAATGTTATTCTAACCGGACAAAAAATTGTCTCCGGGCAAAAAAGCGATAAACATAATAGATACGATAGATATATGACAAATTATTACCAGAGTATGCTCACTTTTTCTGAAGTAGAAAATATGGGTGGACGAGCTGGTCGACTTAATCCTGCTTGTTCCTTTGGTAGAATTATCTTTCTGGCTCCTTCCCTTATTGAGCTAACTGCTTATCAGAAGCTCTATTTCCCGGACTACTCTAAAGATGGGGAAACATGGTTGCCTTGCTATTTTTATCCTGCTCTTCAGCAACAGCAAGAAAAACAAAAAGAAAAGCCAATAAGGCATTATGTGAAAGATGTTCCAATTTCGGAAAATACCCTTAATGAGGACCAAACTTCAACACCATATACCAAAAAGGATATTGCTGCTCTTACTAATGTTACCACCGTTAGTCCTGGTCCTGCTCTTCTGGAAATCTGGAAAGAAAGACCCATTATCGTCCAAAAAGATATATTGACCTTTCTGTTATACCGTATTGCCCTGGACTGTGATTCTTTCCAGGATATCTGTCAGCTGTTAAAAACAGGTAACGACACCAAAAAACAAACTTTCTGGCATCATCAATTCAGCCAGACCTATAGCGAAGCAGAGCTTCTGGCTTATCTCCAACAGCTGGAAAGTGAACAACTTATCACTATCCAGGAGGGAAAATACTGCCAGCTTACCGAAATGGGACGATTGGTAACCTCCAAAGGCATCTCTTTTCCAACCTATCTCCATTTTTTAAAATGGATTAAGGAGAGTCAGAAAGAAAATAGCAGTGAACTGGAAATTCTCTTCTTAATTGCTACCAGCAGTGATGGGGAAGAATTTTTTACTGATTATCCAGGAAGGGAAAGCAGAGTGATTAAAAATAAAAAGTCCCTCACCCATAAATGGAAAGAATTTTTACGCCTGCGTATGTTGAACCTAATTTTTGAACAGCAGGAAGAGGATAAACTAATTTTTCAGAATAATTTAAATATCAATAATATCAATAGCAATCCCTCTGAACTAAAAGAGGCACCATCCAAAAATGAACTAAAAAAGTATCTAGCTCTAAAAAATACCCTCCTCATGTATGACTGGATTACTGGCAGGGAATTAAAAGAAATAGAGCAAGATTATGGCCTTTTGGGAGGAGCTATTCAGAAAATGGGGGAGGGATTTTCCTGGCTGGCCGATGCCTTAGCCGCTCTTGCTATTGGGGTCGGCTGGAGAGAAGATAGAGCTGGGGATTTAGAAAAAATTCAACAACTTTCCGCCAGATTAATTGCTGGTGTTGAACCGGCCGGCCTCCCACTGGCAAAATTGCATATCCCTGGCTTGAGTCGAGGCTACCTCCAGAGACTGGTGCAGGAAGGATACCAGGATGAACAATGCCTCAGGGAATTATCGGAAAAACAGCTGCAACCATTACTGCCTGATTTATTGATTAAGAAAATAAAGGAGTGGCTTAATTCAAGCTCCTATAGCAAGAGTAATAAAAATAATATAAATAGTAATAAAAATAATAAGATACATAGAAATAAATTAAACAAATCAAATCTCCTTTCAGATTATAAACATAATCAAAACCCTGAAGCACAGCTGAACAAAAATTTCCCACTGCCTTTAAAAAGCGAAATAAAAGGTGAAACAAAAGGTGAAATAAAAAACGAAATAAAGGCAGTAATAACCATTAACCCTCATCGACCTGATCAGATTCTCTTTCTGGGTAAAGAGATAGCAGTAAACAAAATAGGCTATCAATTGATTCTTTTTCTGGCTCAAAATAAGGGGAAGGTAATACCCTATGAGCAGCTTATCGATACTCTCTGGCCAGATGATGAGGATGCCACCTACCATCGTCTCTGGTATCATCTCGGAAAACTGAGAAAAAGTATGCAGAAAATTATGCAGGAGCAGGATAAAAATAACCATAATTCGGGTTTATCTGATTTAGCTGATTTATCTGATAATTATCTTAAAGAAAAGTTGTTAAGAGTAATTCCTGGCAGAGGATTAATGCTGGCGGAAACGGTTTCAGTTGAAATTCCAACGGTCAGGGGAAATTCCCCTGAAACCCCTGAATTACCCTTAAGGTAATATTTATCACCCTCACCTTACCTCTCCCTTCTAAGGGAGAGGAATATGATGATGAGTATAACAGTTATTTTTAATTCCCTTTTTGTATTTTATCCCCTTTTTTGCTTTTACAAGTAGAAGAACAGTTCTCAGTTTTCTGTTTTTACTTCTCAGTTTAAAAAATGAAAGTAGGTATTTAGGCTTAACGCTTATAAACACCTTCCATCATTTTTACTGATAACTATTTATTAATATTAATAACTAAAAAAATAAACGATAAACTAAAAACCAAAAACTATAAACTATAAACCTATTCTAGCAATTGTTACCCGCAAGCACGCAATCAAAAAAGAAAGGAGGTGCAAAAATGCCAGTAGTAGTAATCCCTTATGATTCGGTTTTACAACTAAGATTGGTCACCGGTACTGATCCTGAATCAAGTAAGCCTATTATCCGGACCAAGAGCTTTAACCGGGTGAAAGATACGGCAGCCGAGCAGGATATCTTTGATGTGGCCAATCAACTGGTTAGCTTACAGAAATACAGCCTGGATGAAATAAGACTGAATCAATCATACCAGCTCACATCTTAGTAAAAATTGATAAAATCAAATCTGGAAATTAAAAAATAAAGAAAGGAGAAGACTATGGCTACCACAATTGGTGAGGTTACCAGCTATAAGAGACTCTATATGCAATTCAGAGATAGTGAAGGTAATTTAGTTAATCTAACCCTGGATAATCCTAAAAGTCTGGCTGAGGGAGATTATGCTGACCTTGAGGCTCAGGATGCCGCCATTGAGGCAGTGATGGATACCATTATTGCCAAAAACATTTTCCATAACAAAGGAAATAACCTGGTGGAAAAGGTCAATGCCCGCATCCTGGATTACCAATCTACTGATGTTATGGATGTCTCATAATAATTTCAATTGCACACTGTTCTAAAAAACAGAAAGGTGATGTGATGTCTTTACCGCCGGGCCCCCTTTCGGGGTTCCGGCCGGTCTTTTCTGAAAAATCAGAAGATTAAAAAATGAAAAATAAATATGGAAAACATTTAAACAAAAGAAAGGAGAAAGGACAATGCAGAGCTTATTCAGTAAATTTCTACTGGACGGTTTACTACTTTTTGCAGTCTCTATTGGATTTGGCTTCCTGAAAAATAAATTAGGCAATGATCGGGCAGAAACTATCAAAGAGGCCTTAATAACAGCAATGCTCTGGGCAGAGGAGGAATTTGGTATCGGTCAAGGTGATAAGAAATGGGAAGAGGCCTGGAAAAAACTGCTGGAGATTCTGCAAGATAAGAAGATAACCTTAAAGGCACAGGAAACAAGAGAATTACAGGCTATGATGAAAGCCAATATTAATCGGGTCAATCGGGAATATTATGATTCCCTGTTAAAAAAGAAAGCCTTTTACCAAAAAGAAGCAGCTATCAGACAAAACATAGAGGAAAATAATTGATGTTGATTCAAAATACCATTAACCATATTAGAATTGCCGAACATTTCTATCTTGATGAATTTCAATGTCCCTGTTGTAAACAAGTAATGTTACATTCGCTTCTTTTACAAAAAGTGAAAGGATTGAGGTATAAAATTCAAAAGCCAGTAATCATTACCTCTGGTTACCGCTGTCCAGAATACAATCTAAAAGTAGGTGGAGTAAAAAATAGTTATCATCTCCTGGGTATGGCCGCAGATATTTATGTGCCAGGAATTAACCTGGTTGATTTATTAAAAGTAGCTGAGGAGATTGATTTTTCGGGAATTGGGTTTTATCCCCAACGCAATTTTTTGCATCTGGATATCCGCCCTGCCGGACCTGCCCGCTGGCAGGGCTAATAATAAATACCGGACTGAAAGGAGGAGAAAAGATATGGATTTAGCAAATTTATCAGAAATTATTGCCAATCAAGGCTTTCCCATTGCCCTGTCTATCTTTTTGATTTTCCGTATTGACCGATTTATGCAACAGCTGGTTTCTACTCAGAAAGAAGGTTATGAGCAAATTTTTAAACAGGTAGCAATGGTGCAGAAAACTTTAACTGAGCTAAACCAACAAAATCGTGATTATTATTCTCTATACTGCACTGAAATCCAGAGAGAACTAACCAGCATCAAAGCCCAGGCCCACCTGAGAGAAGCTTCTTAGCACTAATAGCTAAGAAGCTTCTCTTCTACTTAAAGGACTGCTATCTAGTACCACTTCTATTGTTACCTATCTATTTTTACCTATTTATCTTATTAGTTATATTGGCTATATCCTCTCTATTTTCTTTATCTTGCGCCCGGATTATAAAAATCCTTGTGCTCAGTTGGGTAAAATTGCCTTTTTGAAACCCTTTCCGGATTACTAATATATTCTTTTTTTTGATCAATTTTTTGATCAATACTTGCTAACTCTTCCTCTTTTTCTTTGCGGTATATTGCTCCAGACAGTTGCTGGGCTACAAATTCCAGTAAGTCAATATCCCTTTCGCTATATAGTCGGGCATTATTATAACTCTGTAAAGCCAGCACCCCCCTAATTTTATGCTCCAGTTTTAATGGTACCGCCAGCCAGAGGTGAGTATTGGTCATCACATCCCAGGGCTGGATATATCCAAAAGATAACATCTTACGATAGCGCTGGAAATCCATAAGTACTGGTTTCCCAATTTTCAAAACATAATGGAAGATACTCTGAGTAGTACTATAATTTTGGATAAACAATTCATCATTCCCGGAAGCCTCATCAGTATAGTACGGAAAGTTAAATTGTTGCTGTTTACTATCCCAGAGTGCAATATAGAAATTGGTGGCTACTATAATCTTCTTTAGCTGTTCATGGACCAGGGGATATATTTCTGGTAGTGGTAAGTCCGAATGAGTTAATTGAGATATCTGGTACAATGTTTGCCTTATTCTTCGCTCTTTCTTCAGAAAGGAGATATCCTGGAAAGAAAATATCATACCGGCCAGGCGGTTATCAACTTGATTGTAAGTTCTATTAATCAGTGCCAGCAGACGGGTATTATCACTTCGAGAGACTACTGTTTCAAAAGAGGTATTATTGTTTGTTTTCAAAAAAGTATGGTCTTCAGGTTTTAAACAATAAGCCAGGGACTGGCCTTTTAGCTCCTCTTCCAAAAAGCCAGTAAGCTCTTCAAAACAACGGTTTGCATACCGAACAATTCCATCAATATCAGTGTAAACAAGTGCTACCGGGCTTTCTCTAAAAAGATTGAGATACTCCTGGCGTCCCTGCAGAAACCTCTCTTCCAACTTTCTTAGCCGTTCTTCTGATGAAAAGTTCTGAGTGCTTATCTTACTTTGAGCCTTATTCTTCTTTTTATTCTTTTTATTATTAATTAGGACCTGGTCAGCCTTATTTTTTTGGGGTAATACTGCTGATTTTTTCAGGAATTTTTTCATCTCTATATAAAACCTTAAAGTAATAATTTATCACCCTCACCACTCCCTCACCCTTGCCCTTTCTCGAGAACTTTCAGGCAAGCATCAACAACTTGAGGGTCATAGAGGACGCCTCTGTTTTTTAATAATTCCTCTTTTGCTACCTCAATACCCAGCGCCGCCCGATAAGGACGATGTGAAGCCATGGCATTGAAGACATCCGCTACACAGATTATGCGAGCTTCTAACAAAATTTGCTCCCCCTTTAAACCCTGAGGATAACCACTACCATTAATTTTTTCATGATGTTGATGGACAATCTCAGCAATAGGAAAGTCAAAAGATATCTCCTTTAGAATATCATAACCCAATTGTGGGTGATTTTTAACCAGGTTATACTCCACCTCATTTAAATGGCTGGGTTTGTTCAATATTTCAGAAGGCACATTGATTTTCCCAATATCATGAACCAAGGAGGCAATTCTGATCGATTCAATAACCTCTTTGGCCAGTCCTATCTCCCGGGCAATGGCAGTGGCAAGATTGGCTACCCCTTCCTGATGACCGGCAGTATAAGGGTCTCTAATTTCCACTAATTTAGTTATAGCATAAATAATATCATTCTTGTTCTTATGTAACTGGCAATAATCCTGGTAATTATGAATAGCAATGGCGAGACCAGACACAAAACTCTCTATCTTTTTTATACTTTTCTCGTTAAAGGCACAAGGTTTTTCACTTACGATACCTAAGGTACCCAGCACCTTCCCTTCAAAAATAAAGGGGATTTTCATACCAGAACGAATCCATTCCAACCCTGGAATTATGATCCAGCGAGAATCTTTAAGTACCTCAGAAATTATTATTGTCTTTTTATTTTCAATGACCTCTTTATCTATCGGAAACTTATCCAGATTTTGCCTTAGATTCTGAACAATACTCTGGCCAGATGGTTCTTTATAACCATGAATAGCAATTACCCGTAACTGGTTATTTTCCAGCAAAGAAATGTCAGAGCCATCATGAGGTATAATTTTGGAGATAAATTCTAATACTCGCCTTAATTTCGAGGTGAAATCCTTTTCGGAGATCAAATTGAGCACCATTTCCTGTTCCATAGAAATCAGATTATTCCATTCTCTTTCCTTGATATGAAACATCTCTATTTTCTTTTCCTTTGCTTTTTGCTCAGTTACATCAATACCCACACCAATAAGGTAGTGAAAATCCCCGGATTCATTATAAATCTGCTTCCCATACCACCTAACTAATAATTCTTTTCCTTCTTTAGTAAGAACTATATTCTCATTCTGGGTAGGGGAATTATTTTTCTGTAGTCTGGAAAATATATTTTGTACCATATTGCGTTGCCTGAGAGGGACAAACTGTTTCAGATAATCTTTATTTAACACTTCCTCTCTCTGGTATCCTAAGGCCTTAAGCATAGTTTTATTCATAAAACGGGTGCTGCCATCGGTGTTAATAGCCACAAAATACACTGGTGCTTCTTCCAGTAGACTATATTGAAATTCTTTCTCTTTTGTTAAAATTTTTTCCATCTGATTATTACATCTCCAATAGAAAATAGAATATTCAGGGGAAGATTCCCCTGAAACCCCTGAAATAACTTCCGGCTAGCAACTGTATTTAAACGATATACGTTATACGTAATACGATATACCATTTTGTCATTGCGAGGAGCCAATTCAGTAATAAGTAACCAGTAATAAGCAAACTAAATGCCAGATACTAACGACCAACGACTAATTTTAACGAGATACCTTATACGTTAAACGATATATTCTTTTTGTCATTGCGAGGAGCAAAGCGACGAAGCAATCTCATTCACTTATACCGGCAGTATTATAAAAAGTTTTAAGTTATTGGTTCATAGTTTTTTCTTTTTCTTCTTATCCTCATACATCCTCTGGTCAGCTATAGTTATCAGTTTATCCAGAGGCTTTGCTGCTCCTGGTAAATGTTCCACAAAGCCCATGCTGAATTGAATTTGATAGCCTTTGCTTATTTTACGGTTTAAGGGAACTAATTTTTCCTCCAGTCTACTTCTGATCAGGGGAGCCTCCTGGATAGAGGTATCCGGGAAGGCAAGCAGGAACTCATCTCCTCCTATACGGCAGATGACATCAACCTCCCTTAAGGTGGATTTTAATAGATTGCCGACTTCTATTAAGATTTTGTCTCCCTCCTGATGTCCAAAATTATCATTAATTGCTTTAAAGTTATCGATATCTAAAAAAGCTATTAATAGGGGTGACTTAAGACGCTGGGCTAATTTTATTTGCTGTTCTAGCAATTCCAAACCATATCTACGATTGTAACAGCCGGTCAAACTATCGACGCGTGATAATTTCTCTAATTGTTCTTCAAATTTTTTTCTTTCGCTAATATCTATATAAGTACAAATAATTCCACAGGCTTTTCCATCAATAAAGACCGTGGAACCCGATATCAAGACTGGAAATATGGTACCATCTTTCTTTTTTCGGATGGTCTCCAATTGCACATAACCTGAAGAAAGTGCTTTTTGGTCAATCTCTTTTCCTTCCTCTATTTTCTCAGGGGGATGGATAATTCCACAATTAATATTTTTCCCTTTGATCTCTTCTAAGTTATAGCCAAAAAGCTCGCTAAAACGTTTGTTGATATCTAAAATGGTCCCTTTCTCATCAACATAAAGCAAGGCTTCAGAATGGCTCTGGAAGAGACTGGCAAATTCCTGCTGGCTTTTTTGTAAGGCTTCTTCATCCTGTTTTCGCTTAATAGCGATGGAAACCTGGGAGGAAACTATCTCCATTATCTTAATATCTTCCTCATTATATTGGGCAGACTTTTTATAACTTTGAACCACCAGAGCCCCTATGGTTTCTCCTTCAATTTTAAGAGGAACACCAAGCCAGGACTGGCGCTGGCTACCAAACCATTCCTCATATTTTTTAAATACAGGGTTCTTGTGGATAATTTTCTGATTAACAAGAATAGGTTTCCCAGTTTTAAATAGATAGGCTATGAGAGAATGGTGGTCAAGTGGTCGGGAATGATGAATTCGCTGGAATTCATCCACATTGTATGGAAAATAAATTCCCCCTTTCTCCTTATCTAATAGGGCTATATAAAAATTAGTGGTATCAATTAGTTTACTTAACTCTTGGTGAATAATACGGTAAAGAGAGTTCAGGGAAATTGTAGAATTGGTAGCTTTAGAAATATTATACAAAACTTGTTGTATTAATTCATTACGCTTACGTTCCGAAATGTCTATATAATTTCCCAAGGTACCTATTACTTCTCCATTAACAATAACCGGGGAGCCGGAAATAGAAACTGGAAATAAAGTTCCATCTTTTTTCTTCCTTATGGTCTCATAATTTCGATAACCACTGGATAAGGCCTTGCTTACTAATTTTCTCCCTTCTTCTATTTTATCAGGTGGATGAATCATCCCGTCATCAATATATCTTCCTTTAATTTCTTCTAAAGTATAACCAAAAAGCTCGCTAAAACGAGGATTTATATCTATAATCTTGCCATTTCTGTCCAGATAATCTAAAGCCTCCGAACTACTTTTAAATAGACTCCTAAATTCTTGCTGACTCTTACGTAAAGTCTCTTCTTGTTTTTTCCGTTCTGTTATATCTACAAAAATACCTTCTACCCCTAACAATTCTCCAGATTCATGGTAATAATATTGGCTATTAGTGGAAACAATGATAGGAACTCCCTCTTTATTTTTTAAAATAACCTCATAATCTTTGATTATCCCTCCCTTATTTTTTAAGGCTGCTAAAAACTTTGTTCTATCCTCAGGTTTATAGTAGAGATCTCGAGCAATGTTTTTTCCGATAATCTCTTCTTCCGATTGGTATTCTAATAGTTTAACCCCGTAGGGATTCATTGCTATAATATTTCCATCCCTATCTGCTTGATAATAAGTGGCGGGCATATCATTAAAAAGCCTGTGGTATTTTCTTTCACTTTCCGCTAATCTTTCTAACATTGCTTGCTCTTGGCTAATATCCTGGTAAAAGGCTACAATGGTTTTATTTTCACCTTCTTTAATAACTGCAGCAACGGTAATAATAACGGGTAGGAGTGTTCCATCTTTCTTTTTGCGAATGGTTTTATATTTAATTTCTTCTCCAGCAAGAGCCATTTTAGTCAGCTGTTTACTTTCCCTAACCGTTTCTTTTTCAGGAAAAATCATTCCTTCATTGATATTTTTTCCTTTAAGCTCATCCAAAGTGTAACCAAATAATTCAGTGAACTTTTTATTTATATTCAGAATAATTCCCTTTTCATCATGATATATTCCGGCCAGGGGGCTGTTTTGAAATAAATTGGTAGCTTCTTCCTGAGTCTTTGGAAAGAGTTCTTCTTTCTTCTTAATTTCTACTTCTTCTATAGGGTCATTAAAGTGCAAAAAAGGGAGTAAATGCCAAATATTCATAATTTAGCCCTCCAAAATACAACAAGATACTACAAGATGTTCAAGGGGAATCCTTCCCCTTGAAATCCCCTGAATTAAAAACAAAATATATTGTTACTTATTTAGTAGATAATATTTATATTATCTTGCAGTATCGAAATTTTTTGAAATTCCTATACTACAAGATGTTCAAGGGGAATCCTTCCCCTTGATAACCCCTGAAATAACTTCTGACTAGCAACTGAATTTAAACGATATACGTTATACGTTATACGGTATACCATTTTGTCATTGCGAAGAGCCAATCCAGTAATAAGTAACCAGTAATAAGTAATAGGCAAACTAAATGCCAGATACTAACGACTAACAACCAGCGACTAATTTTAACGATATACCTTATACGTTAAACGATATATTCTTTTTGTCATTGCGAGGAGCAAAGCGACGAAGCAATCTCATTCACTTATACCGGCATCTTTTATCTGAAAACAGTTAACTGCAAACTGATAACTATATTATTCCTTATTTAAAAAATTATGTTCTATTTTTAAAAGCACTATTTTATATATTTTTGCTGTAGTGCATAATTTTAGCACACTAAATATTGAAAATCAAATCTTAAAGGTGCTTTATGCGTCATAGGTGGGAAAAAGAAAAATAAATTAATGTTAAGGGCAAAATGCTGCTTATAGGGAGTAATAAATAATTTTAGCCTAAGGATACATCCAGAATCATCATGATGGTAAAGCCAACCATTACCCCCATAGTAGCCAGGTCGGAATGACCTCTCTGCTGTGATTCAGGTATTAATTCTTCTACCACCACAAATATCATAGCACCGGCGGCAAAAGCCAGGGCATAGGGCAGAATAGAGCGGGCAATTAAAACGGCTGAAACACCAATCATACAGAAGATAGGTTCTACAATCCCTGAAAGTTGTCCATAGTAGAAACTTTTCTTAGCAGACATACCCTCTCCTCTTAAGGGCATAGAGATAGCCGTCCCTTCTGGAAAATTTTGTAGGCCAATACCGATGGCTAAGGCCATGGCTGCAGAAAGAGAGGAAGTGGGTAAATCGGCAGCTACTGCGCCGAAAGCTACCCCCACTGCCAGACCTTCTGGAATATTGTGTAAAGTGACTGCCAGGATAAGCAGCGTGCTTCTCTGCCAGCTAGTAGGAACTCCTTCTACTTCTCTGGTAGGTAAACCAACATGGAGGTGAGGTAATACGGCATCAATTCCTCTTAAGAAAATCCCTCCCAGCAAAAAACCAACAGCTGCCGGAACCCAGGCTGGCAGTGGCCCTTCTTCCGCCATAGCGATGGCTGGTGCCAAAAGTGACCAGTAACTGGCCGCTATCATAACACCGGCTGCAAATCCTAACATAGTATCGAGTAACTTACGATTCACTTCCCTGGTTAAAAAGACCATACTTGCACCTAAGGCAGTCATGCCCCAGGTGAAAATCCCGGCCATTAAAGCCTGTATTAGCGGGTGAAGAGTGCTTAATATATTTAACATAGTTAATAATATTTATCCTTATTTTATAGTATCGGAATTTCAAAAAAATTCTGATACTATTAAATACTCTTTTTAAGTCTTTTCCACCTGAGCAATAAACATGCCAGCAAAAATCGCCAACCCACCGATAATACCGAAAACACCAATAGTTTCCCCTAAAATTAGGTAAGAAAAAAGAGCACCGAAGACTGGCTCGGCTGCAAAAATAAGGGCAATCTTAGTAGGGCTGGAATAACGTTGATAACGATTTTGGAGATAAAAGGCAAGAGCGGTAGCAAATATTCCAGTAACCACAATTGCCCAGTATACCGAAAAACCATAGGAAAAATGTAAGGCCTCCCTTTCCGTTATGATAGCCATCAAAAAAGAGAGAAGAGCAACGGTAACTAACTGGATAAAGACCAGCTGGACATAATCATGTTTTTGGGTATAAATATGAACAGCAATAATATAGAAGGCAAAACCAACCGCCCCCAGGAAAACCAGAGAATCACCTAAATTGATGTGATACAGGGTGCCGTTAGAATTCATAAGCCACAGACCAATCATAGCCAGAAATACCCCCATAACTGAATTAAGCTTAATTTTCTCTTTGAGCCAGCAAAAGTAAAAAATAGGAACCAGAACTACCGAGGTGCCAGTAATAAAAGCAGTTTTGGTAGCGGTGGTAAATTGGGTCCCTACAGTCTGTCCAAAATAACCAATAAAAAGAAATAATCCGACCAGAAATCCATCCTTAATAGTCTTTAATTCAATTCTTCTTAGCTGCTTGGAAAAGATTAAATAAATGACCGCAAAAGCCAGTAAAAAACGGTAGCTTAGAAAAGTAAAAGGGGGAATCTCCAGCAGTACCTTTTTGATTACCGGGAAGGTATAACCCCAGATCACCACTACCCCTAACAGGATTATTTCTGCTTTAAGACTGGATTTTTTTCTATTCATATCACTAATGCTATTCATTTTGTTGCAACCAACCGTTTTTTAATCCACATTGCTCAAAGGCCAGCTTAGCCTTACTATATTCGGCACGAGTAATGCGGCGAGAAAGTTCGGGATATTTATCCGCCTGAAAGGCAGGAAAATATTGAGACATCAAACTAAGATAAGTTTCTGGAGATATATTCTGAGCAATCCACGGTAATATCTTATCACTACCTGATAGATTATTTGGTAACACTAAATGGCGTATAATCAAGCCGGAAATGGCAATACCATTCTGATCTACTTTTAAATCACCTACCTGGCGATACATCTCGCGCAGTGCTTCTTTCATGACCGAAAAATAATTCTCTGCCTGAGAATACTTTTTAGCAATAAGGTTATCAGCATACTTGGCATCAGGAAGATAAATATCGATAATTCCCTCTAATAACTTTAAGGTAGTCAAGGATTCATATCCACTGGTATTATACACGATGGGTATAGAAAGTCCCTTCGATTTGGCCTCTCCTATTGCCGCTATAATTTGGGCTACAAAATGAGTTGGTGTTACCAGATTAATATTATGACACCCCTGTTTTTGTAAATCAAGCATCATTTTGGATAATTCTGAAATGGAAACGGGATTACCATGCCCCAGCTGGCTGATAGGATAATTCTGGCAAAATAGACAATGTAAAGTACAATTGCTAAAAAAGATGGTCCCTGAACCACGGCTACCCGAAATAGGGGGTTCCTCACCAAAATGGGCATTGTAGCTGGCTACTGTGAGTTGAGCAGTAGAGCGACATAGGCCTTTTTGACCGGCAATGCGATTTACCCCACAATGATGAGGACAGAGACAGCAGGACTGAAGACCATGATAGGCTTCTCTAATCCGTCTTTGAAATTGAACTTTGCTTAGATTGAGATAAGAAGGATATTTTTTCATAGATAATTCAATACTTCTACCAGAGACTTTAATTGTAAATAATGATTGGAAATTGGTTTTTCTTCCTCAAATTTCCAGGTAGGAGCAGGTATTAAAATACAATTTAATCCCAGTTCTAATCCAGGATTTAAATCAGAGCGAATACTATTACCAATAATCCAGGTTTTTTCTTTCTTGAGATTATGTTGTTTAATAATTTGGAGATATTCCTCAGCAGTTTTATAATTTAAGACATAGATAGCCGAAAAATAAGACTGTAATCCAGAATACCTTATCTTCTGGTGTTGTATTTCCGGATCTCCCAGAGTTGCCAGTATTAAGAGATAACGTCCTTTTAGATTATTTAATACTAAATCAGCCCCCTCTACCTGCTCTGGAATTTGCTGAAAAACTTTCCAGCCTATGGCAGCAATTTCCTTTTCTGTTTGAAGGTCAATTTTCTCACCAGAACACTCACAGTAATAATGATAGGTCTTAATCAGGCTTAAAGGATACCTTTCTTTGGCAAAACCCTGTTCCTGGATATGCTTGATATCAATTTCATCAAGCTTTTCCAGAACTTCCTCCCTGGGAAATCCCAGGCTAGACATAATCCGGGCAAATTCATCCCGGGCTTGATGGTAAATTTTAGAGGTTTGTATTAAGGTATCATCAAGGTCAAAGATAATGGTACGAATGGCATTATTCCTCCCCATAAAGTAATAAGGTAATAATTTATCCCCCTCACCTTACCTCTCCCTTCTAAGGGAGAGGATTATGATGGTGAGCATAACTGTATTCGGTTTCATTAGATAAAAGACATAACATAAAATTCGATATATCTTATATACGTAATACGATATAATCTTTTAGCCATTGCAAGGAGACTAATCAGTAATAAGTAACTAGTAATAAGTAATGAGCAATAGGAAACTAAATGCCAGCTATTAATGACCAGCGACTAATTTTAACGATATACGTTATACGTAATACGATATACTATTTTGTCATTGCGAGGAGCATAGCGACGAAGCAATCTCATTCACTTACGCCCGCAGTATTAATGGAAAGTAGTCAGTTATTGATTCTCAGTTATAAGACCAAAGATACCGGTATAATAGTATGAGATTGCCACGGGAAGCACTCAAATAATGTTGAGTGCTTCCCTCGCAATGACCTTTTACTCTGGTAGTTTATCTTATATAGTATCGAAATTGCTAGACAATTAGTATATTCAGGGGAGGTATCCTCTGAAGCCCCTCAAAGAAAATACAATTCAAGAAAATGCTATCTTGTTTATATGAAATAAGAATACAGGATTTTTTTAAAATCCCAGTATTATAAAATTATTATAAAATATATTTTATAATTATATCTTGTTTCCTCTTTCTGGTAAAACATTTTTTAACAAAAATGCTAGGAAGGAGCTATTTAAGTCATAAACAATTCTTCTCTTTAGATGCGCATATTGGAAAAATTTACCAAAATCGATAGTCTGGTCTGTTTATAAGGTCTAGTTAACTGTTAGTTTAAAATTTAATTAACTCAATAATTTGCTTTTTTTTAAAAAAATTGATAATATATCCAAGCTTGTAAAAATAAGTTATAACAAAGGTGTAAAAGAGATAATCGTTTAAGCCTTTAGCACAAGCTGAATAATATTTTCTAAACTGAAAACAGAAACGGAGTAAAAAACTAATCTAGCTATGTTTATAGAAGAATGTCTCTACTACCTGGGGTTTATTATTGCTTTTCTCTTTATTGTCTTTAGCCTGGACGACCTCTTCTGGGACATCTATTACTATGGTGGTGGGCGGAAAAAAGTTAAAAATCGCCTCCAGATGAAAGACTTAGATAGTGTCCCCCGACGCCTGCTGGCGATTTTAATTCCCGCCTGGAATGAGGCAGAAGTAATTGGCCCGATGATTGATAACTTAATTCACTCGGTGAATTACCCTCTCTCCCTTTTCCATGTTTTTATCGGGGTTTATCCTAATGACCCATCTACCTGCGAAGAAGTGCAAATCTTAGCAAAAAAATACCCCAATGTGCATGCGGTAGTCAATTCTAAACCGGGACCAACCAGTAAAGGTCAGAATCTTAATCAACTGCTCAGTTCTATTCTAAATTTGGAAAAAGAAAAACACCTTCGTTTTGCTTCTTTTATCGTGCACGATGCCGAAGATGTGATCCATCCTACCTCTTTTAAGTTAGCCAATTACCTGAGCTTTCAATATGAAGTGGTACAGCTACCAGTCTTTCCTCTTCAACCCTATCCTACCTGGCGTACTTTCTTTAAGTTTATTACTTCTTCTACTTATGCTGACGAATTTGCGGAGAACCATTATCGAGGTCTCTTAGCCCGAGAGGCAAGTGGCGCTATGGTTCCCTCTGCTGGGACTGGTTTTGTTTTCTCCCATTCCGTTTTGGATAAATTAGGAAAATATGAGCTCTTCGAAGAAGGCAGTATAACTGAGGATTATAAATTATCCTACCATCTTGCTGAATTGGGGATTTTTACCCACTTTTTTCTAGAAGGTGTCCAGAGGATACTGGATGATGGTAGAATAATTACCGAATACATAGCTACCAGAGAGATTTTCCCCAACACTCTACACGAGGCAGTCAAACAGAAATCGCGCTGGATCTATGGTATTTCTTTCCAGAGCTTTTCTTTCTGGAAAGTTATTAAAAGTAAAAATTTTAGTTTTATGGCCAAATATGGGCTTTTCCGTGATTGGAAAGCCAAATATGGTAATCTTCTTACCGTTCCCGGATATGTAATTTTCGCCTATTTTATTCTTTCTTTACTCTATGATGTTCCTCCTGTTTATCCTAAAGGGTCGCTTTCTTGGGGAGTAAGTGTAGGGTTAACTTTTTTCATGCTGGAACGCCAAATTATGCGGGGTATTGCTCTAAAAAAAGTTTATGGATGGCGGTCAGCGGTAGCTGGTTGTCTTGTTCCTCCTCTTTTACCCTTACGCACTATCTGGGGAAATGTAATAAATTTTTTAGCTACTCTTAGCGCCTGGAGAATAGCCCTTTTTGGTTTTCCCCAAACTCGTCCTCGTTGGCAGAAAACTAAACACACCTATCTTCCGCCGGAAGTATTGTTTCGTTATCAACGAAAGTTAGGTGATTTGATGTTAGAAAAACAAATTATAGAGCCAGAGACTTTAGCTAAAAGCTTGAAAGAGGCAAAAGAAAGGGGAGAAAAAATAGGAGAGTTTTTACTTAAAGAGGGGATTATTTCCCAGGAAGAATTGACTCAAGTTTTAGGAGAAGCCTTAAAAATCGGTCATATAGAGTTAGACGATTACCTGGTTAGAATAGAAAACATAACCCCGAATATGCTCGAAATTTTTAAAAAATATCACACTGTACCGGTAGTTATAACTGAAAAGTTAGTGATTTTAGCCGTTGGAGCCCCTCTTTCTACAGAAGTTAGAGAAGAAATTAAAAAAGAGCTGCAAGTGGACGAATTATCGACAGTCTTAGCCAATCCTTCCCTTATTAAGGAAGCGCTGGAACGTTTTAACGAACAATACGTTTCTTCTCTCCCTCGCTTAGGAGAAAAACTTTTAAGTCTCGGTTTAATCCAGGAGGAACAGCTGATAGAGGCTTTAAGGGCTCAAAAGTTTTACCCTAAGCCTTTGGGTCAAATATTACTAGAAATGGGAGTAATAGGAAAAAAAGACCTGGAAAAAGTGCTTAAGCTTAGAGGAAATGACTCTTTTAGCTACATTTTATAGATATTTTGAAATAGAACTATTTTGTTAAAAAATATGGAAATGTGATATAATTTTTGATAAAGATGAATATAACCAATAAAATAGGAAATAGAAAGGGAAGTAATGAAAAAAAGTAATAAGGTTCTTGATAAGAAAAATGGAAAAAAGGTAAAACCTATGTGGCGTGAATTAATCGAAACAGTGGTAAGTGCTGGTATTATTGCCTTCATTATTATCACTTTCATAGGACAGGTAACTGTTGTAAAGGGTGCTTCCATGGAAGATACCCTCTTTGACCGAGAAAGGTTAATTTGTAACAAGATTGCCTATAGATTATCTGAACCGAAACATGGTGATATTGTCATTTTTAAGCCCCCTATTGACCAGAATCATAATTATATTAAAAGAGTGATTGCTATGGAGGGGGATAAAGTAAAAATAGTGGATGGAATTGTCTATCTCAATGGAGAAAGATTAGAAGAAGATTACGTTACACACCGCTCATTTGAAACAATGCCCGAAATAACAGTGCCAGCAGATTCCTATTTTGTCCTTGGTGATAATCGGATAAACAGCAGTGATAGTCGTTTCTGGGGATTTGTGCCCCGAGAAAATATAATTGGTAAGGCTTCGGTGGTCTTCTGGCCGATTACCAGAGCCCGACTGCCTTAAATTTTTATATTAAGAAATTAAGAAATAGAGAAAGCCCTGATGTTAACCAGGCAAAATACTAACTTAGAATTTAATAAAGTTTTTCTAATATTCTGAAGTTGTTTCTGTTAATTTTTAGCACATAGACCTGGAATAATATTAAAGCTAGTAAAAAAATTTAATCCTACTGGGGGTGATAAGGGTAGAAAATATAATAACCAAATAAAATTGATTAGATTATTCTATGTTTTATTGTTTTTTAAATGGAGGTCAAAATGAAATTATTTCAAAAAATTCTCATTGGTTTTATCATAGGAATAATTTTAGGTGCAATATGGGGACCCGGGATTAGCTGGATTCAACCGATTGGTACCATTTTTCTCAATTTATTGAAAATGCTCATTGTGCCTTTAATTTTTTCCAGTCTGGTAGTTGGTGTATCGAGTATTGCCGAGCCTAAAAAGTTAGGGAGAGTAGCTGGTAAAACAATTGCTTATTATTTAGTCACTACGGCTGTTGCCATCATTATCGGTTTATTGATAGGCAATATTCTCCAACCTGGGGCAGGTATGAATTTAGTATTAGAGGGTACTGCTCAAGAAGCAGCCAAAGCCCCTTCCTTGATTGATACTCTAATAAATCTAATTCCCACCAATCCTATTGGTGCCATGGCGCAGGGAACTATACTTCAGGTCATTGTCTTCGCACTCTTTTTTGGTTATGCCATGACCAGAGCCGGGGAAAAGGGGAAAGCAGTCTTAACATTTTTCGAAGGTTTTGCCGAGACCATGTATAAACTGACTGGTATTGTAATGGAATTCGCACCTTATGGTGTTTTAGCCCTCATTGCCGTTACAGTTGGTAAACATGGTCTATCTGTGTTAGTACCTTTTGCCAAACTTATTCTCGCGGTCTATCTGGGAGTCATAATTCATGCTGTTGTTGTCTATTCAGGAATGGTATCTCTTGTTGCTAAGATGAGTCCCTTAAAATTTTTCAAAGGTTTTGCCGAGGCAACTTTACTTGCTTTCACCACCTGTAGCAGTTCAGGTACGCTTCCCGTCTCTATGCGTGCTGCCCAGGAAAATTTAGGAGTATCACCCACTATTTCCAGTTTTGTACTTCCTTTAGGAGCCACAGTAAATATGGACGGTACTGCCCTTTATCAGGGCATCTGCGCCTTATTTGTAGCTCAGGCTTACGGAATTCATCTGGGATTAGGCGGGCAATTAACAATATTGCTAACCGCCTTATTAGCCTCTATAGGAACAGCCGGTGTTCCAGGTGCAGGTCTGGTCATGTTATCAATGGTACTTACCTCGGTTGGATTACCTTTAGAAGGGGTGGCCTTAATAGCCGGAATTGACCGAATATTAGATATGGCCAGAACTGCTATAAATGTAACCGGAGATGGTGCCTGTGCTGTAGTGGTAGCTAAAACAGAGGGTGAACTGGCTGAAATGAAATAAAATAAATAATTAGTCAATGGGTCAATAAGTTTTCATTAATTGGTATCTCTTAAATAAAAAAAGAGAGGAATTGATATTCCTCTCTTTTTTATTAGATTACTTTAAAATCTTTTGTTTTTAATAACAAGGATAATTAAGGATAAAAATAGAAAAGCTATATCTATTCTAAATAGCTATAGCTTTTCTTGGTTGTATATTTCCTGGGCAGCTGAAATACCATGTTCTGCTATGGAATATCCCTCGTTCTGTAAGATATTCTCCAGTGCTGATAAAAAGAGCATCACATTACTACGGGAGCAGGAATAGCCCATCAGTCCAATACGCCAGGCTTTACCTTTAAATTTACCCAGTCCTCCTCCAATTTCGATGCCATAATCATTCAACAGTGCTCTTCTTACCGTAAGATCATCAATTCCCTCTGGAATATAAACGGCATTTAACTCCGGTAAACGGTATTGGGGGAGAGCTACCATCTCTAAACCCATTGCTTCTAACCCTGCTACCAGTGCTCGAGAATGAAGTTGATGTCTCTGAAAACGTTTTTCTAATCCCTCCTCCAGCACCAGTCGTAAGGCTTCTCTTAAGGCATAGATCATACTGATGGGTGCGGTATGATGGTAAAATCGTTCTTTACCCCAATAACTCTGCAGCATCTGAATATCCAGGTACCAGCTCTGGATGGGGGTAGTTCTTTTGGCAATAGATTGAATAGCATTCTCACTGAAAGAGATGGGAGCCAAACCAGGAGGACAACTTAAACATTTTTGGCTACCGCTGTAGATGGCATCTACTTGCCACTTATCAGGCTCCACCGGTATGCCAGCTAAAGAGGTTACTGCATCCACCACCAGGAGGGCACCGACCTCCTTTACCAGCTGGGAAATCTCTTCTAAGGGTTGTCTTACCCCGGTGGAGGTCTCGGCATGGACAATAGCCAGTAATTTAATCTTTTTGTTTTCCTTTAAGACCTTTCTAACCTTCTCTGGTTCAATAATATTTCCCCATTCTGCCTCTATGATGATGGGTTCTGCCCCGCAGCGTTTCACAATATCAGCCATTCTCTCCGCAAACAAGCCAGCAATACAGACCACGGCCTTATCATCAGGCTCTAAAAGGTTTATCAAAGAGGCTTCCATGCCGGCACTTCCGGTCCCGGAAAGGGCAATAGTCAATTCATTTTTGGTTTGAAATACCTCTTTTAACATTTCTCTGGTTTCATTCATAATTTCCAGAAAATCAGGGTCAAGATGTCCCACCAGAGGGGTAGACATCGCCTTTAATACCCGGGGATGAACATCACTGGGACCGGGTCCCAGTAAAATTCTTTTGCCCGGGTTTAAATCGCTGTAATTTTTCATTTGATATTCCTCCTCCTGAAGTTTTATTTTTATATTTCTTAATTTTAATATTTTTTAATATCCTACCTGATCAAAAAACTGTTTCATGGTAGGATAAAAATCTTTTTCTTTTTCAATTACCGTAATTCCCTTTTTACGGGCTACCTTTTTTTGTTCTTCGGTGCAATATCCCCAGCCAGCTAAAAAAACGTTTACCCCTAAAGCCTGGGCTTCTTCCAGGTAACTCAGCTGGTCATCTACAAAATAGATCTTATCAAAGCTAACTTTATATCTGTCTACAATAGCCTTCATATGGTCTGATTTTCTGGGACCACAATTCTTATCAAAAATATCCTGCTTTGCTATCTGAAAGCCAAGATAATCGGGATGGAAAGCTGGATAAATGGCCTTACCCAAGTTCGAGGTAGCAATAACTACTTTTACTCCCTGAGCTAAGAATTGTTTAATTCCGGCTACCACCTCCTCATAAACAGGAGATAAGGAAAACCAGCTGGCAAAATCTTTCTTTTGCCATCTTTCTTTTTCCTGAAAAAATAGTTCATGAAAAAAATGGTAATCACAATCCAGTTGATTACGAATTTTAATAAATTCCTCCTGATTATTTACTTCTAATTGCTCCTCAATAATCCTGATCATAACTAAAAAATCAGCAGGTAACTCTACATAGGCACGTAATTTCCTGTATTTTTCCATTTCCCGGCTATACTCTTTTTTCATTTGTTCCCAATTTTCAAAAGTAAATAATTGACCACCAAAATTCTTTTTAACTTCTGGTCCAAAATGACGACAATAGGCATTATGACTGACAAATAAAGACTTTAGCGCACTATCACTGATTACTCCATCAAAATCTACTGCTAATATTTTCATGACTAACTTTCTTACCACAAATTCTTACTACTTTCCAATTTTTAGTTAGTGTTTATTTGTAAGGTATCAGACAGAGAAATTTTAACATACTTCCCCCGGTGTTCTTAAAGGTATGCTTCTGACAAGGCTCTATAAATACTACACTATCTTTTTTGATAGGATAAACCATCTCCTCTATCTCAGCCTCTCCCTCACCTTCCAGGATAAAAACCTCATGTTCCCAATCATGGGTATGAGAAGGGGTAAATCCTCCGGGTTCTACTTCAAATAATCTCATAGCAAAATTTTTAGCATTATCCCTATTGGAAATAAGCCAGCGTACTTTTACCCCTTTTGCTTCTTCAGTAACCTCCTCTAATGGTACCTGATGATAATCTATAACTTTCATAGACTGTTCCTCCTATTGATTTTTAATCACCATTTCTTTTATTTTGGGATAAAATTCATCGTCTTTCTCAATCACCAAAATTCCTTTTTTAGCTTTATATCTCAGGATAAATAATCTTCTCTCAAAGGATAAAAAATATCTAATACCTGAGTGTCTTTTTCCAGAGCAACAACCTCATGTTCTACCTCCGATGGTATCACTGCTCCTTCTCCACTCTTGAGTATCTGGCTCTTCCCACCAGCAGTCATCTTTACCGAGCCTTTCAGAATATAGCTGATTTGCTCATGAGGATGATGATGATTGGGCATAACTGGATCATGAGGACCAAAATCAAATAAAGTCATCATTACGTGCTCATTTGCTACCGCTCTTAATTGAGAGCTTTTCAATACTGGTTTTACTTTTAAATCATTCTTTCTAAAAAATTTAACCTCTGCCATCTTTCTCTACCTCTTTCCATATATCTTATTTATTCAGAATTTATCAATGAGTATGGACTCTGCTGCTTCTGGGAAGCTGGGTAAGTCCAGCCACCTCTGCCACTGCTTCTTCCTGATAAGGAAAAGCCAGGGAAGGTAATTCCTCCAGGTCAAAAAAATCAGCACATTCAGCATCATCTCCGGCTCTTAATTGCCCTTTAGTGATAGTAACTTCATAGACAATAATTATGACATAACCATATTTTTTACTTTCATGATTGTAGATCTTAATAAATCTCTTAACAATACCTTCCAAACCGGTTTCTTCTTGTAGCTCCCTCAAGGCAGCTTGAATGGCCGATTCTCCATTATCAATAAAACCTCCCGGTAAAGCCCAGAAACCTCTTTTAGGTTCCTCTTTCCTTTTTACTAAGAGTAATTGACCTTTTTCATTCCGGGCTATTACCGCTACACTGGGAATAGGGTTCTCGTAGTAGATGGTATCGCAATTCTGACAATACCTTTGCTCTTTACCATCTATAATTTTACTTTGTAGTTGATAACCACATTTGGTACAATACTTTAAATCAACTCTTTTCATCAAATACTCCTTCTTGTTTTCTGTTTTCTTTTTATTCTTTCCAGACGGTGATATAGAGCCTGTTGCCATTGTTTCATATTTTCCTCTTTCCTACTTTCCTGTTCCAATCTGGACAGAGCCTCCTCTACTATCCTCTCTGCCTGCCAATAGTCTTTCAGGATATGCTCATAATATTTAGCTAATTCTTCATAGGGATAAAAAATAAATTCCCTATTCCCCCGGCTCAAGGAAATAAGGTCATACCAGGCTTGCTCGGCCTTCTTCCATTCCCCCTGTTTTTTATAGGCAAAGGAACATAATTTTAATGCTTCCAGTGATTCTTCCTCTGATAAGTTACCATTTAAAGCCTCTTCATAACATCTACTGCTATATTGAAAATCTTTGTTTCCCTCATAAATCTTGCCCATACTAAAGAGATCCAACCCCGATCTTACCCTGCGTAATGGGTCCTGGTCCTGAAAAATCTGTCCAATCCGGGCAGTCAAAATAGCCAGAGAAACAATATCCTGTAAATTATGGGCAAAGACTGTTTTGAGAGGACGAGCATCCTTATCCTGTAGATAACGGAAATAGACCTGAGGAATAAGGTAGCCCGGGAGGTCTTCCTCTCTAAAAATATTGAGTATCTTCTTTTCTATATGAGGTAAAGAACAGTCTTGTAATCTTCTCTTCCATAATCTTCTGGTGGGGAATAATAAATCAAGATGATAAGTAGTGTTTAATTGTAAAGGGAGACGCATCATAATATAACGGGTCTCCAGTAAGGGATAATCATAACTTTTCCCATTATAAGAAACCAGTAATTTAAAACCCTGAGCAAAAAACTGGTTTACTGCCCATAATAAGGCCTCTTCTTCATGGTAGTCTGACATAAAATATTGTCTAACCCAAAAGGAGTCTCCCTTAAAATAACCCAGCCCTAATAAAAAAATGTAAGTTCCAGAACCTCCTGCCAATCCAGTAGTCTCGGTATCAAAAAATAGTAGATCTTCTAATTGAATATTACTATTTTCCCCTTTAAATTTTGGTATCAATAAATCCAATCCTGAAGGAAAATAATTCACCATATCTAAGAGAGAAAGTTCACCAAAATAACTATCTAACGGAATACACTTTTCGGTAAAAAAACAGGAACCATAGGGGGTAGCCATAAGATTCCCTGTGATAACCTCAGAAATGGAAAGAGGCGTTCTGGCTTTCCAATAAGAAAAGCTGCTCTTTTGGTGATTATTATTAACTTGCTGAACCTTTCTTTTTAAACTCTCAATCTTCTCCAGCCGATCCTTTAAATCCATAGTCAGTGAATTGCCTCCTTCAGAATAAAAAGGGCACTCTGTTTACCGTTATTTCCTACCTGATTAATAGGGCCAACACAGGAGGGACAACCTTCCTCACAACCACAATTTTCAATCAAATCTCGAGCAGCCCTCAAAATTTTATCCCGAAACTCGAAAATTTTCTCACTAAAACCCACTCCCCCGGGATAATTATCATAAATAAAAAGGGTTGGTAAATCAGTAAAAGGAGAACGGACTTGAGCTACCGCCCTGATATCTTTAGGGTCACACATAATAAATAAGGGAGTGACATTAACCATGATATTAGAGAGGGCTAATAAACCTCCCCCTAAATCAAAGGTAAATCCAGAAGACATCTTCCCTCCCGCCAGATTTGAAAATGCCTCTGAGAGAATCAGCCAGTAAGCAGTGGTATGCATATCTTCGGCCGGTAAATTAATTTTCCCATAACCCAGATTTTCATGGGTATAGAATTTTACCTTTTTATACCTGGTGGAGATAGTAGTAATAGCTATCTCCCCATACTGGTGTTTAATATTTTCTTCCTCTTTTCCCTCAAAGACATCCAGAACCTTGATATGACTTTCCACCTGGGCATCAGTGTAATAGTTAACATCTACCTTTTTGGCATAAGCCTTATAATCATCATAATCCAGTTTGGTAATAGTATATTGTTCACCTTCATGAATATAAATGGCACCTTCGTAGATGGTAGTGGGAGCACTTTCCCGATCTATCTCTCCGATAACCTTGTTTTCACCTTTTTCTAAATCAATAATAGCAAAATTTTCAGGAGAAGCACTGCGTAAACTGATTTCATCAGCAGGATAAGCCTCACTCATCCAGTGCCATTTATGCTGGGTGAAATGAATGAAACCTTTTTCCTCCAGAAATTGTAATATTTCTTCCAGCTCTTCTGAACCAAATTTTTCGCCATCTCGAAAAGGAAGTTCAAAAGCAGCGCATTTGATGTGACTGATTAAAATACTTAAATTGTTGGCATCAATTACGGCGTTCTCCGGTGTCTCTTTAAAAAAGTAATCAGGGGAATTGATAATGTATTGATCCAGGGGAATACTGGAAGCCACCAGAACAGCAACTGAGGAATGAGTACGTCTACCAGCTCTACCAGCCTGTTGCCAGGTACTGGCAATGGTGCCTGGATAACCAGCAATAAAACAGGCATCCAGCTGCCCGATATCCACCCCTAATTCCAGGGCATTGGTGCTGATTACCCCTTTTATAAGTCCTTCTTTGAGTCCTTTTTCAATTTCTCGACGTAAATTGGGTAGATAACCTCCGCGATACCCTCTAACTAAATCCCGGTCCTGCCCAATTTTGGTTAAATAATCCTTGAGATAACTGGTTAATAGTTCAGTGGTCAGGCGACTGCGAGCAAAAACAATGGTTTGGATATCGTGATTTAAAAATTTACTCACCAGCCGAGCGGTCTCTTTAATCAGGCTTTTACGAATACCCAGTGGTCTGTTTACCACCGGCGGATTGTAGAACAGAAAATACTTCTCCCCGCTGGGTGCACCATTATTATTAATTAAGGTGAATTTCTCCTCTGTGATCTTTTCTGCCAATTCCAGAGGATTGGCAATAGTAGCAGAACAACAGATAAACTGCGGTTTTGCCCCATAAAATTCACAAATCCGCCTTAGTCGGCGTAGGACATTAGCAATATGACTTCCGAATACACCACGATAAATATGAATTTCATCCATGACCACATATTTTAAATTCTGAAATAATCTATACCACTTGGTATGATGGGGCAATATTCCAGTATGTAACATATCCGGATTGGTAACTATAATATGACCCTGGTTGCGGATAGCAGAACGTGCTGAGACCGGGGTATCTCCATCATAAGTGAAAGTATTTATTGGTTTATCTAATGCCTCTATCAGACGGTAAAGTTCTCTTAACTGATCCTGAGAAAGGGCTTTGGTGGGAAAAAGATAAAGTGCTCGGCTTTCCGGCTCCTTCATAATTTTATCTAAAACTGGTAAATTGTAACAGAGAGTTTTGCCCGAGGCAGTAGGGGTAACTACCACTATGTTCTGACCATCATTAACTGCCTTCAGGGCACTGGCTTGATGAGTATAGAGACTGGTAATACCATCTTGTTTTAATTGATTAACCAATGCTTTATCCAACCAATCAGGAAAATCAGCTAAACGGGCTTCCTGTGCTGGTAGATGCTCTAATGCCGTTAAATAAGGACGAATGGTGTAATCATTCTCTAATTCCTGAATAATTTCCTTAACATCACAACCCATGCTGTCACTCCCTTAAAATAAAATTAAAACAAGATATTCAAGGGGAATCCTTCCCCTTGAGAACCCCTTAAAGAATAGTATTGAGTATAAAGTATTGAGTATATAGTAAAATACAGTTAAGAAATAAAGAAAAAATATCTTACTTCCTCTTCTTCTCCTCTCGCCTCGAGGGAGAGGGTTAGGGTGAGGGGGTCAGAATATATTGTTCCTTATTGAAAAAATAATACTTAATATTATCTTGCAGTATCTAAATTATTGAAATTCCGATACTGCAAGATATTCAGGGGAGGTATCCCCTGAAACCCCTCAAATTAGTATACCGTATTATGTATTACGTATATAGTAAATTCTAATTAAAAAATAAAGACCTTAGTTTGTATAAATCAGAAATTCATTAAATTATTTACATAATTTAATCAGGGGAGGTATCCCCTGAAACTCCTCAAATAACCTTAAGGTAATAGTTATCACCCTCACCTTTCCTCTCCCTTCTAAGGGAGAGGAATGAGGGAATGTTACCCACTTACTGGAAGGCTTTTCTAAAAGAATATTTATCACCCTCTCTTCTCACCTCTCCCTCGAGGGGAGAGGGTGAGGGTGAGGGTGATAGAATGTATTGTTAGTTAATCATTTTAAAAAATCTATGTTCTACTATCGGAATTTCACAGCAATTCCGATAATATTAGTATATCATATTCCCGGTATAAATAGATGATTAGCACTGGAATAATTCTTAATAGTCAACATCAATAAGTCAATTTTAATTTTTTTAATATCTCCACAAAAGGTAAGGGGGTAAAGGAGATAAGAATAATCACCAGCCACTGAGCAGAGGTAAGTGCGGTAACCTCAAATACAGACTGTAAATAGGGTATTAACATAACAGATAACTGTAATAAGCCTGAACCCAGTATAGCTAGGACTAAATAACGATTAGTGAAAATACCTAACTTAAACAAGGAAAATTTATCAGAACGGGAATTTAAGGATTGCCATAATTGGCTAAAACTCAGGGTGCCAAAAGCCATTGTTTCGCCAACCACTAAAGAATACTGGCTATAACCATAATAAAAGGCTATTAAAGTGATAATTCCGATAAAGATTCCCTGAGAGAAAATATTAAATCCCATCTTACCAGAAAAAATACCTTCTTTAGGATTTCGAGGTGGTTTCTTCATGATATCCTTCTCTGCCGGGTCTAATCCCAAAGCTAAGGCCGGGAAACCATCAGTCACCAGGTTAACCCAGAGAATTTGAATGGGCAGTAAAGGACGGGGTAGCCCAATCAGGATGGCAATAAAGATAGTAACAATCTCTCCTAAATTACAGGATAACAAATAGCGGATAAATTTTCGGATGTTTTGATAGATCTTTCTTCCTTCCTCCACAGCAGAGACAATGGAGGAAAAATTATCATCAGTCAAAATCATATCAGCTGCCTCTTTAGAAACATCAGTCCCAGTAATGCCCATTGCTATGCCAATGTCTGCTTCTTTCAAAGCGGGGGCATCGTTCACTCCGTCTCCAGTCATGGCTACTACCTGGTTATTTTTCTGTAAAGCCCGCACTATTCTCATTTTATGTCGTGGTGATACTCGAGCAAAAATAGCAGTCTTCAGAACTACTTCTTCCAGTTCTTCCTGAGACATTTTCTCCAATTCTGAACCAGTAATAATTTCATCACCGGGACGATAAATAGTCAACTCCTCAGCAATAGCACGGGCAGTTAGCGCATAATCTCCGGTTATCATAACCGGACGAATACCGGCCTGTCGACATGTTTGCACCGCTTGAATAGCCTCTTTTCGGGGGGGATCAATCATAGCAACCAATCCCAGGTAAATTAATTGATTTTCTATCTTATCAACATCTAATTTTACGTTATTATTTAACTGTTCTTCCTCCTCCGGGTCTATTTCCCGATAAGCAACTGCCAGTATACGAAGGGCATGGGAGGCTAATTTTTTATTCTGGTCGGCAATCCGTGCCTGGTGAGATTCAGACAGGGAAGCTATTTGGTCATTACTTCTATAGCTTACACAACGTTCCAGCACCTGATCAGGAGCTCCCTTTACCAGGATTATTTTTTTCCCTTCCGGGGTTTGATTAATGGTAGACATTCTTTTACGTTCCGAGTCGAAGGGAAATTCTTTTAGGCGGGGATATTCTGTTTCTAAATCCTCTTTTTGATAACCAGCTTTGGCAGCAACTACTACCAAGGCCCCCTCAGTAGGGTCACCGATAATCTCCCACTGATTATTTTCTTCATTTTGTCTTAAGGAAGAATTATTGCAAAGAGCTGCTGCTTTTAAGAGCAGAGATATGGTTTGATCAGCACTGGGTTGAATAGGTTGATTACCTTCTTTAAATTGACCAAAAGGTTGATAACCAACTCCCTCTACCTCAATCTCCCGATCAAGCAATACCAGCTTCTGGACAGTCATCTGATTCTGCGTTAAGGTACCGGTCTTATCCGAGCAGATGACCGTAGTGGCACCTAATGTTTCTACTGCTGGTAAACGTCTGATAATAGCATTTTTTTTACTCATCTGCTGGACTCCCAATGCTAAGACAATGGTTACCACTGCCGGTAATCCTTCTGGTACTGCCGCAACAGCCAGGGAAATACCAGTTAGAAACATATCGAAAAAGGCAATCCCTCTGAGATAGCCTAATAAAACAACAATAGTAATTATCACCAGAATAATTGCACCCAGATTCTTGCCAACCTGATTTAATTTTTTTTGAAGAGGAGTTAATTCCTTTTTCTGTTCCTGTAGCATGCCGGCAATTTGACCCATTTCGGTATCCATACCGGTAGCTACTACCAACCCTTTTCCCCTACCGGCAATCACGGAGGTTCCCATGTAAGCCATATTAGCCCGATCTCCTAAGGAAATATCCTCAGCAGTAATGGGTTGAGTATGCTTTTCTACTGGTTCAGATTCACCAGTCAGGACTGACTCCTGAATTCTCAGCTCAGTTGTTTCCACTAAACGAAGATCAGCGGGAATACGGTCTCCTGATTCCAACAGAACCAGGTCACCAGGGACTAATTGAGTTGATTTTATCTTTCTTTGCTTTCCATCTCTAATTACCAGAGTCTCAGGCACGGTCATTTTTTTCAAGGCTTCCAGAGACTGCTCCGCTCTATACTCCTGAAAGACACTCAGGATAGCATTCAAAATGACAATGATTCCGATTACTATGGCATCGGTCACCTCTCCTAAGAATAGGGAAATAGCAGCAGATATTATTAAAATAATGATTAAGATATCCTTAAACTGGTCTAGGAGCATATGCCATACTGTTCTTTTTTTACCTTCTTTTAACTGATTTGGTCCAAATTTTTCCAGCCGTTCTTTGGCTTCAGCATTAGATAATCCTCTTTGGAAAGAAGTATTTAGTTCTAACTCAATTTCTTTTATGTCTTTTTGATAATATTTTTTAGATTTAGAATTATCACTTAGATTTTCCTTTTCGGCCATGTTTTTTCTCCTTAATAATCTGCCCAATAGATACTTATACTTATAATAATAGTAGGTTGGGCTAAATAAATAGCAGTGCCATCATTTAGCTATTAAGCTACAAGATATTCAGGGGAATTCAGGGGAAGTATCCCCTGAAACCCCTCAATTAAAATCAAGATGGTTTTCAGTTATCAGTTCTCAGTTTTTAGACCAAAGATAAGAGCAATAATGGTATGCCACGCCCTGCCTCTAAACATTAGTTTAGGGGGTAGGACTGGTAATGACATTTTGTCCTTAGTTGTTTATCTTAGAATCCTTCCTCTCTTTAGAGGGGTGTCCCGCAGGGACAGGGTGTTTCTCCTGAAACTCCCTGAAATAACTTCCGACTAACGACTGTATTTTAACGGTATACGATTTTTGTCATTGCGAGGAGCCAATTCAGTAATAAGTAACCGGTAATAAGTAATAGGCAAACTAAATACCAGATACTAACGACCAACAACTAATTTTAACGGTATACGTTATACGTAATACAATATACAATTTTGTCATCAGGAGGTTTCCCCTGGAATTAAGCTTAAGGTAATATTTATCACCCTCACCTTTCCTCTCCCTTCTAAGGGAGAGGAATATGGTACTATATTTATCACCCTCTCCTCTCTCCTCTCCCTTGAGGGGAGAGGGTGAGGGTGATAGAATAGCTATTGTTCTATTTAATAGCTATCTATAATATCATATCTTAGTATATTTAAGAATATCGAAATTGCTTGGCAATTCCAATATTCAAGGGGAATCCTTCCCCTTGAGATAATCAATATTTTTTCTAAGCTCATTGATATTTTGACGAAACTGCTTTCCTTTATCCGGGAATTTATTTAAATAATAGGAATAGAGTTTGAGTGATTCCTGGTAATGAATCTCATAGAGTTGTTTGCCTTTTTCTGATAGACTGACCAAAACCTTTCTGCGATCCTGCTTGGCACGATGTCTTTCTAAAAGACCACGCTTTATCAAACGGTCTACAATACTGGTCATGGTAGTAGGGGCAACATGAATTACTTGAGAAAGCCTGCTCATAGAAGCAAAAGATTCTTCCCCTAAAAATTCAATAATAAAATGCTCCGTAATAGTTAAAGATTTTTTCTCATTACCTTTAGTGCTTCCATAACATTGGGTAACATGTTGCCATAGCATTTCAGTTGCCTGAAGAAAAAACTTATCTATTTCAGAGGCAATTTCATTTGATTGCTTACTTTTTTTACTCATCTTTTTGAGAATCCCTGAAATAACTTCCGACTAGCGACTGTATTTTAACGGTATACGATTTTTGTCATTGCGAGGAGCCAATTCAGTAATAAGTAACCGGTAATAAGTAATAGGTAAACTAAATACCAGATACTAACGACCAACGACTAATTTTAACGGTATACGTTATACGTAATACGATATACCTACCCTATATATTACGAATGTCGTAATTTCAATAATACGAACTGATAGGAAGAAAGTCAAATAAAAAACAACTGTATAAGTGAATAAGTAAGAATAGTGAGGGTATTCTTGTTTAACTTTCAGTAATTTAATTTCTTTTCTTCATCTTCTATGGTTTCTTTTACTCTTTCTAAGGCAGTGCCGCCATAAGATTTTTTGGCATTAACAACTGCTTCCGGAGTTAATAAAGGGAAAACATCTGCAGCAAAAAGACTGTGAAACTGTTGCAACTCTTCTAAAGTAAGCTGTTCTAAACTCTTTTTCTGGGAAATACTATATAATACTATTTTGCCAACCACCTGATGGGCTTCCCGAAAAGATAATCCCTTACGCACCAGATAATCAGCCAGTTCAGTGGCATTGGAAAAATCACCTTCTACGCTGCGCCTCATATTATCAGCTTTAATCTGTAATGTTTGAATCATACCAGTCATAATGATAATAGAATCCTTTAGCACCTCTACAGAGTCAAAGAGTGGTTCTTTATCTTCCTGTAAATCATGATTATAAGCCAGGGGTAAAGCTTTCACCACCGTAAGTAATGATAGCAAATGGCCATAAATTCTCCCGGTCTTTCCTCTGATAAGCTCTGCCGCATCAGGATTTTTTTTCTGGGGCATGATACTACTTCCCGTTGAAAAAGATTCATCCAGTTCCACAAAGTCAAATTCTCGAGAGGACCACAAAATCAACTCCTCACTTAAACTACTGAGATGAGACATCACTAAGGCCGCCGCAGCTAAAAATTCAATTATAAAATCCCGATCACTCACTGCATCCAGACTGTTTTCCGAAATCTTACGGAAGTTAAGCTCTTTTGCCAAAAATTCCCGGTCAATAGGATATGATGTTCCAGCCAGAGCGGCAGAGCCTAAGGGTAGCACATCCACCCTTTTATATAAATCCTTAAGCCTTTCTCGATCTCGTTTAAATTTAAAGAAATAAGCCAGTAAATGATGAGAAAAAAGAACTGGCTGGGCATGTTGAAGATGAGTATAACCAGGCATAATGACCCCTAAGTAATTACGGGCAGAAGTCAAAATAGTCTTCAATAAATCGCTTAGAACTTCCTGAATATTAGTCAGTTCCTCTTTGAGATACATCCTTTCATCGAGGGCAACCTGGTCATTACGGCTACGAGCAGTATGAAGTTTTTCCGCAACTTTTCCTATTTTTTTCTTTAATTGGTATTCTACCCAGGTATGAACATCCTCCGCTTCCCCTTCTACAACTAAGCTTCCTCCCTCTATTTCTGCCAGTAGTTCTGTTAATCCCCTTACTATCTTATCAGATTCCTCTTCTTTGATAATCTTGCATTTACCCAGCATCAGAGCATGGGTAATACTACCTTTGATATCATAGCTCACCAGTTTTTTATCAAAGTAAAGAGAAGAAATGAAGAACTTCATCTTACTATTTATCTCTTTTTTAAATCTACCACCCCATAATTTATCCATTTCTAATCCTTTTTTATTTCCGCTTTTTTATTTACTTTTCCTGCTGACTGAGGCATAGACCTTACTCGGTAAACCCCACAGTTTGATAAATCCGGGGGCATAGCCCTGATTAAAAGTATCCCCTTCCTCATAGGTAGCCAGCTTAAAATCGTAGAGGGAATTCTCTGATTTTCTCCCTACCACCAAACATTGCCCCTTAATTAATTTTATTCTCACTAAACCACTCACTCTTTCTTTAGTAACCCCAACAAATCCATCTAATGACTCTTTCAAAGGGGAAAACCACAAACCATTATAAGTTAATTCGGCATATTTTTGGGAAATTATTTGCTTAAAATGGAGTAAATCACCAGGTAAGACCAGGCTTTCCAAATCCTGATAAGCGGTCAAAAGTATAGCTGCTCCTGGACATTCATATATTTCTCTGGATTTGATACCAATAAGTCTGTTTTCCACCATATCCACCCGGCCAACCCCGTTTTCTCCACCTATCCTATTCAATTGGGAGATAAGAGTAGCCAGTGATTTTTGCTCACCATTAATCCTTAAAGGAACTCCTTTTTCAAAATATATCTCCAGATAAGCAGGTTTAGCAGGGGCCTCTTCTGGTTTTACAGTCCATTCATATACCTCTTCCGGCGGCTCCACCCAGGGGTCTTCCAGCACTCCACATTCACAGGACCTACCCCATAGATTCTGGTCAATACTGTAAGGGCTACCAGTGTCAACGGGAATGGGAATACCATATCGCCTGGCATACTGGATTTCCTCTTCTCTGGTAAATCCCCATTCTCTGGCCGGGGCAATAACCTCCAGTTCCGGATTTAAAGCAGCAGTTGATACCTCAAATCGCACCTGGTCATTACCCTTACCAGTGCTACCATGAGCTATAGCCTGGGCTTCTTCTTTTGCTGCCAAATCAACCAGAATCTTAGTTATTAACGGGCGGGAATAGGCCGTCGCCAGTGGGTAATGCCCTTCATATACTGCCCCAGCTTGCAAGCCTGGTAAGACATATTCACGAGCAAACTCTTCTCTGGCATCCACAATATAGGATTTACTTGCCCCAATTTTTAAGGCTTTCTCTTTTACAAATTCCAGATTACTTTCTTGCCCCACATCAATAGTTACTGCCACTACTTCTTCACAATAGTTCTCTTTTAACCATTTTATGGCAATGGAGGTATCCAAACCTCCTGAATAAGCTAATACTATCTTTTTAATTTTGGCCATATTTTCTCTCCTTATTACCTTGTTACTTGATAAATAAATTTTTCTATTTTTGATTTATTTTATTATTTCTAGCCTACTATAATTCACAAAAATCCCAGCCTATTTTCCTCTCCCTTTACTTTATTTCTGTCATTACTTTATCCAGGCAAGATATGAATAAATCAATCTCTTGTTCTTTTACAATCAAGGGAGGCAAAAAGCGAAGCACGTTTTCGGCAGTGCAGTTAATCAGGATACCCTCTTCAAGCATCTTCTGAACTATCTTTGGACCATCTTTTACCACTTCTAAACCGACCATCAGCCCAATTACCCTCACTTCACTGATTAAATTCGGGTATTTTAATCTTAGCGTCTCTAATTTCTCCCGGAAATAGTCACCCTTTCGCGCACATTCTGCCACCAGATTATCCTTCTGTAATACTTCTAAAAAAGCCAGGGCCGCCGCACAGGCCACCGGATTTCCTCCAAAAGTGGTACCATGGTCACCAGGTTTAAACACTGAGGCTACCTCTTCCTTGGCAATTAAGGCCCCCAGAGGTAATCCTCCCCCTAATGGTTTAGCAAGAGTCATAATATCAGGTTTTACCTTATAATGTTGATAGGCAAACATCTTGCCCGTTCTACCCAGGCCACACTGAATCTCATCAAAGATTAAAAGCAGGTTTTTTTCATCACAAAACTTTCTTAACCCCTCTATAAAATCGGTAGTAGCAATATGAATTCCACCTTCTCCCTGTACCGGTTCTACTATTACTGCCGCAACTTCTTCCTCATAGGCTTCCTCTACCGAAGCTAAATCATTAAAATAGGCCTGTTTAAAAGCCGGCAAAAGATGGAGATAATCTTTCTGATACTTGTATTTCCCGGTAGCAGCCAGGGTAGCAATGGTTCTACCGTGAAAGGAATTTTTCATATAAATTACCTTGTATTTTTCTTTATTTTGTTCTTTAAAATACTTTACCAACAGCTTTAATGCTGCCTCGTTTACCTCTGCTCCACTGTTGGCAAAAAAGGCTCTATCCCCGTCGGATATTTTGACCAGCTCCTTAGCTAACCTGATTTGAGGGACATTATAAAAAAGATTGGAACAATGAATGAGTTTAGCAGCCTGCTGACCAATAGCCTCCACAATTTTCGGATGACTATAACCAAGACTATTTACGGCAATACCTCCAATAAAATCATAATACTCTCTCCCCTCTAAATCCCAAACTTTTATCCCTTCACCCCGATCTATTATCATTGGCGGCCGCTGGTAGGTCTGGATTAAATACTTTTTCTCATCTTCAATCAACTCATGAGTCTTCATTTAGCTCCTCCTTATTTGAATATTTATAATTTACTGCGCTGGTCATCAGATACAAATTCAGTACCAATTCCCTTATCAGTAAATAACTCTAACAAGATAGAGTGGGTATGTTTACCATTAAGAAAATGAACCTTCTTCACTCCTCCTGCTAATGCCTTTAGAGCTGATTTTACCTTGGGAATCATACCTTTCTGGATTTGACCTGCCTCCAGTAATAAGTGCGCTTCTTCACTATTTATACTGCTGATTAGAGAATTAGCATCTTCTATTTCCCTTAATATTCCATCTACATCGGTTAAGTAAATTAGTTTTTCTGCCTTTAAGGCAATTGCCAACTCCCCTGCTACGGTATCGGCATTAATATTAAACCTCTCGCCATTGGTATCAACTCCAATAGTAGCAATAACCGGAATATAATCTCTTTCTAAAAGTAAAAATAATATTTCTGGATTAATTTTTTCAATCTCACCAACAAATCCTAAATCTAAGGTATCATACTTTTTTACCATAATCAGCTGGGCATCTTCTCCGCTTAACCCAATACCCTTTATTCCATTTCCCTGGTCTTCTGTGATACATAAATTAATCTCAGCCACCAAACGAGTATTAATCTTACCGGTTAACACCATCTCGGTAATCTCCATGGTGTCACGATCAGTTACTCTCAGTCCATTAATAAATTGCGGAATTTTATTCTGTTTTTTCATTTCTTGGGAAATTTCAGGTCCTCCACCATGAACAATAACCGGTCTCATCCCTATGTAGCGCAGTAAAATTATATCTTTTATAATTTGTTTTTCTAATTGTCTATCTTCCATGGCACTACCGCCATATTTGATTACTACTATCTTATTCCAGAACTTCTTGATATAGGGCAATGCTTCCACCAAAACTTCCGCCCGTAAAGCTCCATTTTTTAACATATCCCCCTCCTTAATAACTATGGTAATGCACAACTAAAAAGTTTTCAGTCGTTAGTTTTCAGTTTTCAGAAATAGATTTGGATATAAATTATATTTCAGTATCGAGATTTTAAAAAAGAAAAATTTCGATACTAATATATATTTAACTATATTTGGTATTAATCTTTACATATTCATAAGTCAGGTCGCATCCCCAGGCCCTGGCCTGACCCTTACCAATCTTTAAATCAATAATTATCTTAATCTCTTTAGAATTTTTCAGATAATCTCTTACCCTTTCTCGGGAAAAGGGAAGAGGCTGACCATCAGAGACAATTTTTTCTTTTAAATAAAGGTCTACTTTTTGGGCCTCTATCCGGGCTCCCGAGTAACCAACTGCGGCCAGAATTCTGCCCCAATTAGGATCCTGTCCGAAGATGGCCGTCTTTACCAGAAGTGAATTTATAACCGCTTTAGCTGCTTTCACTGCATCATTATCAGACTGAGCATGTTGTACCTCCACCTCAATGAGCTTAGTGGCTCCCTCTCCATCACTAACAATAGCCTTAGCCAGATATTCCGCCACCAGGTAGAGTGCCTCTCTGAATTTGATATAATCTTCGTCTTTTTCGGTAATTAATGGATTTTTAGCTAAGCCATTAGCTAAGAGCAAAACCATATCGTTAGTACTGGTATCACCATCAACACTAATCATATTAAAGGTCTTGCCAATAACCTCCTGCAACGCCTCTTTTAAAAGAGCACTTTTAATAGCTAAATCGGTAGTAATAAAACCCAGCATAGTAGCCATATTGGGTTGAATCATGCCAGAACCTTTAGCCATACCTCCTATTCTAATCTCCTGGCCATTTAAATCGAAGCTCACCGCTATTTCCTTCTTTCTGGTATCTGTAGTTAATATTGCTTCAGCTGCCTCAGTCCCCCCAGCCTTACTTAATTTAGTTACTGCTTCTTTAACTCCTTTTTCTATTTTCTCCAGGGGAAGAAATTCTCCAATTTTGCCGGTAGAGGCTACGGCTATATATTCTTTATCAATTTGTAGACCTTCAGCTACATAGTTAACTGTCTCCCAGGCCTCCTGTAGTCCTCTCTCTCCAGTACAGGCATTGGCAATACCACTATTTATCAAAATAGCCTGTAGTTTTCCCTGGGAACGGGTCAGGTTTTCTTCAGTTACCCATAAGGGAGCTGCCTTAAATTGATTTTGGGTATATACTCCGCAGGCATTGGCAATTTCTTGGGAATAAATTAAAGCCAGGTCTTTTCTCTTTGGCCTAATGCCACAATTTAATCCCGAAGCGGTAAATCCCTCAGGATAAGTTATACCTTCTCCCTCCCCTATTTTAAGATTAGTGGTATGAAAAGAATTGGCCATTTCAATGACTCCTTTCCTGGTCTTAATTTAAATTAATCTTGCCATAATGGCTAAAATATTTTAATATATTTTCCCCCATTTATTAAATGAGACCCAACTCTTCCGGGAAATTAAACATGATATTCATATTCTGCACCGCTTGTCCTGCTGCTCCTTTAGTTAAATTATCCAGAACAGAAATTATCTTTATTTTACCTACTCGCCTATCTATCGCAAAACCAATATCACAATAATTTGTTTGAGAGACAAAGCGTATCTCTGGTAGAGCAGGTGGATTAAATATTCTAATAAAAGGGGCCTCCTGGTAAAATTGGTGATACAACTCTACAATTTTATCCTCCTCATAATTATCAATCAAAGTTAGATAACAGGTAGATAAAATTCCCCTGCTTAAAGGCAGTAGATGGGGAGTAAAGGAAATTTTAATTTCTTCATATTTACCTGGTTTAAGGTCTCTATGGCTATCATTTCGGTCACTGCTGTCACTTCTATTATATAGATTATAGAAGAAGGATAACTCCTGTTCCATTTCCGGGATATGATTGTGTTTCAGACATTTATAGGCTTTAAAGTTGTCATGACATTCTGTAAAATGAAGGTCTAAAGATAGTTTTCGGCCGGCACCACTGGTACCTGATTTGGAATCAATAATAATATCCTTTGCTTCTACCAGATGATAGGCTAACAAGGGAGCAATCCCCAATAGGACACTGGTAGGATAGCATCCTGGATTAGCTACTAAAGAGGCATTTTTTATCTCTTTTTTGTATAACTCTGGCAGACCATAAACTGCCTCTTTTAACAGTATTCTACTTTTTTCAGTATGTTCCTTTTGATACCAACAAGTATAATTATCGGCACTCCTAAGTCTAAAATCGGCGCTTAGATCAATTACTCTTCTCTTTTTCCGGGCTAACAAATCAGGGACAACCTCGAGGGAAACAGTATGAGGTAAGGCCGTAAATATCAACTCTGAATCATTCGTTATTAGCTCTAAATCAAGGGATATAAGCTCTTTATCTAATTGATTTTTAAACTCCGGGAAAATTGCAGCAATATTCTGACCAACATAGCTGGCTGAGACTAAATGGGTTAGTTCCACCTGAGGATGTTTTAACAATATTCTAATTAGTTCTTTCCCTGAATAACCAGTTGCCCCAACAATACTAACTCTTATTTTCTCCATCTCTTTACCCCTCTCTTTTTAATAATCTTTAAATCATTAAAGCATTTTAAAAATTAACTTTCTATTACCCCTGACCTGCTAACCAGAATAACTTTTTATACTTTATAATAGTCCCAACTTTCCACTTTCAAATCTTCCAGTTTAACCTCTCTTAAGGCTTCCACAAATCTTTTGGCAAAGGTAATATTAGTAATTAAAGGAATATTAAAGTCAACAGCCTTCCTTCTGATAATATAATCGTTATCCAATTCCAACGTTTCGGTATTTTTGGGTATATTTATAACCAAATCAATCTTTCTATTAACAAGATAGGTAATCACATTTGGTTCTTGCTCTTCGGAAGGCCAATAAAGCACTTCCGCCTCTATACCATTTTCCTTCATGAAATTGGCGGTCCCTCTGGTAGCATAAAATTTATAATTCATCTGTTTTAATATTCTGGTGCTTTCTAAAAATTCAACCTTACTTTCCAGAGGACCAGTAGATAACAAGATATTCTTTTTAGGCAACCTAAATCCAACGGAAATAAGACTCTTCAGAAAGGCCTCATTAAAATCATCTCCTAAACAGGCCACCTCTCCGGTAGATACCATCTCCACTCCCAGTACCGGGTCAGAACCTTTTAATCTGGAGAAAGAAAACTGAGGTGCCTTTACTCCCACAAAATCTAAATCAAAGAAGGAATAATTATTCTCCAGTACTTCTTCCCCCATAATAATTCGAGTGGCCAGGTCAATAAAATTCAATTTAACCACTTTAGAAACAAAAGGAAAACTTCGAGAAGACCTCAAGTTACACTCAATGACCTTAATCTTGTTATCCTTAGCAATAAATTGAATATTAAATGGTCCACTAATCTGTAGCGACTGGGCTATTTTTCTGGTAACTATTTTGATTTTACGCAGAGTTTCCAGATAAGTCCTTTGTGGTGGTAAAACAATAGTCGCATCTCCAGAATGAACTCCAGCATTTTCAATATGTTCGGAAATGGCATAACAGATTAGTTTCCCATTCTTAGCTACCGCATCTACTTCAATTTCTTTTCCGTTCACAATAAACTTGCTAACTACTACTGGATAATCCTTACTGACATTGGAAGCCTTTTTAAGATACTTAGTTAATTCTCTTTTATTTAAAGCAATACTCATGGCTGCCCCACTAAGAATATAACTGGGACGAATTAGCACAGGATATCCCACTTGTTCGGCAAATTTTTCCGCTTCCTCAATGCTGGTCAATTCCTCCCAGGCCGGCTGGTCAATCTGTAGCTTATCCAGTAAAGAGGAAAATTTATGGCGATCTTCAGCGGTATCAATATTTAAGGGAGCTGTCCCCAACACTTTAATATTGGTCTGGCTGAATCTCAAGGCTAAATTGTTGGGAATTTGACCTCCCATTGAAATAATAATTCCTAAAGGTCTTTCCTTTTCATAGATATCCAATATTCTTTCCAGGGTAAGTTCCTCGAAATAGAGTTTATCGCAGATATCATAATCGGTGCTTACTGTTTCTGGATTGTAATTAATCATAATGGTAGAATAGTTTAATTTCTTCAAAGTTTTTACGGCATTAACACAGCACCAATCAAATTCTACCGATGAACCAACCCGATAAGGCCCTCCTCCCAGAACAATCACCTGATTTTTCTCATGAAAGGTCAGATCATCTTCCTGGCCATGATAAGTAAGATAGAGATAATTAGTCTTTGCTGGATATTCAGCAGCTAAGGTATCTATCTGTTTTACATAAGGTATTATTCCTGATTCTTTCCTTTTCTTTCTTATCGTTAACTCATCACTACCTGTTAATAAAGCAATCTGATAGTCAGAAAATCCCTGTTTTTTAGCCTCTTGCAATAAAGAGGGAGATAATTCTGAACAGGAAAGTTGTTCTAACTTCTCTTTAGTAGCAATAATGTTTTTTATTTTATGTAAAAACCAGGGATTTACTCCAGAAAGCCGGTAAATTTCTGCTAAGGGATACCCGTCTTCAATTGCTCTGGCAATGGCCAACATTCTCTTGTCAGTAGGGCTTTTTAACTCTTTTTCTAAATCTTCAAATTCTACTTTATTACCAACCAATCCATGCATACCGATATCCAGCATACGAATTGCCTTTTGCAAAACCTCTTCAAAACTTCTGCCAATAGCCATAATTTCCCCCACTGACTTCATCTCAGAGCCAATATCGGTATTTACTTTTTTAAATTTCTCTAAATCCCAACGGGGATATTTAAGCACAATATAATCTAAAGCTGGCTCAAAACAGGCTGAAGTAACCTGGGTAATAATATTCTTTAATTCAGTAAGTCCATATCCTAAAGCAAGTTTGGCTGCTATAAAGGCCAGGGGATAGCCGGTTGCTTTGGAGGCCAGGGCTGAACTTCGGCTTAAACGGGCATTAACTTCAATTACCCTATAATCTTCAGAATTTGGATCAAGGGCAAATTGTATATTACATTCACCTACAATCCCTAAATGCCTGATTAATTTAATGGCATAGGACCTTAATTTAAAGTTTTCCGAAGCGCTGATAGTCTGCACCGGTGCCACTACTATGCTCTCCCCGGTATGGATGCCCATAGGATCAACATTTTCCATAGAACAGACTGCAATACAATTATCATAACTATCTCGCACTATCTCGTATTCAATTTCCTTCCAGCCAGCAAGACATTCCTCAATCAAAATCTGTTCGGTATAGGCAAAGGCCTTCTCGGCAATACTCTTTAATTGACTGCTATTATAAGCAATACCGGAGCCCAAACCGCCTAAGGCATAGGCAATTCTACACATTACTGGATAACCCAATTCTTTTGCGGTATCAAGAGCCTCTTCTACGCTGGTTACCGCATTACTTTTCGGTATTTCCAGATTAATCTCCTGCAACCTTTTACTAAATAATTTACGGTCCTCGGTATCCCTAATTGCCTCTACCGAAGTTCCTAAAACATTTACCTCATATTTTTGGAAGATTCCCTTTTTAAATAGTTCAATCCCCACATTTAAGGCAGTTTGTCCGCCAAATCCCAACAGAATTCCATCAGGTCTCTCTTTTTCTATTATCTTCTCCACAAAATAGTCATTAACTGGAAGAAGGTACACTTTGTCCGCCATATCCTCTGATGTTTGCACGGTAGCAATATTTGGATTAACCAGGATGACCTGAATTTTCTCTTCCTTTAAGGCCTTAATAGCCTGACTTCCACAGTAATCAAATTCACCTGCCTCACCAATCTTTATTGCTCCTGAACCCAATATCAGGACTTTTTTAAACTTCTTTCTTTTTCTAATCATGATATCACTCTCAAAAACATATTAAAGATAAATTCTGTATCATCCGGACCGGGGGAGGCTTCCGGATGAAATTGTGCTCCAAAAAAAGGCCTGGAGATATGGATAATCCCTTCATTGGTTTGATCATTCACATTAAAAAACCATTCCCTCCAATCCTCTTTCAGAGTATTTGAATCAATACTATAGCCATGGTTTTGCGAAGTAATATAACAACGATTGGTCCCCACCTCTAAGCAGGGTTGATTCTGACCTCGATGGCCATATTTTAATTTATAAGTCTCTGCCCCAGCAGCCAGACCTAATAACTGACAACCAAGGCAAACACCCAAAATTGGGATATTCTTGGCCATAGCTCTTCTAATATTATTTATGGTCAACTCACATTTTTCAGGATCACCAGGACCATTAGAAATAAGAATACCATCTGCTTTTTCAGATAACAAATCATAATCCCAGGGAACTCTAATAACAGTAATATCTCTTCTTAGAAATGCTTGTAGAATACTATTTTTAACTCCACAATCAACCAGAATGATTCGTTTCTTACCTTTTTCATAAACAATCGGCTCTTCAATACTTTCCTCCGCCACCAAATTGTTATTATTGGTATTATTAATATTATTAGGTTCCTGAAATTCTGTTATCTTTTCCTCATCGTTGGGAAGGTGGGTAATAATTTTTCCTAACATGGTACCCTTCTCTCTTAATATTTTAGTTAACTTCCGAGTATCTATTCCAGATAGAGCGGGTATCTGATTTTCCTTAAGCCACTCTGAGAGAGACTGCTCTGCATTCCAATGATAATAATTTTCACTATATTCTGTAACAACCAGAGCTTTAACCTGTATTTTCTCTGATTCAAAATACTTCAGAAGATTGTTCTCTCTAACTGGAAAAGGAACACCGTAATTTCCAATTAAGGGATAGGTGAATACCACTATCTGCCCCTGGTAAGAGGGATCCGTTAAACTCTCAGGATAACCAATCATACCAGTGTTAAAAACAACCTCTCCTGATACTGTTTTTCTTGCTCCAAATAGCTTCCCGGAAAAAACAGAACCGTCTTCTAATAATAATTTAGCACTGTCTACTTCTTTATCGATTTCTTTATCTATTTTTTTATATATTGCTTTATCCCTCTCTTTATCCATAAAAATCCCCCAAAAATAAAAAATCTCGTCCCGGATAATTTATTTATGTTATTTATTATCCTGAGGGACGAGATAGGTAATTTAAATTCTACTCGCGGTGCCACCCAATTTGAATAAGTTATTCATCAGCACAACATACAGTAATTATCTAATTAAAGATAATAATAAGATAATTAAATGGTTCAGGTGATATTGCGGTCAGTAATAACAAAAAATCTCGTCCCTTACTGTTCTTTTGAAATCAGTTTTTAAGGACGAGACTGTCTATTTAATCTCGCGGTGCCACCTGGATTTGGATAAATAACTTATCCCACTCATTATCAGTCTATAAAGGTAACCACCCTGTCTAATCTAATATGCTTATGGCATACGGGCTTTCTTTTCGGTTGACCTTAGCTGAGATAATTTCACCATTATATCTCTCTCTAAAATAGCCAGGTCTAACCTAATTCTGCCCTATAACAATATTAATATTTATTTTAAAAACAATAATAAACGAAATATCAGCTTCTGTCAAATTTTTTTTATAGCTTTTATAGATTTTCATCGGATAAAAGGCAGGCTTCCAAGATTCCAGGACTAATTCTTTTAATTTAGTAGCATATTTTCTATAATTTGTTTTTTATCCCATAAATATAACCACCATATTTTTCCGTTAAAAGATAAGAAGTAATAAAAGCCTTGGGGTCATATTCTAAAGAAATATCCTTAACTTTAGGAAAACAATCTCTTTCGCAGATTAATCTAAGAACCTGGACTTCCCCATCTTTGCCGTATCCTACCGAACGAGTAATTCCAAATCCCTCTTCTCGAAGTCTCTCTTCAATTTCTCGGAATTTATCTTTAGAGATAATCCCCACTGAAATTATCTCTTTAGATAATTTCTCTGAAATAAATATCCCTAAAATATTCCCGGTAGCAAAACCACCGGCATAGGCAATAACATTTAACCAATTTCCAATATTCTGCAACACTTTGCTTACTATTAAGATATAAATGAAAATTTCAAAAAAACCGAGTATCGCTGCAATCAGCTTATTTCTTCTTACTATCATCTGAACCCTGAAAGTCCCCAGAGTTACATCCATAACTCTCGATAGAAAAATTACCCCTGCCCCTAAGTAGATGTTGCTACTCATAGCATAATCAAGCAGAGCCATAATCGCTTCCATTTTCTTTTTCCCTCTTTCCCTTTTTGTTGTTTTTGATTGTCTTTTTTTGTATTTTATTTTAAAAATTTAATCTGAGTAATTTTTTTTGGCAATTTGATAATTTCCCTCTTAACTTACCCAAGTCTAACCTAAGCATAGCATATTCTCTAAGTAATTTCATCTTTATTTCTCTTTTTTTTCTCTCGCCGCCAGTTTCCTATTCCCTAACCAATGGGGGAAGAATAGGTCCCTAACCTTCTTTTGCTTGAGTATTTGACTGGCCTAACCACAACTGTAGCTATAGAGCTGGATAGCTATCTCTTGCCCGCCCTTTCTAATTGAGCACGAACAACTTCCTTGTCTCAGCCTCAAAAATTTTGATGGGGTAAAATTTTAGTAGGGTGATAAATATTACCTTAAGGTTTATTCAGGGGTTGTCAAGGGAAGGATTCCCCTTGCATATCTCAGCAGCAAGAATCAGTCCTTTTTGCACTGAGGAGCTGGTTGGCAGCAACTAGTCCGGCCTGGATAATTAGCTCAGAAGGTATTGTTTCATAGATTTGTCCATCTACTTCCATAGTCCGGCAATCGGAAGGACCGCATACCTCACAACAGGGACTTTGCCCCACCTTTCCTTTTAGTAAGTTTTCTATTGGCTGATCGTTAATCAAGATACGATTTGATTGTAATGGATCTTGCTTAAATTCTGAAATATTTATCTCTTCTTTTTCCAGAGTCACTTTAATTTCCAGGGGGGAAAGGGCTTGCTGTAGCTTATTTATGGCTTTACTAAGTTCCTGTTCGGTAGATTCGCATCTGGGACAGGTTTCACCTTTAGCTACCAATCTTTGCCATTTTATATTTATATTCAAGTTCTTTATACTATTACTATTGCTATTACTGTTGCTATTACTGTTACATCCACATTGCTTTTGGTCTCTATTCATTTTAACCTTTACTACTTAAGTTAAGATTTTTTGGATAATATTTTATATTCACTCTGTTGACAAATACTTATTTAATGGTAATATATAGCAAGTAAGCTATAAAGTCAAGGAGTATTTTATAGTATACCTGTATCTTTGGTCTTATAACTGAGAACTAATGACTGAAAACTTTTCATTGATACTGCGGGTATAAGTGAATGAGATTGCTTCGTCGCTTCGCTCCTCGCAATGACAAAATGGTATACCGTAATACTTATAAGTTATACCGAATTTTATGTTATATCTATTGTCTATTGAAACTGAATACAGTTATGCTCATCATATTCCTCTCCCTTAGAAGGGAGAGGTAAGGTGAGGGTGAAAAATTACTACTGTGATTTTAATTGGAAAGGAAATTTTCTTTATTTTTTGACTGAAATTTAAACTATATACTAAATACTAGATACTCAATACTAATAAGAGAGGGGGTTCAGGGGGTGAAGCCACCTGAATATTTTGTTATGGAAAGATTATCTCAAGTCTATAGTATGTTAGCAGAAAAAAACAGGCTTAGAATTTTAAAATTATTAGAATACAAACCTATGTGTGTCTGTGAATTAACCTATGTATTGGGTATTCGCCAACCAAGCGTATCAAGACACTTAAGGAAACTCAAGGAAGCTGGTTTAATTGATAGCCGGCAAGAAGGTTATTGGAGTGAGTACTTTATTAATCGTTGGGGAGATGAATACAGTAGAATACTGATGGGTATTTTAAGTGGCTGGATTAATGAGGACCCAATCATTATTGAAGATATCCAGAAAGCAGGACAAGCACATAGAGAGTCTCTTTGCAATAATCAGAAAAGCAATAATTGTACTTAATATAAATAGCTTAACGGCTATAAACATCAGAAGATACTGTTTTATTAATATTTTTATATCCAGAAGTTAGATAATACAATAATACAAATGTATAACAAGTTAAAAGTTTTTATAATCATAGGCGGATTCCTGCTTTTCTATTTTTTGCCATTAGAAAGCTTTGGATTTCGCAATCCGCTTTTTGAAGCCCTGGCTATGTTAAATATGTATGCTCGGGAACATGTTATTTTCAGTTTAGTTCCGGCATTCCTTATAGCTGGAGCGATTTACCAGTTTTTAGATCAGAATACAGTTTTAAAGTATCTGGGTGCTAAAACCAATAAGTCATTAGCCTATTTTGTAGCATCTCTTTCAGGCTCGGTGTTAACAGTCTGTTCGTGTACAGTTCTACCTCTGTTTTCCGGTATCTATAAAAAGGGTGCCGGATTAGGACCGGCTATAGCCTTCCTTTATTCCGGCCCTGCCATTAACATACTGGCACTTATTTTAACTGCCCGGGTTTTGGGATGGCAATTGGGATTAGCCAGAGCCCTGGGAGCGATAATATTCAGTGTGATTATCGGTTTACTCATGCACTTTATTTTTCTCTCTGAAGAGAAAGAACGACAGGCTAACGGGGAACTGAAATTTGGATTAAGCAAAAGTGAACCTGATAGTAGAACCGTATTGCAGAATGTTCTTTATTTCATATCCATGATTGGCTTTATGATTTTTGCCAACTGGGCTAGCCCTCAGGCAGGAGACCAAAATCTATGGGCTCTGATATTCCAGTACAAATGGTATTTAGCTATTGCTTTTGCCTTGCTGTTTATTTATATACTAATTAACTGGTTTAAAAAACAGGAGATTGTTTCCTGGCTGGAATCATCCTTAAGCTTCGCTCTCCAAATATTACCTTTACTTTTTTTAGGAATATTTTTTACCGGACTTTTATTAGGCAGACCTGGAGAGGAAGGACTAATACCTTCTCGTTTTGTTGTTTCTCTGGTAGGAGGCAATTCATTTAGTGCTAACTTCTTTGCCTCGGTTATAGGAGCTTTTATGTATTTTGCTACTCTTACCGAGGTACCAATTCTGCAGGGATTAATTGGTTCTGGGATGGGACCAGGTCCAGCTTTAGCATTGCTCTTAGCCGGTCCAGCTTTAAGCCTGCCTAGTATGCTGGTGATACGAAGTGTAGTAGGAACAAAGAAGACTTTCGTTTATGTGAGCCTAGTAATTATAATGGCTACCATAAGTGGTATGGTTTATGGAATTATAATTTAATAAATTAAAAATGAGGTACTGTCAAAAATAATATGAAAGAATATGAAAAACGATAAAAGGAGAATAATCATGAAGATTGAAATTTTAGGAAGGGGATGTCCCAGATGCCAAAAAACATTTCAGAATGCTCAACAAGCCGTTGAAGAATTAGGAATAGATGCGGAAATTGTAAAAGTTGAAAATCTGGACCAGATTACCGAATACGGGGTAATGATGACTCCAGCATTGCTGATTGACGGTGAAGTCAAGGCAGCTGGCAGAATATCCAGCAAGCAGGAAATTGCAAATTGGCTAAAAGAAAAAATAAAAAGAGAGTAAATTAATTGCTATACCTCTTTTTATTCAGACCAATCTGATTTTCTTTATAACCTATGGACTGGCTAAACTGATTAAGCTTGATTATCGAGATGCTGCACCCTCTGCCTTAATCGGTGCCAGTAATCATTTTGAGGTAGCCATAGCAACAGCAACTATGATCTTTGGTTTAGCCTCCGGCGCTGCCCTGGCCACCGTGGTGGGGGTCTTAATTGAGGTGCCAGTGATGTTAATGTTAGTATCAGTGTGTAAGAAAACACAGAGTTTCTTTGTCCCAAAATAAATAATAAAATCACCCTTACCTCTCCCCCTCACCCTCTCCCTTCCCTCTCCCCTCGAGGGAGAGGGTTAGGGTGAGGGGGGGGTAGAGTGAAGTAAGTTCAGTTATTAGGTTGGTATAAATGGATGAGATTGCCACGACTGCCCCATAACTGGTGTTAAGAGGTAGTCTCACCATGACAAAGACAGAGTAAGGAGTAAGGCAGGTCTTGCCATAATTACTCCTCTGTCACTGCGAGCACCTTCTTCTGTCATTGCAAGCGAACGTAGTGATCGAAGCAATCTCCTTCAGTTATACCCGCAGGATTAAAAAAAGTTAGCAGTTAGTAGACAAAAAATGCTAATATAAGTGAAATAGATTGCTTCAGCTGCCTCTAAAAATTAGTTTAGGGGCAGGTTCTATTACCTCTTTTTCAGAGATCCCTCAGCAAGGATGCTGAAAGGCAACAATTATGAAACTTCCCTTTATTAAGTTGCTTTAGAACTTTCTGGATTAAAATCACCAAGTTGAAAAATAGACATGAGCACCTTCAGTATAGCCTGAAGGATCACCATGTTCATTTCCCACGAATTTGTTACTAGCAATAGTAAATTCAACGCCTTCTGCTGGGGTAAATGGGCTACCAGTCGGAATATTCTCTCTGCTGGTATCCCAGCCAGTAGGACGGGGAATATCAGGAAGAAGTTTGCTATTCAAACTTACGTAGATTCCACCACCATAATCTCGTGACTTGTTTTCTCTAATAATATTATCTTCTACTGTAGGTGAGCTTTCATCAATTACATAAATACCACCACCATGACCTATACCTCCATGACCTTTTGCGATATTCTCCTGGATAGTATTATTACGGATGAAGGGGGAACAATGATTTACCACATAAATTCCACCACCTGCGTAAGTTGCCGTATTGTTGGTAATGCTATTATCACTGATATGGGGATAACTAAAATAAGCTATAATAATTCCACTTCCAACATTTGCCAGGTTATCCCTAATACTATTACCAATAATCTCAGGGGAAGATTCATACAAGTAAATCCCTCCACCACTATAAGCTGTGTTATTAGTAATAGTATTATTAGTGATGGTTGGAGAACTGCTAATTACGGAAATACCACCACCATAGCTTGCATTTCCATTTGTAATTTTAAATCCTTTCAGAGTTGAGGTATCACCTCCGGTAAACTCCACTACCGAACCACTTTCTCCTGCATCAATAATAGTAGCAGCTACAACAGAAGGATTTAAAGGATCAGTACTACGTAAGGTGATGTTCTTATTACCCAATACTATGTTCTCATTGTAGGTGCCAGGACAGACTATGATGGTATCTCCAGGATGGGAAGCATCAATGGCTCCCTGAATGGTATCGTAAGCGTCTCCAGTATCAACGTTGTATATCTTTACTGAGGTGAAGCTGGCTTGAATAGTCCCATTCTGATTTACGTTGTCAAAGGTATAGGTAGCAATCGAACCTTGAGATACACCATCTACCAGGACCTCAGCAATCTGATGACATTCATCCGGGGTTATGGTGAACTCCTGGCTTTCTCCTTCAGTGATTCTAACCTCTCCTGAAGGGCTGATGCTCCCTCCTGGTCCGGAAGTGGCCGTAATGGTATAGGTAGTAGGGGTAATACCGTCACAGCTGACTAAGAAGAGTAAGAACAGGATGATTGCAAAAAGATGAAAATAATACTTAAAATGCTTACTTGCTCCTTTCATCTGAATAGACCTCCTTTCTTTCAGATTATGAATTGGCGAAAATGTAAGACCTCACCTCCTTGAAAAATAATATTAACTAATAGGTAAGCTAAACGGGAAGGGATTTCAAGAAATACATTTTTTGTTAATTAATTATACCTCTTTCGATATATATTGACAATTCAATAAATATTTTTCAATTACTTGCATAGTTAATTGATTTGATTATACTTAAAGCAAAGAATAACAAGCCAATATAGAGAATAGAGAGACTGAAAAATAACTTTCAAAATAATAAATAAAGAGAGGACTATTTTATAGTATCGGAATTTCAAAAAAATTCGATACTATAAAATACTCTTTCTGAAATAAGGAACAATATATTCTGACACCCTCACCCTAACCCTCTCCCTTCCCTCTCCCTCGAGGGAGAGGGAAGGGAGAGGAAGAGGAGAAGTTGATAAATTATTACCTTGATCTTATTAAGTGGTTATCAAGGGGAACACCCTCTAAATAAGGGAAGGATTCCCTTTGAATATCTCAGCAGCAAGAATCAGTCCTTTTTGCACTACTTAAGATCTGGTTAGCAGCGAGAGGACCTGGTCATTATTGAAGATATTAAGAAAGCAGGACAAGCATATAGATAGTCTCTTTGCCAGAATCAAGAAAGATAATTTTATAAATATTTTATAAATGAATAGCTTAAAGGAGATTTATATGGCTAACCAAAATCAAGGTAGCTTAAACATCTTTGAAAAATATCTTACTGCAGTATATTAAAGCCTATCAAATAAAGAACTATCCCCTATACCATTTACCATTTCTACCCTTTATACATTCGGTTAAAATATTGTTGAGCATTTATGAGAGTTTCTCTCATCATATCCTCTGCCCTGGCGGTTTCTCGTTGGGTTAGGTATTTCATCAACTGTTTTTGGTCAAGCTCCCGAGCAGCCTGGGCACAGGCCTCCCAGCTAAGTATGCTTCTTATGACTCTATCAATGCCCTGTTTTTCATTGTCATAAGGCCTGGTCTGCATATCATGCCCCTTCCACCGGTTAAAACCAATTTCCTGAATTAAGCCAGCAATAGCAATATTCATTCCATTCACCCGTGTTCCGTGATCAATATCATACTTACCTGGTCCACCAAGAATGATACCGTCATTATAACCCTGGCTATTTAAATGCATATGCACTAAAGCATTATTGTCTATTTCCTCGACAGTATCATAGATATGGTCAAGGCCTATCATTTCTGTGTGGCCGAACTCCTTATTCACCCCTTTTTTCTCACAACTAATATTAAATTCTTTCTCTAACTTATTCCAGAAAACCAGAGCACTGGCTACAGTAGGAATTAAAAGAACCGGATGCCCTTCATTAGGTTTTGGCTCTAAGGCAAAATAGAGATTCCCACCCAATTTTTCTTCATACTTACATAGCTTTACCATACTCTCCTTAAGATTCTGATACATATATGAAATTCCCACAGATGCCAGGTCATAGCCAAAAGAACCATTCCAGATAACTATGGTGGGGTATTTTGAAGGATCCGGATGCCAGGCTTTCCTAAGAGGTCCGTAGGTTAGAGCAACGGTCCTCTCTCCAAATTCTTCTGCTGACTTTCTCTCCTCGGGGTCCAGTGAGGCGATCCCCCCATAAGCATAATATCTATGCGCTCCTGGAGTTACCATGGCTAAATATAACCCGGATTCTACCAGTGCATCAGCAATATCAGAGGCCGTCTTTTCATTAAACTCAAAATCATAATGCAATTCAATCCCCAATTCTACATAGTCTGGTAATCTTGGAGCAATTTTATCCTTTACCAGTTTTATCATAGCAACGGTACTAAAATTTTTATCATTCCAGGTAGGTCTTATATTTTCAGGGACAAAACCACCTCGTCCCGCATTAAAAGTCCAACGACAGATACTGTGTAATGATCTATTTTTTTTCATATTCCACTCCTCAATAATCAAATAAAGCATAAACAATTATCTTTATAAATATCTTTATAAAATAAAAAATTCTTTATCTTACTCAACCTTCGTTACCAAAAATCTATATTAAATAAATCTTATTCTCTCATTAATAATTAATTCAGCCATGCCACAAACTGCTGCTAAACTACCCAACTTACTAAATTTGATGCTCGTCTTTTTGTAGTTGACGGAAAGAGCACTTTCTTGAAGCCTTTTAATCATCTCCTCATAGATGAATTCTTTTATATTTACAATGCCACCACCGATAACCAGTAACTCCGGACTGAGTCCATTGATGATATTGACCAGGCCTATGCCAATATTCTTTCCGGTCTCAGAGAAAATAGCCCTTATCCTTTGATCCCCATTCTTTCCTAATTGATATATCTCCTTTTTGCTCAGCTGAGGATTGCTAGCTGGTAATTTTAGATAGTTATTCATGATGTAGTTTTCAGAGGCAAATATCTCCCAGCAGCCTCTGTTACCACAGTGACATAGTGGACCATTGGTATCAATAGTGATATGGCCAAACTCCCCGGCATTGCCACTGGCTCCCCTATAGAGCTTACCATTTAAGAAGATACCACAGCCTATTCCCTCATTGATAGAGACAAATACCATGTTATTGACCTTAGGGTAGACCAGTGCTCTCTCACCGATGGCGGCTGCCTTGGCCTCATTGTTTAAGATGATGGGAAGATTGTAGGTCTCCTTAAAAATACGGGTGATGGGAACACCCCTCCAGCCCAGATTGGGGGCGAATTCCAAGATACCCTTTGCTTTATCAATCAGGCCAGGTACAGCTACTCCTATACCAAGCAGGTTCTCCAATTTTAAATGCTTTTCTCCTATCATCCGGTCTATCTCAGAGAATATCTGTTTTAAGGTATCCAGATAATTATCTTTTGCTATTATAGGGATAATGCTTAGCAAGACTACTTTCATATTCAGGTTAAAAATTACTATTTTTATCTGCTTAACCTCTATTTCAATACTCAAAATATAAGCCTTATCAGGATTAATCATCAACTTTACTGGTTTTCTACCACCGGAGGAGACCCCTTTGTTGGTTTCAATAACAAAGCCCTTTTCTATGAGGGTCCGAACATGGTTGGAGACGGTACCGGCACTATAGCCGGTTGTTTTAGTCAATTCCACCCGGGAGATAGGGCCTTTTTCCTGGATGACCTTAAAGATAGTTCTTAAGTTCCATCTTCTGATGACTATGGAGTTTCCCAAATCATCAACATTCTTATTCATGAGAAAGGTTTATTCCTTCTGACTATTATTTTCCTTAATAAAATAATAACACTAAATATATATTTTACAAAGATTTATTTTTCCTTGAGGCTACATCTACATAAACTGCCAGAACTAATATTAATCCTTTTACTATGTACTGCCAGAAAACACTCATATTCATGACACTCATTCCGTTTTCCATACTGGTCATGATAAGAGTACCCATTAGAGCACCAAATACAGTCCCAATACCTCCCATTAAACTTGTTCCACCCATAACACAACCACCTATGGCTGAAAGTTCATAATTTGTTCCTCCGCTGGTGGTTCCGGCAGCAACATAACCAGTAAGAATAATACCACTAACGCCACAGAGAAGACCCATCAGCGCATAGGTTTTTAAAACAACAGATTGAACATTTATTCCGGAAAGTTTTGTTGCCTCTTTGTTCCCTCCCACTGCATATATGTACCTGCCAAACCGGGTGTTATTCATTAAATAGGTAATTAATACAGCTATTATAACCATGATTAATACTGGAATTTGTATTCCCTTATAGCTATTCATCATAAAGGTGAAAACCAAAACAAGAGCTGAAAATATAGAGGCAACCAGTAAATCAACACCAAGAGACCTGGTATTAAGATTATACTGTTTCTTTTTTGTTCTACTTTGCAAAATAACCAGAAAAATAATAACAATAGCAATGATTGCTATGATGATACCTGGATACTTCGATAAATATCCCTGGGCCATTAGCCGCAAGGAATCTTCAATTGGAATGATAGTTTTCCCCTGGGTCACACCCAGAATTCCTCCTTTAAGAACAAACTGTCCTCCCAGAGTTACAATAAAAGCCGGCACACCTCCATAAGCAATAATATAGCCCTGACCTAATCCAATTAATAATCCTATCAAAAGACAGATAATGACTGTAACAACTGTGCTTAATATTCCTAACGATTCGACAGAGAGTACCGGAAATAGTACAGGAAGAAGTTCAGGTAATATAATTGCCTGTAAATAAGCAGCTATTACACTGATAAAGCCAGTCATCGATCCTACAGAAAGGTCAATATTACCAGTGATAATGACTGGGGTCATCCCGATGGCAAGGAAAGATATAATAGTCATTTGTCTTAGAAGGTTCGAAAAATTTCTAGTAGAAAGGAAAACACCACCAGTTAAAAAACCAAAAAATAACCAAATAATAATAAGAGCAAAGATGAGTGTATAAGCTCTAAAATCAATATTAATTTCCTTAAATTTTTGAATAGAATTTAATTGTTTCATTCATTATTCCCATTATCTCTTTTAGTATTTGTAATATTCGTAGCTAAAACCATTATTCTTTCTTGAGTGGCATCTTTCCGATCAAGGGACCCGGTACATTCACCTTCATGCATAACCATAATTCGGTCACTCATTCCCAGTATTTCTTCCAGCTCAGAAGAAATCATAATAATACCCACGCCACTTTCGGCAAGTTTTTGTATTAGGACATATATCTCATATTTCGTTCCAACATCAATCCCACGAGTCGGATCATCCATAATAAGAACTTTTGGATTTGACATTAACCATTTAGCAATAACAACCTTCTGTTGATTACCTCCACTTAACGATTCAGTAATAGTAAAAAGTGATGGTGTCTTTATACTAAGGTAATCAACATATTTTTTGCATTCTTGTAATTCTTTATATTTATCAATAGTCAAGGCACTAGAAAATTTTTTAAGATTTGGTAAGGAGATATTTTTAAATACTTCCTGTATTAATATTAGCCCCATCTCTTTCCGATCTTCCGGTACAAGGCTTATTCTAAATTTTATCGCATCCTCTGCTGATTTTATTTTTATCGGTTTCCCTTCTAAAAAAACTTCCCCAGTAATCTGATTCCCATATTCTCCGAATAATGCAGTAACAAGCTCAGTCCTCCCGGATCCCATCAAGCCAGCTATGCCCAATATTTCTCCCTTTTTTAAATCAAAGGAAACATTTTTAATTATCCTTTTACGATATACTGATACCGATAAATTTTTCACTTCCAATAACTTTTCACCGGGATTAGACTTTTTAGCAGGAAATCTTTTCTTCATTTCACGTCCCACCATCATAGCAATGATCTTCTCCTCAGTGACATCCATTGTTTCCACTGTATCAACCACTTGACCGTCTCTAAGCACTGTAATATTATCTGTAATCCGAAAAAACTCTTCCAGCCGATGAGAAATATAGATACAGGTCACTCCACTTTCTTTTAAATTTTTGAGTATCTCAATTAAGGAATTGACTTCAGACTCAGTAAGGGCGGAGGTAGGCTCGTCAAGAATTAAAAGTTTAACTTCCTGTGCTAAGGCTTTAGCAATTTCAACCATCTGTTGTTGTCCAACACTCAATGTAGATAATTTCGCAAAAAGAGGAACATTTAGTTTATATTTGGCGAGAATTTCTTTGGTGTCTGAAAATAATTTATTCCAATTAATAATTCTTTTATTATTTACCGGTTCTCTCCCTAGAAAAATATTCTCTCCGGCGGTCATGTGAGGAACGAGAACAGGTTCTTGATAAACGGTAGCAATTCCCTCTTTGATTGCCTCTTCAATAGAAGAAGAGGTAAGTTTTAATTCTTTATTATTAAAATAAATCTTCCCCTGATAGGTATGATTCGGATAAACTCCTGCTAGAATCTTCACTAAGGTAGACTTTCCGGCACCATTTTCCCCGCATAGACCATGGATTGCCCCTTTTTTTACTTTGAAAGAAACATCGGATAATGCCCGAATACCTGGGAAGTCTTTTGTTACATTTTCAATTCGTAAAATAATTTCTTCTTTCAAAATAGATTTACCACCATGCTAAGGGATAATTTATTTAAAAGAATTTAAAAATAAAAGAAAGTGTACCACAGATTTTGGTAATCTGTGGTACACTGGTACATTTCATTCACCATTAGATTTTTGGCGGTCTCTCTGTTTCAGGTACTCCTTTATATACATCATCATAGGACTGATAGCCACTCTTAACAATGACCTCATATAGATTGTCCTTAGTTACTCCTACCACTTCCAGGAACTTACACGGTACGGTTCCCAGTAAGTTCTTATCGCCGGTAAGTTCCGCTAATGTGAATTCCTGCAATCCTTCTATTGGTTCACCTTTTGCTAACTTGACTGCGATATCAATTGACAAGGGAACAAGTTTCCTTATATCTTTGTAAACACTTACGGTAAGTTCTCCTTTGGCAATTGCATTACAACCTGCTGCTGTGGCATCCTGTGCAGAAATCGGAACCTTTCCAGCAAGACCTTGTGCTCTTAAAGCCTCAATAGCACCTAGAGCAGTGGAATCATTTGAAGCAACTACTGCATCAATCTCATTATTAGTCGCAGTAAGTATATTTTCCATAATTTTTAATGCCTCTGTTGTATCCCAGTTTGGAACCCATTGATCTGCAACTATAACAATCTTTCCACTATCTATATAGGGCTTGAGAACTTCCATCTGACCCTGTCTAACAAGTACAGCATTATTATCTGTTGGGCTTCCACCAAGAAGTACAAATCTACCACTATCCCTAACCGCTAACACTCCTCTGGCCTGAGCTCGCCCGACCTCAACATTATCAAATGAAATATAAACTGCATTATTAGGTGATTTAATTAATCTATCATATGAGATACATTTTACACCTGCCCCTGTTGCTGCATCAACTGCTGTTGCAGCTGCTGCTCCGTCTTCCGCTACAATTAGAATAACATCAGCACCTTGTAAAACCATATTCTCAATCTGATCATTCTGGACTTTCGGATCATGATTCGCTTCTTGAACAATAACCTCACAACCTGATTTGCGGGCTAATTCTGTCATTTCCTCCGCTTCTCTTACCCATCGTTCAAGTGTAAAATCAGAAAATGATAAACCAATGAGAGGCTTATCGGCAGCAAGAATTGAAAGATTTAATACAAAACATAAAAAAATAACTAGTAAAGTAATATTTAATTTTTTCATAATTAGAATCTCCTTAAAAATTTAAAAAACTATTACCTAATAACTAAAACAAAAATTCAATCTTCTTATAATAAAATCCCCCCCCCTTCTTTATCTATCTGTTGGTAATTTGCAGGAAGTTGAGTAAAATATTGACTATTATTTCGGCTAAATATAATAGGAACTTTTTTTAAGACTTATTTTAATATTTATAATAATATGTTGTTATATTATACTGTTTCAAAATAAAAGTCAACAATTTTTAATATTTTCTTTTAAAAAATTAGAGGGGCATCAAACAAGGGATAGTTCTCGACCAAACAGGGAGCAGTTCTCTGTATAACGAACAAATTCTTCAGTACAATATATATCTATTTCTATTCAGGAGATTGTCCTTTTAAAATTCATCATAGTTTTGTTTCTCCTTTTCTCCCGTAAAATGGGAAGCTGGAAAAACATCATCAATACTAAAATCGCTTAACTAATTGAGCCACTCTCTTTCCCAAATTTTTACACTCTTCACTTACAGTTTTATTTGGTGCTCCCACAGCTAAGGGACCATAGTGGGCACCGTCAGTCTCTCCTTGAATAATCATCCCATGTATTAAAAAAGCATTGTGAATGCTTTGCAAGGTAGTTTCTCCACCTCCACCAATTCGATGGCAGGAAGTAAAAGCTCCACCTACTTTACCTTTAAGTTTGCCGTAGTATTTATTACTTCTATCAATAAATTCTTTAAGGGGAGCAGCCATCATTCCAAAATAAGTGGGGGAACCAATAATAATTCCATCTGCATCCAAAAGGTCATCTAAACGGGTATCCTCTATTTTTTGGCATTTCACCTCAACATTCTCTTCCTTTACTCCCTGCTCAACTAGATGTGCCATCTTTTCAGTATTACCTGTTCTGGAATAATATATAATTATTACTTTAGACATTGCTCGTACCTTCCTTTCTATTTACTTTATTATTTATTATTTTTTAATCATGATCAAAAGCATTTTGAACTTTTCCAACGCCTTTAAGGCATGGGGTTGATTGGCAGGCATAATAATCATATCACCAGTTTGAAGGGTAAATGGTTCTTTTGATATGGTAATTTCTGCCTTCCCGTCAAGGATATAGACTAAGGCATCGTATGGTGCAGTATGTTCGCTTAGCCCCTGGCCTTTATCAAAAGCAAAGAGGGTGACTGTGCCGGCATCTTTCTTTATTAGCTCGGTACTTACCACAGCATTGTCCTGGTATTGCACCAAATCCAATAGATTTTTTACTTCCATAATTAATTCCTCCCTTAATATTTTAAGAGTTTAAAAAATATAATGCCTAACCCGGGATTATGACTCTAAATTAATTCTCCTGCTATTTAACTCCAAAAATCAAGCGAAGAACAAGAATGATTAAAAATATCCAAATTAAAATAGGAGCAAAAAGCCCTAATACCCCCAGAAATAATAATACCAATAAGATGATGGCTCCAGCAGTGAACAAAAAAGCAATGATTACCGGGAAAAGACGGAAAGAGAGAATAATCAGAAAAATAGCTCCCAATATTGCCAAAATATTACGTAACATTTAATTTATTTCCCCCTTCCTGGATTGATTTTTCTAACGATATGGTTAGGTTACCAGTTACCATCTCCTCTACCCAGCAAGTAAGAGGACCTAACTGTAGAGAATAACATGATATATTTTAAGAGATTCTTTAAGTATTTTTATAAATTTAGAGTTTACTCTGAAATAGTAAATTTAATAGTTGCCTCAGTGGTTTTCCCAGAAAAAACGTCCCTTAAGACTAGTAAAAATTTATAATCTCCTACAGGGAAAGGAGAAGTTTGGGTAATTGTATTGGTAATAAACAGGTCAAAATTTTTAGAATGTGAAGTTATATGGTAGTCAAGGAAGTCTTCTTGTTTGAATAGGATATTGTTATCTTTATCTAAGATGTAGAGGTCTTCTTTAAGGTATATTTCATAGAGGTCTTCTTTAATTTGTTTAATGGTATGATTTCTTGCTTCACCATAAATAAAGAAAGTTTCGCCCTGAGTAAAGACAGCACCTTCTCTTTGGTTATACATACCAAATCCCCAGGCCTCTTCATCAGTAAATGTCACATTGACAAATTCTAAGTCGGCTTTACTTCTAACTATGATCAGGGCTTCTTCTAATTCTTCTACTGCTTCATTATATTTTTCTTCTTCAATTAATTTTAAAGCTTGATTGATGTAATCTTTTTCTTCACTAGCAAAAGAAATTGTAGCTAAACTGGTAATGATAAAAATTAAAATTAATCCTAAAATTATAAAATTTTTACTTAGATTCATTTTTGTTACCCCTTTTTTATTTTAAATTTGTTAAAATATTTTTTCACGCTTTATTATATTATAATCAGTAAGGTAATTCAAAAAAATAAATAAGCTTAGGTTCATGTCAACTACTTGTGGGTATTTTTCTTACCTCAAAAAATTAGGGAAATTAAATTCAATTAAAGGATAAGGAGAAATAGGGAGAAACAGGGGATGGTTCTCTGTATCAAGCTCTCACAATCTGATTCACCGTCAATCCTGTTAACCTGGCCAGCTGTCTAAAAGAACAACCATCCAGTCCCTGGAGATATTGCCAAATCTTGCTTTGAGTCTCTAGTATGATAGGGGATAAATAAGTATATGAGTAATAATATTTTAAATCATCAGAGGAAAGAGGTAAAACAAAGAACCGTCCCCTGTATCCGTGCGTCCCTGTATCCGTGTATCCGTTTATCATGGAGAACGTCTGTGGCTTCCTGACGTCCCTTAACCAGACCCACACAGCCTTTCTTCCTGGCGGTGCTTGCACCCGGCGAAGAAGGGTGGCGCAGGCCTTCCCCTATTTTCAATATTTATCGATCAAGGCCAGCACCCTTGCTAAGATGCCTTTGTAAGCTGCAGTCTGGTGCGTGTTTTTGTATTAGATATTTCATCCTATTTGAATAACTTCCGCCCCAAAAAATCTGAAAATCCGCCTATCACTCTTTGGATTGGGTCCAAATGAATATCGTAATAATAACCAGACTTAAACCAGCCCTTCTCTTTATAATACTCATAATCATATAGCTTTAAATCTGAACTTTGAAGCCCTGAACGTGTCATTCTAAATGTTATTACCTTAAACAATGAAGGTTTAACCGATTTTTCTTCATAAAGCCTATTATTAAATTGACCTGCCAGTTTCATAATATTTGCTTTTAATTTTTCAAGTTGTTTTTCGGGTATTGGCTCAGGGGTTATAATTGTTGTACCCTTTAACACATCAAAACCCAAATTATGCCCTACGCTTTCCAGATATTTTTGAGTTTGGTTCCCAAAGGGGATAAACTGCGTTGCAATAGCTGTGAAGATTTTTTTGAAAAACCTCGGCCTATGATAGATAAATGCGATCCGATCAATAAAATTTTTCATTCGTCCTGAAACTTGAAATGCATAACTTGGGCTTGCAAAAACAACACCATCCGCCTCTTCCAGTTTTGCTATAAGCACATTACGATCATCGTTATAAGGGCAGAATTGCTCGCCTTTATCAAAACATAACTTGCACCCGCTACAAAACTCAAGATTGTAGTCGCTCAAAAAAACGTACTCAAAATCTATATCTCCGTATTTTTTTAAATTTTTTTCAAATTCCTGAACCGCTAAATAAGTTCCTTTTTTCCTAGCACTGCCAATAAACGCAGTAATTTTTTTCACGGTTGACCTCCTTACCGAGTATTGTTCAAGTTGAATAGTGTTGTCATACGATAGAAGCACCATATTACAGCTAACGTCCTGCAGGTTTGGGCGTCCCAACCAACTGCATTCATATTTACAAAGTGTCGAAAACACGCTGTTGTACGAAGTGGTGGTGTACTCCATTTTTTATATTTTTTTACCAATATAAAAAACATATCCATAATACTGTTTGTATTTTGAATACAACTCCGCTTCATACTTCATATACTCAACAAAAGCCTCTGCAGCCTTATTGCCAGCATTTTTTTCCAAAAATGCTTTTTGTATTGCTTTCTGCGGAATAAAATAAGTATCCGTCCAACAATTTTCAGGCAATGTAAATGCGGCAACAAGACTATAACCGGCTTTTTGCATTATTGAAATATTATGCCCTATGGTACTTATTTCAGGAACAGCATCAACCCAAAACTTTTCAATTTCAGCAGGTCGTGCATCAGTAAACCATGACTCATAGGTTACAGCAATATAGCCGTCTTTTTTTAGAAAGCCTCTCCAATAATTCAAACCTTTTTCAAAACCAATATTAGCAATAGCCCCTTCAGACCAGATAACATCAAATTCTTCATTTTGAAATGGTAAATTATCCATTGAACCGACAATGCCTTTTACCCTATTCTGCAAACCGAGCTTTTCAGCGTTTGCATTAAATTTTCGAATAAAATCGGGAAAAATATCAAGTCCGATAATGGTACCTTTTGTATTTTGGGCAAGAATCATTGTTTGCCCACCTGTTCCACAAGCCAAATCTGCAATTTTTAATTCATCTGAAAGATTGTCAATAAAACTTAATGCCCTAATAGTAGATTCAGGGCTACCAGGACCCTGCCGTTCTAACCTTCCAAAATAATCACAAATTAAATTTAAATCAAAATCGTGAATTAATGGTTCTTTGTTTTCCATATGTAAACTCCTTAATCCAATATAGAATAGATCAATTACTCTTTTTTTATTCGATATACTTTCCAACCAATTTTGCCGCCATTTAGTATAACGGTTTGCGGATAAACGAAGTTACCGAAGGCAATTTGAGCGAAGTGAAACGAAGCCCTTTATCCGCTGTTATACGCTGTCGGCTCACTCCTGATACAAACAGGGGACGGTTCTCGGTATCATGCTCTGACAATCTGATGTAGCGTCAATCCGGTTAATCTGGCCAGTTGTCTTAAGGAACAGCCGTTTAATCCCTTGAGATAGTTCAATACCTTTTTCTGGGTCTCTGGTTTGGTATTGGATAAAGTGGCTAATTTTAATAGATTTCACCTTTGCTCTTTGGGCAGTATCTGGTTAGGGTATTGAGGAATCTTTCATAATCATCAGCACAGGAGAAGAGGTTTTGTTGGTTGCTGCCTCTGGTTATGAAGTGGTATATTCCGGTACTACCTTTCGGGCGGGCAACTCTTAGCATCAGGACTCCTCATAAAATGAGATAATTACTGAAAATCTTCTATAATATCAGAGAAAAGGTGTCAAACAGAGAACCGTCCCCTGTATTTTTTTATGGAAGGTTTGTTTATTTGGACAAATACTTTCTCCCTTTCAGAGTTGATATGATCTTTTAGGTTTAACATCTTCGAAAGCATTAAAGCATCCCGATTATCATCACACCACTCTCCGGTAAATGCTTCCCGGAAGCGTTTGAGTTTGTAATTATCCACATTGTAGAGGGTGAAGCCCTCGGCTAAAAGCAGCCGGTCTAAGGGATTACTGTAACCATTTTACCCTCTAGGGCAAATGATAGCTGGGCATTTTTTTCTGCAAAGATTTCAACTGTTTCATAGTTTCCTTTATCTCCCCTAATTGATGGAGTAAATCCCTCTGGTATAGGATCTGTTCTTTTTCATCTATGATAATCATGTGATGTGTATATCTTCTGATATCGATTCCTCCGAATATTCTTTTCATTTTCTTCTCCTCCTATTATGTGACCTGGCCTCCTGTATTATCGCGTCTATAATAGCCACTAAAAAGACATCTTCCCATTAGACTTTAACAGGAGGCCGAGGAATATCAGGCAGTTCAGATCGAGTCACCTAAGACAAACAAGTTGTCTTTGGACAAACTCCAAAAGCCACAAATGCTCCTTCGGCCATATGTTTTTATTCTAACATAAAGAAAGTTATTTGACTATCCTAATTAATCAGATTATTCTATAGTTAAATGTTATTTTTCAATTATAGACCCCATTTGCATTTGTTTTTATATCTGTCTGTCAATAATAAAGATTTGACCCCTTTGCACTCCAGAGTATTGGCTCTGTTTCCGGGGAGCAGATCATTCCAGTTCAGATTTGCCTCAAATGCGTACAAACGCAAAAGCCCGTCAGACATCAAAATCTGACGGGCCGTGCTGTTCGTTGGTGTTTGTGGGAACAAATAAAGAATGTTTGGAGACATCCACCATTTACTTGCTGGCGCCTTCGCCGATATCGATCAGGGCACCATCCTCTGCAAAGCTGTAGAGCGTCGCCGTATCCTTCTCGGCTGCAGTAATGACAGTGAACGTGCGCGCAGCATCCGGATAGTTGGTGTTATTGTCGACCCACGTTCCGGTGTTGACGTAAAGGGCTCCCTCGCCGATGTCTTTTATTGTCGGCACATGGGTGTGACCGAACACGACGATGTCCACGTTTTCATTCGGATTGTCGATATACTGCGCCTGGGCCTGTTCCATAAAATAATGCCAATCCAGCGTGCCGGCTACCGCCTCGATAAAGGTGTTTGGAACCTTGACATTGTTGATCTGCTGCCGTTCTTCCCATGTGCGCTGAATATTTCGGAACAACACGGGCGCCGAGATTGTTCCATCCGCCTGCTCGGTCGGATAGAAATCGAGATAGGTATAGGCGTCGTCAAAGCCCACGATATGCAAATCGAAAATCTTCTTATCAAGACTTTCGTTGGGCGTAATTCGCTCTGAAATATTCTTGAGAATCGAGTAATATATGTAAGCACCGTACTGATCCGTATCAGTTTGGTCCGGCACATTTGCAACCACCGGCAGCTCTTTTGCTACTTTTGGATAGCCTTCCAGCACCCATGTGGCGGCATATCGGGCATAAAAATACCCGGCCGGAAAAATCGTATCGTTGTTGCCGCACAGTTCCGCGTTGGTAACCATATCCGGCGCGGAAAACACATCATAACGATGACCGTGCTCGATCACAATTTCGTTTCTGTCGCCCGTATAATAAACGCCAAGTCCTTTGGCGTCCCTTGCCTGCTCAATTTTCGGGATGGCTTGCTGCAGGATTTCTGCCTCCAGCGTCATATCGTGGTTGCCAATTACATAGACAAGCTTGATGCCGCTGTCCGCGACCCGGTTCATCTCGTCGATGACTTCCTGGTTGTTGCCGATCACATCCTTATAAAACTGCGTTTCGTCGGTATATGCGGGATAATACACAGGCAAATACCACTCGTCTAGAAAGTCGCCCGCGATCACCAATTCACGCACATCATTCGTATTCCGCAGACTTTTCAGAAAGTTGATGAGCAGAGGACGATTCGCCAACGTTTCGGTATAGTCGTCGTTAATCCCGAGATGCAGGTCGCTGATGACGACAATCTTGTTTCTTTCATCGCCCGCTTCCCACAAGGGCTTCGCCGCCTCCGGCGTACTGGTTTTCACCGCACATCCGGTGGCAAGCAGCACAAGAGAGACTACTATGCTGCATGCCAGTATGAAAGACAGAATCTTTTTTTTCATGTTTTCGTTCTCCTATTATTCCTTAGAAGTTTTAACTGAACTTTTTGACCATTCACATACGCCCACATTTCAAATACAAACAGGGGACGGCTCTCTGTATTATGCTCTGACAATCTGATGTAGCGTCAATCCGGTTAACTTGGCTAGCTGTCTCAAAGAACAGCCAGCCAGTCCCTGGAGATATTGCCAAATCTTGCTAATTGCTCATGCATATTTTTCCCGCCAATCCTTATAAGCTCTTGCTCTAGCTTCCTCTTCGGTTTGACCCCATCCATGCGCATGTTTCCCATAATCCTTTCCCTGGCCATATAGATGAACATCCACTCCGCCTGAAAAAATTGAAATAGGATCTACGGTTACAACCTCTTTCCGATCCCACTTCTCATCTTTCTCCATTTTCTATGATCTCCTTGAAATTTATTCTCCATTTCAAATCCTGCCTTTACATATCCCCTTACCAATACCTTCTCTCAGATATTTCTCGTAATATTGGTCAGTTATTTGCTGTATGGTTATTTTTCTTTTGGCATAAAACGTTGGGTTGGAGTTGTTATGTATAAATTGTCTACGAATGGCGTATAACTCGTTTCTATATGAATTGAAGGTAAGCTATCAACTTTTTGTTGGATATTATACAAACTTAATGTATAATACGTATAATTATTAGCCGAACTGATAATAGTTATTTAAGTTGTTTTATTTTATCAATTTTTATAAAATTATGCAATAAAATAGTTGGAATAAGTACGCCAAAAATTGAGTGTATGCTAAAACATTAGAATTAACTTTAAATACAAAGGGAGGATTATTTTGTAAGAAAATATTCTATCTTTCTATCTTTTTGATAATGGTGGATAGTTGACAAAGTAGATATAGATTTTGAATTAAAAAGCTAAAAAGTAAGTTTAAATAATAGAAAGGAGTTTTTATATGAAAAACTTATATAAGTACCTGTCTTTAGTTGTAATGGCTCTAATTGTTATGGTCTTTACCGGCTGTGAAGGGCTCTTCCCTTGGAATGACTTAACAGGGGGTATTGAATGTCCCCAAGTTGGGTATCTCTATAATGGAAGCACATATAATCATATTTGGGTTAACGGGTATGGCGAGGGTAATGGAAGCCAATATCTGTATCCAGACAGCATGTATTTAAATGCAGATCAAACCAGGGGAACCGCAGAAAAAACTTTTGTTACTAATAATCCAGTAGACCTCACCTGTATTAATACTATAGCTATAGACTGGGAAAATATCGGGTTTGATGGTGAAAACAATCGAAGTTATCTGGTGGTGTCAGCATCTTCAAAGTTTGGTAGATATAATAATAATGATAAACCTTTGGAAAAGATAAGACCCTTCACTAGAAGAATTGATACTTTAGATGTCAGCACTTTAACAGGCACTTATTATATCAGAGTTCATGCGGTAGATGACGGATGGGACGGTGAATCAACAATCAATGTGTACAGTATTGAATTGATTGGACCTAATTTTACTTCTAGTCCTGAAGAGCCCATTGTATTAAATGGAGGTTTTGAAACTGGTAATTTTACTGATTGGGAAGTAACTACCAGCAATAAATTTCCTTATGTTCAAAACATATACGGAGTTCATTCCGGAGGATATGCTGCTTTTATGGGTGATGGTGCAGATGGCCTTTGGAGTGGCGCAACCAAAACAAACACTGCCTCTATTGAACAAACAGTTGAAATCCCTAACGGTACAGGTAATTTAAAGCCACTATTGTCGTTTTATTACCTGGTTGTAGATCGTGATGAGAGTGGTCTCCCTGGATACGACTGGATGAAAGTGTATATCAACGATAATGAAATTTTCAGTGTTGATAATGATACCAATGGATGGAAGGAATTTACCCATGACTTGAGTAGTTATATGGGGTCTGCTATTACTTTAAAAGTCAGCTCCTGGACACATGATGTAAGTGATCGTTTTTTCTATTTTATAGATGATATTACTATTACCTGGCATTGAAGGTAAATGTTTTAAATTATTTATATATTTGTGTTAATAAAACAATGATACCGGAAGGGGTTTAATTCTTCTTCCGGTTTTTTATTTTTATTTATTGACAGTTTGAGATATCGGGTATCCATATTTAACATTTCTATCTTAGGCTTTCAAGAATAATATGACCTTCTTTTTTGATTTTTTACATTTTGGTATTTTATCTTTAAACCACTTATAACCTGATACAACCTGAGGGACAAAAAAGTAAATTGGTGGTCAGGTCTTAACAGGCTGACATTTCTTAAAGGCTTGTTGTTCTTCTTTGGTTAGTTTCTGAAAACTTCGTTTAAACCGCTGGGTAATTTGGAGCTTCATTTATTCTTTTAAATCTTTCCTTAAATCATCAGTATTATTAAATGTTTTTACTCTGCCTGCTTTGATATCCTCTTCGGCTTCCTTCTCTTCTTTTTGCCAATCTTTTCTCCAGAACCAGGCCTGGCTTTTGTCAATAATTACAACCGGTTTTAATACTATCTCGTCATCCCGAAGTTCAATAGAGATAGTATCACCTTTCTTTTAACCCAGTTTATCCATAATATTTTTCGGAATAGTTATTTGTGAGTTATCTCTTATTTTGGTCATTTTCTCCATCTATATCACCTATAATTATATTAATATTTTATTATTCTATTAATATATTATAATAATAAATTATTATTTTGCAAGAAAGATATTGTTTATAGTACAAGATGAATTTGTGGAATTTGTGAAGCCTGACCCCATTGGATTGGACCATTGGAAAGAGAAAAGTAATGTGATAAAAACATAGGGTAGACTAATGCTGAAGGTTGCTTTATACTAATAATAATAAGAGCTGGAGACGTACTCAGTATATCCGCATAGAGATTATCCTTTTGGAAGGAGCATAATATGAGAGAATTAAAAGGTTTGGGTGATTTATGGGAAACTGCAAGAAGCGTGCTTCCTCTGGTTGCCACTCTTGCTTTTTTTCAATTAGTGGTACTAAGGCAGCCTATTAAAAGCGTTAAAGAATTTAGTATAGGAGTCTTATTAAGTATATTTGGCTTACATTTTTTTCTAAAAGGTATTTCTATGAGTCTTTTACCTTTAGGGGATTCGGTGGGAGAGAATTTGGTAGTGTTAGAACGAAAATGGTTGATAGTGGCTATGACTTTCATCATAGGGTATTTCGGTACCCTTGTGGAGCCAGCTTTAAAAACTCTGGCTTTAGAGGTTGAGGAAATATCCATAGGAGCTATACCTCATCGAGTTCTGATTCACGCCGTTGCTATCGGATTTGGCTCGGGAATGGGCATAGGAGTATATAAAATACTTAACAATATATCTTATATAAAAATTGTGGCACCTCTACTTTTGGTAATTCTGGTATTGATTTTTTTTGCTCCGGAGGAGTTTGTATCCATTGCCATGGATTCAGCCAGTGCCACCACCGGTCCGGTTAATATTCCCCTCAATATGGCTCTGGCAATAGGTTTAGCAAAGATACTAGAGAATGTCGACCCCCTGGTGTCTGGCTTTGGTATAGTGGGGCTTACTTCCATTGGAGCAGTAATATCGGTGTTAGTATTAGGAATATTAACGAGGATATAAGGAAGGTGGGATTGTATGGAAGTTAAATGTATAGTTGCTATTGTGGAAAGAGGAAAAGCAGATAAAATTGTAGATAGAGCAAAGAAAGCAGGGGCACAAGGAGCTACCATTCTTTATGGAAGAGGGGCAGGACAATCGGAGGCCTTACAATTTTTTAATATCCACGTTGAAGCATCAAAAGAGATTATTTTAATACTCAGTGAAATTGACCAGTATAAACCAATATATGATGCTATTGTTGAAGCAGGTAGACTTAATGAGCCGGGCACCGGCATTATATTCACTTTTTTAGTATCCGAATTAGTGGGGCTGCATCATAGAGAACAAATAAATAAAGGCTGAATGTAGGCCCAAGATGAATAGTTTAAAAATTTGAAATAAAAGCAGAGTTCATGATTTTTATCATAGCATCCCTTCCAAATAGAAGAGAGGAGAATATAGAACAGGGGTAGAACCATCCCCTGTATCACAACCGGTTTTAATACTATCTCGTCATCCCGAAGTTCAACAGAGATAGTATCACCTTTTTTTAAATCCAGTTTATCCATAATATTTTTTGGAATAGTTATTTGTGAGTTATCTCTTATTTTGGTCATTTTCTCCATCTATATCACCTATAATTCTATTAGTATTCTATTATTCTATTAATATATTATTATAATAATATATTATTATAATAAAATATTATTTTGCAAGAAAGATATTGTTTATAGTACAAGATGAATTTGTGAATTTGTGAAGCCTGACCCCATTGCACCTTGGCTTTAAAGTAGTGGCATATCTTGCTGCTTTTATCTATTTTTTTGGATTTATTGGCATAAAAAATTATCGGGTAGGCTAAAATTTTTTATTATTTAACCTACCCGATAATTATTGGTGATTATTTTGTTTTACTTTATGTTCATCTTATTTCGTTATTTATTGACCCTCCCATAATTTTATTTTATATTCTGCCGTATTTATTTTTTTCTAAGGAATATAATATTCTATTTCTAATTTGGGACGCTCTGTAACATCACCTGTGTAATCAGAAGTGTAAAAATATGCAATATTATTAACTGAAGTTTCGTTAGTATCTTTTAACACCATTCCATAATTAGTAATACTTCCATCCAGCCAACCCTGTACCAAAGTGTCTAAGTCCCACCAAGACTCCCAAATTCCGGCTCCAGCAGTTATATTATTAGTGATTTCTGCATCAGTGGAACTGTCAGGCTGTAGATTCCAGGTAATTGTGCTTTCATCCCAATCATCGGTAACCCTATATAAACCTGTGGTAAAATTATTACTTCCAGAAGTATGGTATTGATAAAGATTTAAATAAGCACCAACTATCCTAGCATTTGCCGGAACTGCACTTAAATAAAATTTAATATACATTCTGGTAATAGTAGAACCACTATTTCCAATACTGCTAAACCATAAATCTCCATAATTTGTTGAAGGGACCGCACTATATACTTGTGCATCTACACCCACTATTGGATCAGGTTGAAGAGTAATATGTTGTGGGGGAGCATAAGTCAAAAGTGGATTAAGATATTTAGTTTCATTAGCAACAACAATAACGGTTTCTTCCCAAATTTGGTAATGAAATGCATCCAACTTTATAACATGGGAACCTGCTTCTACATCTGTAATTGTAAAAGGAGTAGCCATACCTGTGTCTACTCCGTCAAGATAGATTTTGGCTCCAGCAGGAGTGGAATTCACCTCGATTGTACCGGTTGTGGGTATGGTTGATGTACATCCCGAAATTAATATTACTAACGCCAAAATTAGAAAAAAAACCAAAATACTTTTCTTTTTCATTTCTTTTTCACCTCCTTCCTCTATATAATTTTAAAACCAATTAGATTAAATTTATTTTTAACTATTACATTCACCTCCTCGCATGTTAAAATAATTTAAATAAATTAATTGTGGCAGTATTTCTTTATACGAGGTGGAACAAGGGACGGCAGACTGTGTGAAAAGTCTTCTTTTACTTGCCTAAAACAAAATAACATGGTATAATGTAACTATAAAAAATAATATAAAAGAAAGCTAAAGGTGAATACCATGTCCTATATTATAGGTGAAGACCGT
>JAGPKD010000048.1 GCA_018054125.1 Candidatus Oleihabitans oleiphilus | reverse complement strand
CTAGAAATAGTCACATACCTACTAAGTTGTTTTTGAGACATCGGATAATGTACCTCTTTATTCATAGTGACATTTTATCAAGATAATTAATAAGGTGACATTATCATAAAATATTCACAAAATTTTTAAATTTGCCCTTGACATAATCAAAATCAGTGTTATAATATTTTCTGGTTCTGAATTAAAGAAACAAAACCATTAAATATTCTTTTCATTTTTATACCTCCTTTCGAACTCGCTTTGCTTCTAGCAAAGCGAGTTTTTTATTTCAGAAAAATTATCCTTGCTTTTCTCTTCTATTTACAATTTATTAACTTTTCGATAGGATTAGGAAAAGTAATTTCAAAAAATAAAATAAGGATTCAGTTATCGATGTCTGTTTTAGCTTTCTTCACTATTTTTATATTAACCCTGGGTATTTTGGAAAACTATTTACACCAGCAAAGAATTAAAAAAATACCTATTCGCATTCATGTTAACGGTATTAGAGGAAAATCTACTACCGTAAGATTGATTGCCGCCACCTTAAGGGAAGCGGGCTATCGGGTTCTAGCTAAAACAACAGGAACCACCCCCCGAATAATATTAGAAAATGGGGAAGAAGAATCAATCAAACGAAGAGGACCAGCAAATATTATCGAACAAAAACATTTTATAAAAAAAGCAGTAAAGAGAAGAAGTAATGCCATAGTTATGGAATGTATGGCTGTTCATCCAGAAACCCAGTGGGTCAGCGAACATAGAATAATTAAGTCCACCATAGGAGTAATTACCAATGTACGGGAAGACCACCAGGATGTCTATGGGATTGATTTAGAAAATATAGCAGACTCTCTTAAATTAACCATTCCCAGAAATGGTGTGCTGGTTACTGCCGAGCAAAAATTTTTTTCTCTATTTCAAAAACAGGCTCAAATTTTGAATACTCAATGTATCCTGGTTGAGCCTGAAAAAATAACGTTAACCAAAAATAATGAGTCTGAAAATACCTACTTTAAAGATAATGTAGCCATTACTCTTCGGGTGGGGAAAATTCTAAATATTAAGGAAGAGCTTTGTTGGCGGGGAATTTTAAAAGCTAAACCAGACCCTGGTGCTCTTAGTATTTACCAATTAAAAATGGGAGATAAACTGTTATGGTTTGTGAATGCTTTTGCGGCTAATGATCGGGAATCAATTATGCTAATCTGGGGTAAAGTAAATCAGTTATTACCCAAAGATTTGATGAACTCTCCCAAAATTGCTATTATAAATAACCGTGGCGACCGAGTAACCCGAACTATACAGTTTGCTAAAATTTTAAGCCAGGATATAGTGGTAAACTATATATTTTTGGCCGGTCCAACCAGTCCACTATGTTATAGAAAATTGATTCAAAATGGATATCCCTCAAAACAGATAAAATTCGTAAGGAGTAAAACTAAAATAAAGCAGACTCTGGAGCAAATTTTTCAATTAATTGAGAAAGAAGGAATAGTCTACGGATTAGGTAACACTCGTGGATTTGGTCTGGCTATAATGGAATATTTACAAGAAAAGGGAGAAAAGATATGATTTACCAGGCAATTGGAATTGGTATTGCCCTTGGATTTTTGTTTTATGAACTGGTAGGAATATCACCGGGAGGTATTGTAGTACCCGGTTATATTGCCCTTTTTATTAATCAGCCTTTTCGAATTATTATCACCATCGGTATTGCTATATTAACCTATTATATAGTCCTTTTTTTATCCAACTATCTAATTTTATACGGAAAACGTCGCTTTTTAAGTATGGTTCTCATCAGTTTTTTCATGAAGTGGTTAGTAGAAAGCTTTCTTTTTCAATTGCCAGTTACCAATATTGAGCTACAAAGTATAGGATATATCATTCCGGGTTTACTGGCTAATGAAATGCAGCGACAGGGAATTCTAATAACCTTATTAGCGACAGCAATTGTGGCAATTTTAGTTCGCCTGACACTTTATCTTTTTTTCTTTTAAACATACCAATATTAAAAACTATGGCAACCAATGGTGGACCTACCATTGATTCCTAATTATTTCTCATTAATATGGCCAAAACAGCATGAAAATAGACTTGAGTATGTTCAACTTGAGGCATCTTAGGGTAGATGATAGGCAACACTGTCTAATCCGATGACCCCGGCAATAGCTGAGGGATGTAAATCAAAAGCAGCTAAATATCTTTCATAGAGGGTAATTAAAGCAGCCAGATGACCACCTGCGGAGCGACCTAAAAGGTAAATTTGCTCTGGATTATCCCTAGGCAGAAAAAGGCAAGGTAAAGTCCCTGCCTTTTTCTGCCTCTACCTTCTATTTTTCGTATTTCCACAAATTATGAATGTTACAGTATTCTCTGACCTTCTGTAATCCCTGCACTTCCTCAAATTCTGCCTCTGGAGGGTCTCCTGGTTTTAAGAATTTTTTACTAGTTCCCTGGTCAGTTATCAGCTCTATCCACTCAATATAATGTTTTTCTTCCATGGGATGAGGTACGGAACCCACTTTTACTCTGATGCCTTCAGCGGTCTCCTCTATAACCGGCACATGTTTTTCTTTAGCCTGCTCAGCAGTCTGCTCTTCCAATAGCCTCATCGGTTGGCCACAACAAACCAGTTCGCCTTTACCACCATGTAAGACCTCAATTACATTGCCACAAATCTCACATTTGTAGATTTCATATTTTTGGGCCATTATTCTATTTCTCCTTATAATTTTTTATGGCAAAGCCACCAGTCGTAGCACTCGAATTCTTTACTCTGTAGCCTCTCTTTGGCAGTCTTTACATCCTTAGGAGGTGGTACAATTACGTGATCTTTAATCAATTCATTGTTTGGCCAATCCGCTGGTAATGCTACCTTATTTTTATCTACTACCTGTAAACCTTTTACCATTCGGACGATTTCATCCATATTCCTTCCTAATTCCTGGGGGTAATATAAAATTGCTCTCACGATCCCCTTGGGGTCAATAATAAAAACCGCTCTTACTGTATTGCTTCCTTGATTGGGATGAATCATACCCAACCTCTTTCCTACTGTACCGTCATCAGCAATAATCGGGAAGGGAATTTCTACACCCAGATTTTCTTCTATCCACTCCTCCCATTTAATATGGGCAAAGACCTGGTCAACAGATAAACCTAGCAATTCACAATTTAATTCCTTAAACTGATCTACTCTCTTAGCAAAAGCCACAAATTCAGTAGTGCAAACCGGCGTAAAGTCACCAGGATGACTGAAAAGGACCAGCCATTTTCCCGTATAATCATCAGGTAGTAACTTCACTCCATGAGTGGTAACTACTTTCATCTGCGGCAAGGAATCACCAATCAAAGGCATTTTTGTCTCATTTATATTTGTATTTTCCATTATCATTCACCTCACACTTTTTTTTAAATTAATTCCTTCTTTTATTTTTCTTTACCTTACATTAATTCCAGATCCTCTAACAAAGCTTCCAGGTCCTCTTCATGTTCAACTTCATCTTCCAGAATTTCTAAAACCAGCTGATAGGTGATCGAATCTTTATCTTTGAGCATCTTCGATAATTTCTGGTATACCTCAATAGCACACTGTTCTCCTTGGATATTTTGCTCAAGCAGTTTTTTTACTTTAGGCTCACGGGGGACATTATAGCCACAGTTAGTGACTTTATACCAGTCTTCTGGACTGAGAACCGGTGTTCCTCCTAATTGTAGGATACGCTCCACCAACTGGCCTGCATGTTCCAACTCTTCGTTAGCATGTTCTTCTAACTCAGCTACTACCGCACCCCTCATTGGTCCTTTGGCCACCTTGGCCCCAATCCAGTACTGATAATAAGCCAACCATTCATCTGCCAGAGCCTTGTTCAGCTCCTCTACTATTTGATTGACATCCATCCCTACTATTTCTCTTCCTTTTGTTCCCATTGGAAACCTCCTTTATTTTTCTTTTTTATTTTAATATTCCTGATTTATACATAACTTTTTTACAAAGCCTCTAATTGCATCTAAACTTTTATTTTTTACTCAGGGATTTATGAACCACCTCCTCTTTTTGAAGGCAGTCTGGACATAAACCTTCCAGTATAATTTCTTGTCGAAAAACCTGGCATCTATTGGCGATATCTTCTGGAACCTTAAGGTTATCATATTCGGGACAATCAAAATCCATAATTTTTTTACAGTTACCACAACGAAAATGATGGTGTTTTTTTAAATTGGCATCAAATCGTCTTGGCCCACTACCACCTTCCACCATTCTAATCAGTCCTTTTTCCCACAAAGAAAGCAAAGTCCGATTGACCGTATCAAAAGATATATTGGGAAATTCTTTTTTTACCTGCTGGTATACCATCTCAGCAGAAGGGTGATCTTTTGACTCTACCAGGCAACAAAAAACACTCATACGTTGGGGGGTAATCCTGAAACCCTCATTTTCCAATCTTTCTTTACAATAGGAAACTATTTTATCCAATCTATCTCCTCTGCATTACCTTATTTAAGAATATAAATTCACTTAAATCCTCATATCTATTATTATTACTATATAGTATAAATTACTATTTGTCAATAGAAAAATAAATAATAAGCATAGAAAAGCTTGAATTTTTTAAATTAGGTAGTATGCTATAGAATAATGTATCTCCAGTAAGGTGAAAATTAAATTTAATATGCTAAAAAATAAAAAAAATCTGCCACTAAAAATAAATGCCTTAGGTCATGCCTATAATGATGCCTATTATTTTATTATTCCTTTATTATTGCCATTTTTCCGTCTGGAATTTTCCTTCACTTATTTTCAATCTGGACTTATTTTAACCTTTCATGAGGCACTACGTTCTATCTTCTCTCTGCTATTTGGCTCCTTCGCAGATCGCCATGGTCACAAACATTTAATTATCTCATTAGGATTTATCACTTCCTCATTGTTATTAGGAAGTGTTATCTGGCTTAATAATACTGCTTTTGTAATTGGTGCTTTACTACTTATGGCTATTTCTGTTGCTACTTTTCACCCTCTGGCCACCGCTATGGTAGGTGAAAAGGCTAAACCTGGCAAGCAGGGTCGAGATTTAAGCCTGTTTTCAGCGGCAGGAACATTTGGTTTAGTTATAATGAGCCTTTTGTTTGGCTGGCTAGTTCAAATCTGGGGATGGAGACTTACTTGTCTTATTATTGCCTTACCAGGATTCTGCTTAGGATTGCTTTATACTAAAATAAAAGAAGAGAAAACTAAGAAGGAAATAATCAGTAATAAAACAAACCATGTTAACTTATTTATAATCTTTTTTCTTAGTAGAGGTATATTATGCTTGGGTACCAAAGTATTTTTATCTTTTTTACCTACTTATACCACTGACCATATTGGATTAAAACCAGGAATCTCCGCCTGGATTATCAGTATCTATTTTGCCGGAGTGTTTATGGGCAGTCTTCTTGTTGGTCAGTTACTTGATCATAAAAAACCACTTGCCTTTTCAATATTCTCAACTATATCAATCTCTATCCTGATATTTTTATTTACCTATTCCAGATCACTATTATTAGTTGGAATTTTAGTGGCAGGAATTGGCCTAATGGAAGGTATCTATTTCCCCTCTCAAAATACCTGGTTAACAATGTCCAGCTCAAACAACAACCGCAATAGTCTTTTTGGTTTTGGTTTTTTCATAGAAGGTCTGTCAGCCACAATTGCACCTACTATTTACGGTTGGGTAGCTGATCATTTTGGATTGGTTTATGCCTATCGATTAACTACCATACCAATTTTTATCAGCTTTATACTTTATATTCTACTTTATCAAATGGTAGAAAAACAAGAAAAACAAAGTATGAACATCTCTTCTGCTCAATAAAATAATTGGGACTAATTCCATAAGATATTCAAGGGGCTTCGCCTCCTGAAACCCTTCAAATAAAGATGGTTTTCAGTTGCTCGTTCTCAGTTTTCAGAAAAAATATACACCTAAATGAATGCTATTGTTACCTTTATCTTTAAACCAAGGCTAAGAGGCGGGCTGGCAATTACCTATTTTTCACCCTCACCATCCCCTCTCCCTTCTAAGGGAGATAATATAGTAAGTACTATTTATTAACAACTGATTCATTTTCTAACTAACAACTAAAACAAAAAAAAGCTGAAAATTATTTTAGTTAACAATAAATTTAATCAATTTTAAGGATAATATTTTGGAATTAATTAAATGAGATTAGGAAAAATTTTCATATTGGTAACAAAATTGTTATAATACAATTTAAGAATGTTATTTGAGAAACAATGAATTATTTATTGATTGTTAAAGTGTTAATCAGGAGCAAAAAATTAAGATGAGAAAACTTACTGATACATCTGTTATTTGTTCATTTCTATTTTTTATTATTTTGCTATTTTCAATAATTTACTACCCCAAACTATCTTTAGCAGAAAATCAACCCACTGATACTGCTAATATTTACTTTCAGGGAGTTTATCTTTTAGAAGAAGAAAAGAATTATAGTGAGGCATTACGTATTTTTCGGGAAATACTGGGGGATAACCCTAATCATGCGGAAGCTCACTTTCAGATTGGCAATATTTACCGCCTGACCCATCAGTTGGAAAAAGCAAAAATCTATTATCAGAATGCTATTAATCTCAAGCCAAATTATTTATCTGCCCACTACTATCTAGGAGTAGTCGAACTGGAACTAAAAGAATACCCTAATGCCCTGGAAGCTTTTAAAGAAACAATTAGACTAGACCCAGAATTCCAAGAAGCCCATTACAGTCTCGGGTTAACCTTCTTCCAGTTAGAACAATACACATTCGCCTTAGATTCTTTTCAACAGGCCTTAAAACTAAATCCAAACGATTTCCAGTCCTATTATGGATTAGGAATAACTTATAAACAATTGGGAGAGGAGCAGGAGGCAATTCAGTCCTTAAACCGAACAATTGAGTTAAAGCCCGACTATGGACAGGCTTTTTACGAATTAGGAATTATCTACCGTTCCCAGGAACAATACCAAGAGGCTATTAATGCCTTAGAAAAGGCTGCTCATTATCTCCCCGAGCAGGCAGATCAGATTTATTACCAGATTGGTATGATATATGAGCAATTGGAAAATTATAGCCAGGCAATTGAAGCCTTAGAAAAAGCGGTCCAGTATAATGAAAAATTTACTGATGCTTATTACTTTCTGGGCTGGTTTTACAATATAAATAGGCAATTTGATAAATCGATCGAAGCTTATGAAAGAGTAATTTTTTTAGAACCTGATTATGCTAATGTCTATTATAATTTAGGCTGGGTTTATAGTGAAACAGAACAATATCAAAAAGCTGTTGAAGCATTCCAAAAGGCAATAGCAAGGGCTCCAAATGATGCCGATTCTCACTATGCCCTCGGTTGGGTGTATAGTAAATTAGAAAATTATGAACAAGCCAAAAATGCCTTTCAGGAAACAATTCGCATCCAACCAGATTACGTTTATGCTCACTATGGTTTAGGTATGGTTTATCTGGCACTGGGTGAAAGAAGCTTAGCCTTAGAAGAATATAAAATATTGAAAAACCTCAAACAGGATATTGCTGATTTACTCTTTGACCAGATCTATCCCTAAAAAGTTTCTTTTGAGGGATTTCAGGGGATACTTTCCCTTGAATGTCTTGTATCTAATAGTTATATAATATTATATTAAGTAAATTGATTTAAATAGTAGAGAAAGAGAGAGATTATGTTTAATAATATATTACAACAAGTATATTTTCAAAACCGCTTGCTTGATTATCTTATATCCCTGGCCACTTTTATTATTGCCGCTCTGCTCATTACTATCTTAAAAAACTTTGTGTTTAAAATATTAAGAACAATGGCTGCTAAAAAAACTACCAAGATTGATAATCTTTTTGTAGAGGATTTTCAGGAGAAAATCAAACCATTTATTAATCTACTCTATTTCGGTGCTTTTTATCTAAGCATCTATCATTTAAATATACCGGTTATTGTGGAAAAATATCTTAATATCATCATTACCACCTTATTTATTTACTTTGGAGTTAAGTTTATTCTTTCCATCTTTTCTTATTTTTTAGAAAATTATTTTATTAAAAAAGAAACTAATACTGCTCGTATTACTGCTTTTAGGGGGATAGAAACTTTCTTTAAAATTATCATATGGTCGATAGCTTTTATTATTTTATTGGATAACTTAGGTATACAGGTATCGGCACTGATAGCAGGGCTTGGTATCGGGGGCATCGCCGTTGCCCTAGCCTCTCAAAGTATCTTAGGGGATCTTTTCAGTTATTTTATTATCTATTTTGACCACCCATTTGAAATCGGAGACTTTATCACCATTGACAATTATATGGGTTCTATAGAAAATATTGGTATAAAAACTACCCGTATTAGAAGCCTGGGGGGAGAGGAAATTATTTTTTCCAATACCGATCTGGTAAATTCCCGTCTACGTAATTATAAACGAATGAAAAAAAGACGTGTGCAATTCAACTTTGGTATTGTCTACCAGACTACCTTGGAACAATTAAAAGAAATCCCTAACATTGTCACTAATATTTTTCAGCAAGTTTCGGGAGCGACCTTAGACCGGGTTCACTTTTCCTCCTATGGAGATTTCAGTCTTAATTTTGAGGTAGTTTATTATGTAAATAGCAGGGATTACAACCAATATATGGATATTCAGCAGGAAATTAATCTTAAATTAAAAGAAGAATTACAAAAAAGAGCTATAGAATTTGCTTATCCTACTCAAACTATTTTATTATCCAAAGAAAATAACCATAAGAAACCAATTGAGGAAATAAAAAAAGATATGGTTATAAATCAGGAAAATGAAAAATAGAACTGATTCTTAGTATTATCTTACTTAAATTATAAGAAAGGAATACTTTATTGTCTAATTCATCTAAGAAAAGTAGTTTAGCATCCGGATTAAGTCCGTGTATCCTGATACATATTAACATATCGGTGATAAATTAATGGAAAAACCAAAAATTACCATTATAGATTATTCTTCTTCTACCTTAGAAGAAAGGGTAGTAGAAAATATCGAAGAATGTATGGTTTATCTTAATAAACCAACTATGACCTGGATTAATATTGATGGTCTTCATGAGGTAAATTTCATTGAGCAAATTAGTCAATGTTTCCATATCCATCCCTTAACCTTAGAAAGCATTTTAAACACTACCCAGAGGCCAAAGATTGAATATTTCCCAAATTATATTTATATTGCCCTAAAGATGATCTCCTGGGATGATAAAGAACAGGAAACGACTATAGAACATATCAGTCTCATTTTGATGCAAAATATGGTACTTTCTTTCCAGGAAAGAGAAGGTGATATTTTTAATTCTGTTCGGGAGAGAATCAGAAATAGGAATGGCAAAATAAGACAGAGTAGCGTTGATTATCTGATTTATGCCCTGCTCGATACCATCGTGGATCAATATTTTGTGATATTAGAAAAATTAGGTGAAAAGACAGAATTATTAGAAGATGTCCTTATTAACCAACCTTCTCCCCAAAACTTACAAGTTATTCACCAAACTAAAAGAAATTTAATTTACTTAAGAAATGCAGTCTGGCCTTTAAGGGAGGCAATCAATAAATTAGAAAAAGAGGAAACAACTCTAATTCAGGAAGGTACTAAACTATTTTTAAGGGATGTTTATGACCATACCATCCAGGTAATCGAGACTATAGAGGCTTTGCGAGATATGGTTTCTGGTCTATTAGATATCTATTTATCCAGTGTAAGCAATAAGATGAATGAAGTTATGAAAGTTCTCACTATTATCGCCA
>JAGPKD010000047.1 GCA_018054125.1 Candidatus Oleihabitans oleiphilus | reverse complement strand
AAGCAATCTCATTCACTTCTACCCGCAGGATTAATTGAAAGAAAGTTTACATTTTTCAGTATAATAAATAGAAGTGAGCAGAAATAATGCTGGGGAGATAGTTTTGACTAGTGTCAAAAGAACCGTCCCCCTGACATATAGATCAATCCATACTTTTTTATAGAAATTTTATATTTTGTTTAAATGTTTTTAAGACTTAACTAATATAATATTAACTAAGTATTAAGTATAATGTATAATAAAAAATATAGATTTATGGTAATATGATAATATTTATAGTATCGGAATTTCAAAAAAATTCCGATACTATAAAATACTCTTTTTAGATAAGAAACAATATATTTTTACACCATCTCTCTAATCCTCTCCCTTAGAAGGGAGAGGGTAGGTGAGGGCGATAAATAGTTATCAGTTTGCAGTTAACTGTTTTCAGATAAAAGATGCGGGTATAAGTGGATGAGATTGCTTCGTCGCTTCGCTCCTCGCAATGACAAAAATAGTATATCGTATTACGTATAACGTATATCGTTGAAATATAGTTGCTAGTCGGAAATTCTTTCAGGGGTTGTCAAGGGGAAGAATTCCCCTTGAATATCTTGTTTGCAAAACAAGATAGAATTTCATTGTAAGATATTTTTCTGTATTTTTATTTAAGATTTACTCAATACTCAATACTAACAGGAGAGGGGTTCTCAAGGGGAAGTATTCCCCTTGAATATCTTGTTGGTAAAACAAGATAGCATTTTCTTGAATTGTATTTTAATTGAGGGGTTTCAGGGGATACCTCCCCTGAATATCTTATGAAATGTACCACGAAGAACAAAAATTATTTTCAGAACTAATTGCTATTGTTACCCGGCTAAGAGGTCCTCAAGGATGTCTCTGGGATAAAAAACAAACCCTCCCATCTATGGTAGCCAATTTAATAGAAGAAGCGCAGGAAGTAAAAGAAGCAGTTGAGAAAGAGGATTATCAAAATTTAAGTGAGGAGCTGGGAGATTTATTGATGGATATCTTATTAGAGATTCAGATAGCTTATGAAGCGGGACTATTCGATTATTGCCAGGTATTAAGGGGAGCAAAAGAAAAATTTATCCGACGCCATCCTCATGTCTTTGGTGAGGTGCAGGTTAATAGTCCTGAAGAGGCTTTAAAGGTCTGGAAAAAAATGAAAAAAATAGAAAATGATAATAAAAAAAGCAATAAGTAATATAATATTACTATATATTGAGAATATTGAGGGATAATAAAGTTTAGGATAATAGGAGGTTTGATTATGGTGATTTTTAGTCATAGTAAGCACAGTAAAATTAACTTATCAATTTTATTGATAGTATTGATAGTAACAATAGTTCTTTCTCCTTTTTCATTAAATAATGAGATATATGCTTCTGAAACACTGAGTCTAAATTTGGCAGAATGTATCAAGATAGCCCTGGAAAATAATCTGGGTTATCGTATTGCCGCCAGCTCAGTGGAAGTAAAAGAAGAACAGGTTAAGGAAGCTAAAGGTGCTAGCAAAATAAATGCCAAATTTCAGGGTGGTTATATTAGAATGAATGAAGCACCTGATGTGGAAAGTATTGCCCAGGGTGATTTTAGTTATCTTTTCTCCTCTGGTTATGGTGTGCCTCTTATTTCCGTAAATATTACTAAAGTATTATATAGTGGTGGGAAGCTTGATACTTTGGTTGAGCAGGCAGAGGCTCAACAAACTATTGCCCTAAATGAATTAGAACAAAAGAAACAGGAAATAGTTTATCAGGTAACTCAGGCTTATTATGGAATATTACAGGCAGAGGGATTGAAAAGAGTAAGTGAACAGGCTTTAACTCAAATTAGGGCACATCTGGAAACTGCCCAGTCCCTACTGGCAGCAGGAATGATTGCTCCCATTGATTTGAATCGGATTAAATCGCAACTTTCTAATTTGGAACATAATCTAATTAGAGCTGAAAATGGTTATGATTTAGCAGTTTATAATTTAAATTCCGTCATGGGGATTGAATTAGAAACTAAAATTCAACTGGAGGATGACCTTTCCTATGAGGCTAACGAAATTACTCTGGAAGAAGCGTTAGAATCTGCCAGACTATACCGGCCGGAAATTCAAAATATTAGCCTGCAGAAATTTATAATGGAAGGCCTGGTAGATATCGCCAAAAGTAATAAAAAACCGCAGGTAGTTATGAGTATGGAATCAGGGTTAACAGGCTGGCAAGTAGCAGTCATAGGTGAAGTTCCTATCTTTGATGGTGGGGTAAATAAAGCGAAGATAAAACAGGCTGAGCTAAATCTTTCTCAGGTGGATCAAAGTGAAGAGCAAATTGAGCAACTGATAGAATTTGAAGTACGATCTGCTTATCTCAAGATGAAGGAAGCCGAAAAATTAATTAAAGTTACCGAACAGGGGATTATAGATTCTCAGGAAAGCTTTCGAATTGCTCAGGTTAAATATAATGAAGGGATTGCTACCAATACTGAGGTAATTGATGCGCAAAGTGCCCTCATAGAAGCCGAAACTAATCACTTAGCTGCTTTATACAATTATAATACTAACCAGGCTGCCTTGATCAAAGCCATGGGTTTAATAGAGAGAAATTGAGGAGCAAGATTAAGGAGAAGGCAAAAAGCTTAAAATAAAATTTAATTGCCAAAGGCAGTAATTTATTATATAATGCAATCTTGGTTATAATCGCTTTTAGTTATGATAAAGTATTATCTTAAGACTCCCATCCTAATCCTCTCCCTTAGAAGGGAGAGGCAAGGTGAGGGTGATAAATAGTTATCAGTTTGCAGTTAACTGTTTTCAGATAAAAGATGTGGGTATAAGTGGATGAGATTGCTTCGTCGCTTCGCTCCTCGCAATGACAAAATAAAAATGTTATTGCGAGCGTTAGTGAAGCAATTTCATAACTATCCTACCTTAGTTAACGGAGCATTAGAATTTACTATATACTAAAAACTATAAACTAGATACTCAATACTAATAAGAGAGGAAATTTTAGCTGATGAAAATAAAAAGACGTACACTTTTTTTTATTGTTCTTTTACTAATAATAGGGGTATTAGCATTTCGGGTATTAACTCAACCAAACCAGTCGGGGAAAGTAGATGTTACTCTACCTCAGGTTCAACAGCAGCCGGAAAGAATTATTCCAGTAGAGGTGGCAAAGGTGAAACAGGGTGAGATTAAATCTTTTTTAGCCGTCTCCGGATTGGTAGAACCGGCCAAAACCGTCAGGGTAAATGCCAAAATTATGGGAGAGGTAAAAGAAGTATTAGTAAGCGAAGGAGATGAAGTAAAAAAAGGTGATTTGTTACTCCGTTTAGATGATGAACAGATTCGCCTTCAAGTAGCACAGGCCAAAGCAGCATTTGATTCAGCCCAGGCTACTTTAGAAAAGCTTAAGGCTGGTGCTAGACCACAGGAAATTAAACAAGCAGAAGCGGCTTTACAGCAAGCCAAAATTAGCCGGGATAGTGCAGAAGAAAATTATCTACGCATAAAGAAATTATTTGCCGAAGGAGCTGTTTCCGAGCAACAACACGACCAGGCTAAAGTTCAGTATGAGATAGCTGAAGCACAATACCAGGCTGCTTCTGAAAGATATGAACTAATTAAAGAAGGTCCGTCTGAGCAAGACATCAAAACAGTCGAGGCACAGGTAAGACAAGCTCAATCTGCTTTAGAAATAGTCCAAACCCAGCTGAGCAATACTCTTATTAAAGCACCCATAAGTGGAAAGGTAACTGGTATTAATGTCAAAATTGGCGAGATGGTCAGCACAGCAGTACCACTTCTGTCCATATTAGATGTTAGCGAATTATATGTCAAAGCAGGGATTTCTGAGAAGGATATTGCTGCTGTTCATATTGGGCAGGAAGCTGAAATACTAATTGACGCCTTCCCCGATCTTAAATTTCAAGGAGAAGTTGCTACCAAAGGAGTTACTGTAGACCCAGTAAGTAAGAGAATGGAAATTAAAATAAAAATTATTTCTCCCCCGGTAGAGATACCACCAGGGGTTTTTGCCCGGGCTAATATAGTAGTGGCAAAAAATCCTGAGGCTTTAATTGTGCCCATTACCGCCTTAACCAGAAAAAACAATGGCCTTTTTGTGTTTGTTCTAAAAGGAGAAATTGCCGAAAAAAGGGCGGTAACTACTGGTATTACTCAGGGTGATGAGGTGGAAATAGTACATGGTTTACAAAAAGACGAAGAGGTAGTTATCATGGGTAGCCTTACTCTGGAAGATGGAGACCGAGTAAAGGTAATAAATAGGGGTAAAGAGGAGGTTATTAATTGAATTTACCAAAACTTTCAGTCAGCAGACCGGTAACTATCTTGATGCTCTTTATAGGCTTAATAGTTATTGGCCTAATTTCTTACCAGGGATTAGGCCTGGACCTTCTACCTGATATGTCTTTTCCTGTCTCAGCAGTGCTGGTATCTTATCCTGGTGTAGCTCCTGAAGAGATAGAGACTCTTATTACTATTCCTTTAGAAGAAGTATTAAGTACCCTGCAGAGCCTTGATTCTATCACTTCTTATTCCCAGGAGAGTAGTTCCATAATACTGTTATCTTTTCAATGGGGAACTAATATGGATATAGCTACTTTAGAGATTAGAGAAAAAATAGACCAGGTGAAAAGAATACTACCAGAGGGAGCTAGTGCCCCGATGGTTTTTAAATTCGACCCAACCATTATGCCGGTAATGATGTTGGCTATGAATTCCGAGCGATACGACCTGGATGAACTTCAAAAATTTGCTCAGGATTTAGTTAAACCGCAATTAGAAAGATTAGAAGGAATTGCTCGAGCTACTGTTAGTGGTGGATTAGAAAGAGAAATATTAGTCTCAGTAGATAATGAAAAACTGCGGGCTAACAATTTAACCCTTGCTCAGGTTATTGCCTCTTTGGGCAGTGAAAATATCAATTTACCAGCCGGAACTCTGAGAGAGGGGAATATTGATTTGTTAGTCAGAACTCTGGGACGTTTTAAGAACCTGGAAGATATCGAAAAAGTTGTTTTATACAATATGCAAGGTAGGCAAATATATTTAACAGAAGTCGCCCAGGTAATTGATACTTATAAAGAAAGGGATGTTATTGCCTATATCAATGGTCTGCCCAGTATTTCCTTCAATTTACAGAAGGAATCCGGCAGTAATACGGTGCTTGTTGCTAATCGAGTTTATCAAGAACTAGAAAAGATTAAAGATCTTCTTCCCCATGAGGTGGAGATTACAGTAGCCTACGACTCTTCCGATTTTATTAAAAAAGCCATTTCTCAGGTGGTAAATGTAGGTCTCACCGGTGCCCTTCTGGCGGTGATAGTACTCTTCCTCTTTTTAAGAAGCTTAAAGAGTACCTTGATTATTAGTTTGGCTATACCTATCTCTATTATTTCTACTTTTATTTTGCTCTACTTTTCTAATTTGACTTTAAACATGATGACTATGGGAGGATTAGCTCTGGGGGTAGGTATGTTGGTAGATAATGCTATTGTTGTGCTGGAGAATATTTTCCGTCATCACCAGCTTGGAGAAGAGGCTCCCTTAGCAGCTGACTATGGTGCCAATGAGGTAAGTAATGCCATTATCGCCTCTACCCTAACTACTATTGCTGTCTTTTTACCGGTAATTTATGTCTCAGGAATTGCTGGTGAATTATTTAAAACTATGGGACTAACTATTACTTTTTCCTTACTGATGTCTTTGTTTGTGGCTCTAACTTTGATTCCCATGCTTTCTTCCAGACTGATGAAAAATGAGAAAGTGCTTTCTCCTTCCATGGCTAATCCTGGGTCTAATTTTAAAAATAAATCTTCTCTTTCCCCTAGTGGTGGTCTTTTTAATTTTGTTAAGAAGGAATATGGTAGCCTAATTAAATGGTCTTTAAGACATCGGGGTATAGTAGTTATAGGAGCTATAGTTATTTTTATGGTCTCTCTTAGCTTAATTCCCATTGTAGGAACTGAATTTATGCCCTCTGTAGATCAGGGTATGTTCAATATTAATATTTCTTTACCGGTAGGGACTAATTTAGCAGTTACTGAGGAAGTGATAAGAACTGTGGAAGGTATAGCAAGCGAGATTCCAGAAGTAAGATATGTTTTTTCTATCGTTGGTGGTGGAGGCATGGGAATGAACCAATCTACCAGTAGTGGTGGCACCATAATGGTAACTCTGGTTGACCAGAGGGAAAGGGAAAGGAGTACTAAGGAAATTATTGCTGATTTACGTACTAAGGTAGGGGAATTCCCTGATACTACTATTAATTTTGGCGAACAGGGTGTTTCTCTTGTTACTGGCTCACCACTTTCTATAAAGATAACTGGTGACTCTCTTTCGGAATTGGAATATATTGCTGATACGGTTATTTCTTTATTATCAGAAATAGAAGGGGTCTATGATTTACAGAGTAGTATAGAGGAAGTGCTTCCTGAACTGCATATTGATATTGACCGTGAAAAGGCTAATCTCTATGGTTTAACGACTGGTCAAATTGCCACAACTATCCAAAATGCCCTTTTAGGGAAAGTAGCGGGTTATTATCTAGAAGAGGGAGAACAATATGATATCACCGTAAAGTTAGCCAGGGGAAATGTAGAACAAATCTCTGAATTAGAAAATTTAGTTATTAGTTCCGCTTACGGTCTGCAAGTTCCCTTAAAAGAGGTTGCTGCAGTAAAGACGGGAGCAGGGCCTCAAGCTATTAATCGGGAAAAGCAACAGAGACAGGTAACGGTTACTGGAAGTGTAAGTGGTCGTGTTTTAGGTGAGGTAATTCAGGATGCCCAGCAGCAATTGGCTTCTTTAGTGCTTCCCGAAGGATACCATTACACCTTTTCTGGTGAATACGAACAGATGACCGAATCATTTAGTGATCTCTTCTTTGCTTTAATTCTCTCTATACTTTTAGTATTTATGATTATTGCCGCTCAGTTTGAATCATTATTGTTTCCTTTTGCCGTTATATTTTCTATTCCCTTTGCTCTAATTGGGGTAATTATAGCTTTATTACTAGCCCGTACTAGCCTGAATATACTTGTCTTACTTGGTTTTATTATGCTGGCTGGCATTGTAGTCAATAATGCTATTGTTTTAATTGATTATATTAATCAATTACGCCAGAGAGGCATTGAACGAAATGAGGCAGTTGTAGAAGGGGGGGAAACTCGTCTGAGACCCATATTAATGACTACTCTTACCACGATATTGGGTTTGGTTCCTATGGCTTTAGGGATAGGAGAGGGAGCTGAATTACGAGCACCTCTAGCAGTTGCTATTATTGGAGGGTTGACTTCTTCTACCTTTTTAACCCTGATTATTATTCCGATTTTCTATACCTATTTGGATGATTTGGCAAAAAAATTACACCTTCAGTTCTAATAATTTTAATTTAGCAATATTTTTATTTGCTTATAATTAGTTTAAATATTAAAATAGAATCGGAATTTCAAAAAAATTCTGATACTATAAAATACTCTTTTTAGATAAGAAATAATATATTTAGGTATCGGAATTTCAATAATTCCGATACCTAAATATAAAGGATTGATTTGTTATAAAAAATTTAGCAAGACAAGATATGCATTTCTTGAAACTGATAATTGAGGGGTTTCAGGGGGCGAAGCCCCCTGAATATCTTATTACACCATCTCTCTAATCCTCTCCCTTAGAAGGAAGAGGTAAGGTGAGGGTGAATATGGTATATCGTATTACGTATAATATATATCGTTTAAATACAGTCGCTAGTCGGAAGTTATTTCAGGGATTATCAAGGGGAAGAATTCCCCTTTATTCAGGAGATCAGGAGGAAGAAAAAAGTTGAAAAAGATAAAAAGAAATACTAATGTTTTATTTTTGGGAATGGTTTTATTATTATTTTCCTTATTAGTTAATTATGGCTTTGCTCAAAACAATGGAAGAATTACGGCAATTGTGGTTCGTGGTAACGAAAATATTGATACCAAATTTATTGTATCCCAGATCTCATCTAATATAGGTGACCTCTTTTCCAAGGATAAAATCCAGGCTGATATGAAAGCAATTTTTGATTTGGGTTATTTTCAGGATGTGCAGGTCAAATTAGAACCATTTCGGGATGGCTATAAAGTTATTTTTGAGGTTAAAGAAAATGCCCTGATTAAGGATATTATAATTGAAGGGAGTTCTATTTTAGAAGAGCAGGAAATAAAAGAAGTCATGGTCTTAAGACCGGGGCAGGTGTTTTCCCAAAAAATATTGCAAAATGACCTGGATAGAATCTCGCAATTATATAAAGATAGAGGATTGATTTTAGCTCAGGTGGAAAAAATTGATTTTAATCAAAATACTGGTGTTCTATTACTTAGACTTGCCGAGGGATTTATTGAAGAAATTAAGATTACTGGTAATGAAAAGACTGTAGATAGGGTTATCAGACGAGAATTGGAGGTGGAACCAGGAGAATTATTTGATTTTAGTAAAGTCAAAAAATCACTACAAGATATTTATAATCTTGGATTTTTCGAGGATGTTTCCATGAAATTGGAACCGGGTAGTGAAGAAAATTTAATTGTCCTGGTGATTGAGGTAAAAGAAAAAAGTACTGGTTTGTTAGGAGGTGGAGGGGGTTATAGCTCAGGAGAAGGATTGTTTGCCTATGCCAGCATAAAAGAATCCAATCTTTTTGGTCGGGGACAGAGTATTGAAGCAAAACTGGAAGTTGGTACCAGAACTACCTATAGTTTATCTTTTTATGAACCATGGCTGGGGAATACCCCTACTTTTTTTGGTCTGGATGTTTATGATACCTTCTTGGAAGTATCCAAGAAAATTAACGGGATTGATTCTAAATATGAAATGGAACGAATAGGTGGTAAACTTACTTTCGGCCGAGAAATTAAGGAGAATGTTAAAATAGGGTTGGAATTAAAAACTGAGGAAGCGACTTATACTTTAATCTCTGGTCAGTTACCAGATGATATCCAGGAAGGATTAAGCAATAGTTTCCGACCAATTCTAATTTATGATACCCGTGATGATAAGTTTAATCCTACGGAAGGATGGTTTGGGACGGCTGCCATACAAAATGCAGGTGGTATATTAGGGGGAGATTATACCTATCGCAAATATGATTTAGATTTACGGACTTATCTGTCTACTGATATATTTGAAGAAGAAGAGAGTGAAGAAACTACCATTACCAGCACCATTAATCAGGGAGTGCTGGCTATGAGAGGAGTAGTGGGGTATGCTGATACCCCTTTGCCATCCTTTGCCAAATATGAAGTTGGAGGATTGGGCACTATCAGAGGTTATGATTATCAAGAATTTTCCGGGGATACTTCCCTCGTTTTTAATATTGAATACCGCTTCCCTTTAGCAGATAATTTACAAGGAGTTGTCTTTGCTGATTGGGGAAATGCCTGGGATTTTGGTGAATCTATTACTCTTAGTGATTTGAAATTTGGGAAAGGAGTGGGAATACGTTTTGATACCTTCTTAGGGCCAATCAGTATTGATTATGGTTTTGGAGAAGATGGCGAAGGTCAGGCTTATTTTAGTATTGGTCATACCTTTTGAGGCTGAGGAGAAGGAGGAGAAGAGACGATACCATGGCTCTAACTCTCTCCCTTAGAGAGAGCTAATAGCCCACCCTTAGAAGGGAGAGGTAAGGTGAGGGTGATAAATAGTTATTAGTTTGCAGTTAACTGTTTTCAGATAAAAGATGCGGGTATAAGTGGATGAGATTGCTTCGTCGCTTTGCTTCTCGCAATGACAAAAATCGTATACCGTATTACGTATATCGTATATCGTTTAAATTAGTCGCTAGTTGTTAGTCGTTGGTCGTTAGTATCTATGATTTAATTTGCTTATTACTTATTACTGGTTACTTATTACTGAATTGGCTCCTCGCAATGACAAAAAAATTGCATATCGTATTACGTATAAGTTATATCTAATTTTATGTTATTATATCT
>JAGPKD010000046.1 GCA_018054125.1 Candidatus Oleihabitans oleiphilus | reverse complement strand
GAAAAGGTAAAAAAGTATGTGAATTCAGGTAAGTTGGTACCGGATAAATATATTATGAAGATTGTCGAAAATAGAATTAGAAAAGAAGACTGTCAAAGAGGATTTATATTTGATGGCTTTCCCAGAACAATTCATCAAGCTGATGAACTTGATTTACTGATTAAACGTTTAAATAAGAATATTGACCAGGTATTTTATTTTGAAGCATCTTATAAAGTAATTGTTGAACGTTTATCAGCGAGAAGAGTTTGCCCAAAATGTGGAACTATTTATAATCTCAATTATAATCCACCAGATATTATCGATGAATGTAACAAATGTGGTGGACAATTAATTCAAAGAGATGATGATAAGGAAGAGACTATAAAGAGACGATTAGAAGTTTACCATAAAGAAACTTTACCATTAGTTAGTTATTATCAAAAGAAAAATATTTTAACAAAAATTGATGCTGATCAAGATGTAGAAGAGAGGTTTAAAAAACTCTGGAACAGATTGATTGGGTTAGGTCTTACTGTAAGGGGTAATAGTGGTAATCATAAAGACAGACCATGAAATTGAAAAAATTAAGAAAAGTTGCCAGCTGGCAGCAAATACCTTGAGATTTGTTGCTGGGAAAATAAAACCTGGTCTAAAAACAAAAAAGTTAGATCAGATTGCTGAGGATTTCATTAAAAAACAAGGAGGTTTGCCTTCTTTTAAAGGGTATGGTCCCAAAGGAAATGAATTTCCTGCTTCAATATGTATTTCGATTAATGATGAAATTGTACATGGAATACCTGGAGATAGAATTTTAGAAGAAGGCGATATTGTTAGTATCGATATTGGTACTAATCTTAGCGGTTATTATGGAGACATTGCAGCAACATTTGGAGTTGGTAAAATAAATGATATTGCCAAAAAGTTAATTAAAACAACTCAATCATGTTTATTTGCTGGTATTAAAGAAGCAATAGAGGGAAACTTTGTTGGAGACATAGCACATGCTATTCAATCTAAAGCAGAATACAATAATTTTTCAGTAGTGAGAGAATATGTTGGTCATGGAGTAGGATTACAAGTTCATGAAGACCCCCAAATCCCGAATTATGGGAGACCAAAAACGGGGCTAAAATTAGAAAGAGGAATGGTAATTGCTATTGAACCGATGGTTAACCAAGGTGATTATAAAACAGTAACTGATGTTAATGGCTGGACAGTAAAAACTGCTGATGGGAGCTTATCTGCTCATTTTGAACACACTATTGCCATTTATAAAGAAGGTAATGAAATTTTAACTAATTAGAACTAGAAAAATTAAAAATAATAAAATTGGAATGTTTCTCTCTTTTTATTTTTGATAATGGAGAAGTATAAGATGGGGAAAGAAAAATATGTTGAAATGAAGGGAAGAGTAATCCAGGCTTTACCGAATGCCACTTTTAAAGTTGAATTGGAAAATGGTTGTGAAATTTTAGCTCATATCTCGGGGAAAATTAGAATGAATTTTATTCGAATATTGCCTGGTGATAAGGTAAAAGTAGAAATATCTCCCTACGATTTAAGCCGCGGCAGAATTGTATATCGGCTATAGAATAATTTTAAATGCTATACTTAATAATGTATTATAAATACGAATTAAAATAAGTTAAGTTAATAATTAATGATAGAGTTTTTTGGAGAGGAAAGAGATAAAATGAAAGTTAGGTCATCGGTTAAAAAAATGTGTGAAAAATGCAAATTGATTAGAAGACACGGAAAAATATTGGTAATATGCAATAATCCCAAGCATAAGCAAAAACAGGGGAAATAATATAGGGAGGAGTTAACCCTTATGGCTAGAATTAGTGGTGTTGATTTACCAAAGAATAAAAATATTGAATGTGCTTTAACTTATATTTATGGGATAGGCTTTAGCTTATCAGGTAAGATATTAAAAGAGGCTGGGATAGACCCTCAAACCAAAGTTAAAGATTTAAAAGATGATGAAATTAATAAAATAAGAGATGTTATTGGTAAAAATTATAAAGTTGAGGGAGAACTTAGGAGTCAAGTAGCTTCTGATATTAAACGATTAATGGAGATTGGTTCTTATCGTGGATTGAGACATAAAAAGGGTCTACCAGTAAGAGGTCAAAGAACCCATACTAATGCCAGAACAAGAAAAGGTCCTAGAAAGACTGTTGGAGTTAAGAGAAGTAAATAAGAAATATTTTTGATAATTTATTAAGAAAAAGAAGGGGGATAAATGGATTGGTTGCACAAAGACAAACCAAAAAAATACGTAAGAAAAAAATTAAAAAGAATATATTAAAAGGGATTGTTCATATCCAATCTACTTTTAATAATACCATTGTCAGCATTTCTGATATAGATGGTAATATTATTTCTTGGGCAAGTGCTGGCTCCATTGGTAATAAAGGCAGCAAAAAAAGTACTTCTTTTGCTGCTCAGAAAACAGCAGAAGAGGCTGCTAAAAAAGCAATGGATCAAGGGATGAAAGAAGTCGATGTATATGTCAAAGGGCCTGGTTCTGGTAGGGAAACTGCCATACGTGCACTACAAGCTATAGGTTTTAAGATTAACACCATAAGGGATGTTACCCCTATCCCTCATAATGGTTGTAGACCTCCCAAACAACGTAGGGTGTAAAAAATAATTTCATTATTCGAATGTTTAGAGATAATTATAAAGAAGTGAGCCTAATATAGAGAAGATATAGATAAGGGATCAAATAGATAAAGATAAGTAAATATTATAGCTTAATATTAATTTATTCAGGGGTTCTCAAGGGGAAGGATTCCCCTTGAATATCAGAATTGCCAAGAAATTCTGATAGTATTTAAAAAGATCAAGATAAGAATTAAAGATAAGGGATCAAATAGATAAAAATAAGTAAATATTATAACTTAATATTAATTTATTCAGGGGTTCTCAAGGGGAAGGATTCCCCTTGAATATCAGAATTGCCAAGAAATTCTGATAGTATTTAAAAAGATCAAGATAAGAATTAAAGATAAGGGATCAAATAGATAAAAATAAGTAAATATTATAACTTAATATTAATTTATTCAGGGGTTCTCAAGGGGAAGGATTCCCCTTGAATATATGATGTATAATAATTTTATTAAATAAATAAATTACTAAGTAGAGTAAATTATATATGTAACTCAGGAGGTATTTATGGCCAGATACACAGGTCCTATTTGTCGTTTGTGTCGCAGAGAAGGATCTAAATTATTTTTAAAGGGAGAACGTTGTTATACAGATAAATGTTCTCTAGAAAGAAGAACTTCTGAACCTGGAAGATCTACTCAATCTAAGAGGATAAAAAAATTAACTAACTATGGAATGCAATTAAAAGAAAAGCAGAAGATGAAAGCAATGTATGGTTTATTAGAAAAACAATTCAGTAATATTTTTAAAGAAGCGGAAAAAAAACATGGCATAACGGGTGATAATCTCATTCAATTATTGGAAAGAAGACTGGATAATGTAATCTTCCGTTTGGGATTTGCCAAATCAAGAGCTCAAGCAAGACAAATTGTAAGACATGCTCATATTTTAGTTAATGGTAAAAAAGTGAATATACCTTCTTATCTGGTAGAAGTAGATGATGTCATAGAAATTAAAGAAAAGAGTCACTCAATCCCTGATTTTAAAGCATTAAAGGAAGGGGAAATAGATATAAATATACCTAGCTGGCTTGAAGTTGATAGGGAAAATTTAAAGGGCAAGGTTGTAAAACTACCTTCTAAAGAAGATCTTGATTTGCCTGTTGATGAAAAATTAGTTGTAGAATATTATTCTAGGTAATTTAAAGAGGCAGTAATATTTTTTGGAAGGAGAGATTATTAGTTGTTAGATATAAATGATATTAAAATAAAAGTGGAAAATTTAACCGATAGTTATGGTAGATTCATTATCGAACCTTTGGATAGAGGATATGGTATTACTTTAGGAAACTCTTTACGAAGAGTATTATTATCTTCTCTACCTGGTGCCAGTGCCACCGCAATAAGATTTGAGGGAATTGTTCATGAATTTTCTACTATACCTGGTGTTAAAGAAGATGTAAATGAAATTATTTTAAATGTAAAAGAAATTATTTTTAAGATATATGGAAGCAAATCAGAAACACTTCGTTTAAAAGCAAGTGGTAAAAAAATGGTTAAAGCCGGTGATATTACTCCCAATATCAATATAGAAATACTAAATCCAGAACATAAAATAGCAACCTTAAGCAATGAGGGCAAATTAGATATGGAAATATTGGTTGAGGAGGGCGTTGGATATGTTACTACACCAGAGAATAAGAAAAAGGGTCAACCAATTAATTTTATAAATATAGATTCTTTTTTTTCACCAGTAGTTAAAGTTTCATATATTGTTGAGAAGGCAAGTTTTGCTCAATTTATGAATTGTGAAAAATTAATTATAGATATTTATACGAATAAAAGTATCCTACCGGATGAAGCCTTGAGTAAATCAGCTAATATATTGATTAAATATCTAAAAGTTTTTAATCAATTTTCTCAAGATGAAGTTAGTTCAGAGGCTGAACTGGTTACCAGCAATGAAAATGAGGGTGCAGAACAAAAAAAATTATTAGAAAAGACTATTGAGGAATTAGATTTATCGGTTAGATCTTATAACTGTTTGAAAAAATCAAATATCAATACCTTCGGTGAAATTATTAATAAAACCGAAGAAGAAATAATGTCTATTAAAAATTTAGGAAAAAAATCTTTCGAAGAAATTAAAGAAAAGGTAAAAGAATTTGGTTATTATCTAAAGGATTCTAGTTCTAATTAAAAGGAGATGGTCTAATGAGACATAGAGTATTAAAAAGAAAATTAAATGTAGATAGCAGTCATCGAAAGGCATTATTAACTAATTTAGCCATTTCTATGATTATAAATCGTAAAATAAATACAACTCTTCCAAAAGCGAAAGAGTTACAAAAATATTTAGAGAATATTATAACAATAGCAAAGGAAGATAATTTTCAAGCCAAAAGAAAAGCGTTCCAGATAATTCAAAATAAGCAGGTTTTAAAACTTCTTTTTGAAGAACTTGGTCCTCAATATAAAGAAAGAAACGGTGGTTATACTAGAATAATAAAAGCAGGTTTTCGAAAAGGGGACTCAGCACCTATGGCTATCATTGAGTTTGTGAAATAAGTATTTTTAATATAATTTTATTAAGGTTAAATTGTTAGGATATAATAACTAGCTAGGCAAGGAAGATCCCCCCTCTTTGATAACCCCTTAATTAACCTCAAGCTTTAATATATTATCTCTAATATATTTCTAATATATTATCTTTGTATCTTTAATAAATATTGAAATCTCTTTGAAATTACGATACAAAAATAGATACTAACATTTAATCTTTTTATTTTTATGGGCTATCTAATCCTGATATAAAAAAGGAATTAATACCTTGATAAAGTTTAGTAATGTCACTCATTTTTATAATGATGGTCAAGAAAATAAAATAACTTCTTTGTCAGAAATAAATTTTGAAATTCAAAAGGGAGATTTTATTGCTATTATTGGTGCCAATGGTTCAGGGAAATCAACATTAGCTAAGCATATCAATGGGTTATTGTTACCATCTCAAGGAGATGTCTTTGTTGAAAATTATAATACTAAAGATCCAGAAAATATTTGGGAAATTAGAAAAAAGATTGGGATGGTATTTCAAAATCCTGATAATCAATTAGTTGCTACCACTGTGGAGGACGATATTGCTTTTGGCTTAGAAAATATAGGAATGGAAGAAGAGGAAATGAAAGAAAGAGTTGATTGGGCTCTAAATATAGTTGATTTAAATGAGCTACGTAATAGTGAACCACATTTACTTTCTGGTGGACAAAAACAAAAAGTGGTAATTGCCGGTGCCCTGGCCATGCATACTTCCTATTTAGTTTTAGATGAACCAACTTCTATGCTTGACCCCAAAGGGAGAAAAGAAGTCTTAGAAATAATTAAGAGATTGAATCAAGAAGAAAAAATAACCATTATTTACATTACTCAATTTATGTCAGAGGCAGCTGAATTTAATAAAATTATATTACTAGATAAAGGCAAAATAATACTTAGTGGCCCTCCAAAGGCAATTTTTAAACAAGTGGATCTATTATTAAAGCTGAGCCTGGAAATACCGCAAATTACTAAATTAGCCAGACAACTTTCTGAAAATGGCCTTAATATTCCTACCAATATTTTAAAGGAAGAAGAAATGATGGAATATCTATGTTTATACATTTAAAAAATGTTTTCTATACTTATAATTTGCATATGCCCTTTCAAACAGAGGCCTTAAAATCAATCAATATTATGATCGAAAAGGGTGAATTTATTGGTATTATTGGTCATACCGGTTGTGGGAAAACAACATTACTGCAATTGATCGATGGTTTACTAGAACCAACAGAAGGCCAAATATTAATAGATGGCATTGACATACATAAAGATAGAAATAAATTAAAAGAGGTCAGGAAAAGAATTGGATTAGCTTTTCAGTATCCTGAAAATCAATTTTTTGAAGAGACTATCTTCAAAGAGATTGCTTTTGGTCCTAAAAATTTAGGCATATCTGATGATAAAATAAAAGATATGGTAAAAAAAGCCTTAGCAATGGTTGGTATGGATTATTATCTCTATAAAGATAGGTCTCCTTTTAGCCTTAGTGGAGGGGAAATGCGGAGAGTTGCCATTGCTAGTATTCTGGCAATTGATCCCGAGGTAATTATTTTAGATGAACCAACTGCTAGTTTAGATGCCCAAAGTCGTGATAAATTATTGGTAGTGATTAAAAACCTATACCAAAGATATAACAGAACCATTATCCTGGTATCTCATAATATGGAAATTATAGCGGAATTAACCAAAAGACTTATTGTAATGGAAAATGGAAGAATTGTGATGGATGATACTCCCAGGAAAATATTTCAAGAATCTATTGAAAAGTTAGAAAGCATAGGTTTATCCTTGCCTCCAGTAACTAATCTTATGTATAAATTAAAAAAGATTGGGAAACCAGTCAACTCGGGAATATTAACAGTAGAAGAAGCTAAAGAAGAAATTTTAAAAATGGTAAAGAAAAAATAGAGAAAATGAAATTTTCAAGAAATATTACTATTGGTCAATATATTTATCAAAATTCACTAATTCATAAATTAGACCCCAGGGTAAAAATACTCACCACAATATTGGTAATTATTTCACTTTTTTTAATAAAATCATGGTTTGGATTTTCCATAATTGCTCTATATCTTTTTATTAATATCTTTCTATCCAAAGTTCATCCCAAATTTGTCTTAAAGGGAATTAAACCACTTATAATTATTATAATAATAACTTTAATCATTCATTTTTTAACTACACCAGGTGAAGTAATTTATCATATTTGGATTTTAAATATTACCAAAGAAGGAATTCAAAAAGGCCTATTTATAGCTGTTAGATTGTTTCTTTTGATTGTAGCGACCTCCTGGCTCACTCTAACCACCTCTCCCATAGCTCTTACTGATGGGATAGAAAGATTGTTATCCGTGTTAAAGTTTATCAAAGTACCAGCTCATGAAATTGCTATGATGATGACTATAGCACTTCGCTTTATTCCAACCTTAATGGAGGAAACCGAAAAAATAATTAAAGCCCAAATGGCGCGAGGAGCTGATTTTGAAAGTGGTAATTTGATAAAACGTATTCAAAATTTTTTACCTATTATTATTCCCCTCTTTATTAATGCTTTTCATAGAGCTGATGAACTTGCTATAGCTATGGAAGCAAGGTGTTATCGTGGTGGAGAGGGGAGAACACATTATCGTAAACTAATAATTAGCATTGCTGATCAGATTTTTTTTATTACTACTCTTTTTGTTATTTTGATTGCCTATTTGGTGGTTCTTTAAAGGAAAGATACAATGGAATTACAAAATATTAAACTAACCATTTGCTATGATGGAACGGATTATTCTGGATGGCAAAGGCAAAAAGATAAGAAGACCATTCAGGGTATTATTGAGAAGGCCATAAGAAAAGTTACCGGTGAGATTGATTTAAAATTGTACGGTTCTGGGCGAACAGACGCCGGTGTTCATGCTCTGGGTCAGGTTGCTAATTTTAAGACTAAGTCAACTATTCCAATTGATAGATGGCCAATTATCTTGAATAATTTACTACCTCAAGACATTAGAATTAAATTTGCCAAAAAAGTAGATAATGATTTTCATGCTCGTTATGATGCTAAGAGTAAAATATATAAATATTATGTAATGAATAAGCTTACTAAATCACAATTATTTAATGCCAAAGATACTTTTTTAAGTAGATATTGTTATTATGTAAATGATAGTTTAGATATTGAAATGATGAAAAATACTGCTCAATATCTTATAGGGAATCATGATTTTAGTGCCTTGAGCTGTTTAAATGAAAAAAAGAATAAATTACCTAAAAATAGAGTGAGAAATATCAAAAATATTACTATTGTGAAAAAAGGCAAATTAGTTTCTTTTACCATTGAAGCAGATGCTTTTTTATATAAGATGGTAAGAATTATAGTGGGTACACTAATAGATTTTTCTAGAAATAAAAGAGAACCGGAAGAAATAAGAGAAATTCTTAAAAATAGAGATAGCCAGAAATCTGGAAAGGTAGTTCCGGCCAGTGGATTATATTTAGTTAAGGTAAAGTATAAATAAAAAATTTTTTGTGGTTAGGGAAAAAATTTCAAAATAGGATTGATTATTATTATTCCACTTCCGAATTTCCTTGACATTAATTATTAAATATATTAAAATCTCTATGTTATTTGACAGTACATTTTTATAGTAATGACTTTTCAAGAAAATTAGATATTCTTAAAAATATCAAAAATAGATATAGAAGATAAGATACTAAACATAATAGTAAAGTGAATAATCAATATTAAATTTAATATTAATTCGAGGGTTCTCAAGGGGGAAAAAGATTTCCCTTAATATCTTGACCAGCAGCATATGGAGGTAAAATTGGACGTAAATGGAGAAAATAAGAAAAATATTGACCGAAGTTGGTATTTAATTGATGCTGAGGGGAAAATCTTAGGAAGAATGGCGACAGAGATAGCTACTATTTTGCGCGGCAAAAATAGAGCTAATTTTGACCAATCCCAGGATTTAGGTAATTATATAATTGTAATTAATGCTGAAAAAATTAAATTAACAGGGGAAAAAGAAAAGCAAAAATTATATCGATATCATACTGGATACCCTGGCTCTTTAAAAGAGATTACCTATAAAGAAATGATTCAAAAAAAGCCTGAGTTAGTCATTGAAAATGCAGTTAGAGGGATGCTTCCTAAAAATAAGCTTAGTCGTTCTTTAATGAAAAGACTAAAAGTTTATAGAGGTAGTCAGCATCCTCATAGTGCACAAAAAATAGAAATACTGGATTAAAATAAGGAGGTACTCTACTTGTCGGTAAGTCATTTTTATGGAACTGGAAGAAGAAAAACTGCAGTTGCCAAAGTTTGGATAGCACCTGGGAAAGGAAATATCATTATTAATAATAGACCTTATAAAGAATATTTTACCAATCAAGTAAATATTTTAGAAGTTGAAGAACCATTAAGAGTAGGGCAGAAATTTGACGAATTGGATGTTAATGTCCAGGTATCAGGAGGAGGAGTAACTGGACAGTCTGGTGCGATAAAGCATGGTATTGCCAGGGCTTTAGTAGAATATGAACATTCCTTAAGAACAATTTTAAAAAAAGAGAAAATGCTTAAACGCGATGCGAGAATGAAAGAAAGAAAAAAATATGGACAGAGAGGCGCGCGAGCACGGTATCAATTCTCTAAACGTTAAATTGTATATTTTTTTATACATATTTATTTGATTATTTTATAGTATCGGAATTTTTTTGAAATTCTGATACTATAAAATACTTTTTTTAGATAAGAAACAATATATTTTCATACTATCTCTTTAATCCTCTCCCTTAGAAGGGAAAGGTAAGGTGAGGGTGATAAATAGTTTTCAGACCAAAGATGCGGGTATAAGTGGATGAGATTGCTTCTTCGCTTTGCTCCTCGAAATGACAAAAATCGTATACCGTATTACGTATAAGGTATACCGAATTTTATGTCATATCTATGGTCTAATGAAACTAAATACAGTTATGCTCATCACCATATCCCTCTCCCTTAGAAGGGAAAGGTA
>JAGPKD010000045.1 GCA_018054125.1 Candidatus Oleihabitans oleiphilus | reverse complement strand
TTACTTTAATTATTATGTATTCGATATGGGTTCTTTTTTTATCTTTACAATTTTAATATTATCAGAATTTCTTGGAAATTCTGATATTCAAGGGGAATCCTTCCCCTTGACAACCCCTGAAATTAAAAGGACAAAGTTAGGATAATTTTGGTTATGTATTACTTTAATTATTATGTATTCGATATGGGTTCTTTTTTTATCTTTACAATTTTAATATTATCAGAATTTCTTGGAAATTCTGATATTCAAGGGGAATCCTTCCCCTTGACAACCCCTGAAATTAAATTAAAATCAAGCTCAACAAATATTATTTTTTTATTTCCTGTAATATATCTTCTTCAATATCTCTTCTAATAAATCATTTGTCTCGTCTAAAGATATAGGAATTTTTTTATTAATTCCTATATCTTTAGATATTCAAGGGGAATCCTTCCCCTTGACAACCCCTGAAATTAAAAGGACAAGGTTAGGGTAATTTTGGTTATGCATTACTTTAATTATTATGTATTCGATATGGGGTCTTTTTTTATCTTTACAATTTTAATATTATCAGAATTTCTTGGAAATTCTGATATTCAAGGGGAAGGATTCCCCTTGACAACCCCTAAAATAACTTCCGACTAGCAACTGTATTTAAACGATATACGTTATACGTAATACGGTATACAATTTTGTCAATCTCATCCACTTCTACCGGCAAAATTAATTGAAAGAAGGGTGGGGGTGAGGGTGAAGTGCCTTCAAATTGGTAATCGTTCAGCGTTCAGAGGCTGAGGAAATTATTTCCTGATAGGCTAATGCAATCTGGGCAGCGATGCGGGCATTATGTTTTAATAGTTCTATATTAGCCTTCAGGCTTCTCCCCTCACTTAGTTCCTTTATTTTATTTAGTAAAAAGGGAGTAACCTGCTTTCCTTTAATATTTTCTTTAAGAGCTAATTCTCGAGCCTGCTCTATCCAATGGTCTACCTTCTTCTTACTTAGCGCAAATTCAGTGGGCACTGGGTTAGTAATCAGCAAACCGTTCCCTAATTTTAATTGTAAATGAGTCCGAACAACCTCAGCAGCCTCCCGGGCATCTTTTAACCGGTAATCAACCTTCAGGTGGCTGGATTGACTGTAAAATGCGGGCAGTTCCTCAGTCTGATAACCTAATACTGGAACACCCATCGTCTCTAAGTATTCTACTGTGCGAGGTATATCTAAGATCGCTTTTATTCCCGAACAGATTACTGCCACTGGGGTTCTGGCCAGTTCGCTTAAATCGGCAGAAATGTCCATGGAATGCAGTCCATTATAGTTGTAGTGAACTCCTCCAATACCTCCGGTCGCAAAAAAAATAATCTGGCAACGATGAGCTATCCACATAGTTAAAGCTACCGTGGTACCACCATTCATACCTTTGCTAAGAAGAGTAGATAAATCTCTTCGGCTTGCTTTGACCGTGTTTTGGGAATGAGCAAGCCTTTCTATTTCATCATGACTCAAACCAACCTTTATCTTACCATTTAAAACAGCAATAGTAGCGGGAATGGTTCCTTCCTCCCGAATGTTCTTCTCCATATTTAAGGCGGTAGTAATGTTGTCCGGAAATGGTAAACCATGAGTAATGAGATTAGATTCTAATGCTACTACCGGTTTACCTTTCCTTCCTTCGCCAATCGCTGTTCTAATTTCTTCCGAAATTTCAAAATAGTCCTTGCTCATAAAATCTTAAACATCCTTACTATCTGTTTCTTAATCATCATCTCATCTATCTGAGAATATACCGAATCTGGTGAGGTTACTGCTAAAGAAGAGATAAGGAGTCCTATTTGAACTGCCTGGTAAAGTTGATAATTATGATACAATCCATATACCATGCCGGCCACCAGGGCGTCACCGCCACCAGTACTATCCACTATTTTTCTCCGCCAGGTATTGATAAATTCTCCCTCTGGAGAATGCTCTGAAAAGATATAAACCCCCTGGGCACTATTGGTTAAAATAATATTCTTAACACCTTTTTTCATTAACTGCTCAACAGCTCGCTGGCGTTCAGCAGAGTTCTTAATGGCAATACCAGCCAGGGCACTTAGTTCGCTAATGTTAGGGGTCAAAAAATGAATTTTGGGCAAAATACCCAATAATTTTCTGCTTTTTACCACTGAAACCGGGTCTGCAATCAAAGGAATTTTTTCCCTGCTACATAAAGAAGCTATATTGTGAATAGCCTGCGTGGTGAGGTTAGTATCAATAACAACAAAACGATTTTTCATGATAATTCCAGCTTTAGCAATAAGATAACGAGGAGTTACTCTCTTCATAATTACAGTATCGCTAACTGCCAGTTGCATTTCTCCCTTTTCATCTAGAATAGCAAGATATTTTCCAGTAGGGTCCTTCTTAGAAAGAATTACCTCTTTAACCTGAACATGGGCATTTCTTAACTTTTCCAATATCTCTCGACCTTCCTCGTCATCACCCACCGCACCTAAAAAAGTTACTGGGATATTAAGTAATCCTAAATAATGAGCAATATTTCTTGCTACCCCTCCGTGACTGACTCGAATATCCCCTGGATTAGAAGTGCCCCATTGAATTGCATTTTTAGGCTTTCCTTTTATATCAATATTGGCAGCACCAATAACCACAATCCCGCTATTTTCAAACTCAGGAAAATTGGTAGCCATTTCAGAAAACTTCCTTTGTCATTAGAATGAAAAAATTATCTATAAAATTATAACACAACTAACAACTCTTATTAGTATTAAGTATCTAGTATTCAGTATATAGTTTAAATGTTAGTTAAAAAATAAAGAAAAATTCCTTTTAAAAAATGCTATCTTGTTTTACAACAAGATGTTCGAGGGGAATCCTTCCCCTTGAGAATCCTAATTAACCTTAAGGTAATATTATCACCCTCACCTTACCTCTCCCTTCTAAGGGAGAGGGATATGTTGGTGAGCATTACTGAATGCGGTTTCATTAGATAATAGACATAACACAAAATTCGGTATACGTTATACTTTATACGTTATACGATATACCATTTTGTCATTGCGAGGAGCGAAGCGACGAAGCAATCTCATTCATTTATACCCACAGAATTATAAAAAAGTTATCAGTTATCAGACAGAAAATGTGGGCAATAATAGTATGAGATTGCCACGCTCTGCCCCTTGCCCCTTAACTGGTGTTAAGAGGCAAGAGGCAGGCTCGCAATGACATTTTGTCTTAATAATTCATCTTATAATATCGAAATTTCTTATGAAATTCCGATAGGCAAGGGAAATCCTTACTCTTGAAATTCCCTGAAGTATCCATAAAGGAATATTTGGTCATCATTACTCTCACTCTCCTTTGAAGTAGAAGGTGAGATTGAGGGTAAGTATTTTAGTGTATTACTATTCCATATTTAAGAGCGGATTTTTTCACCATTATCAAATTTTTTTAAATTCCGATTCTTTAAATGAAATGCAAAAAGCCAATATTTCAAATTTCAGTAAGAGGTAAGATATAATTCTCTGGCTCCGTGCGAACTGCGAACCAGAGGTGCCGAAGCGACACCCTTAAAACCTAATTGATAAGCCTTTTTCTGATAGAAAGCAAATTTTTCTGGATGAACATATTCTACCATGGGGTGATGTAAAGGCGATGGTGCTAAATACTGTCCTATGGTCAGCATATCACAATCTACTGCTCTTAAATCATGGAAAAGCTGTATTACTTCCTCTTCTTTTTCTCCTAAACCAACCATCATCCCTGATTTGGTAATCATTTTCGGGTTAATTTCTTTAGCTTTTTTTAAAACCAATAAAGAACGCTGATAATCAGCCAAAGGCCTGACTTCAGGATATAATCGGGGAACTGTTTCCACATTATGATTCAAAACCTCAGGCCTGGCCTCAACTACTTCAGTCAGGGCTTCTTGATTTCCGGCAAAATCAGGAATGAGTACCTCTATCAATAATTCAGGATAACATTGGTGTAACTTCCGGATAACCTTAATAAATTGAAATGCTCCCCCATCCGGTAAGTCATCACGAGTTACTGAAGTTATAACTACATAACTCAAACCTAACTCTTGGACAGCCTCTACTATATGTTCCGCTTCCTGAATATCCACCGGTTCAGGTTCTCCTTTATGGACATTGCAAAAGGTACAATTTCGGGTACAGTTCTTACCCAAAATCATAAAGGTGGCAGTCTTTTTAGCAAAACATTCCAGGAGGTTGGGGCACTTAGCTTCCTGACAGACAGTATGCAGTGCTAAACGATTTAATAAAGAAACAACCTGTTCGATCTCACTATTATGACGATATTTTATTCTTAACCATTCTGGTTTTTTTATATCCATAATCACCATCCCAGTGAATTTTTAAATTCCTGCCGGTCTGCCCAGCAAGTCTCAAGATGGAAAACCTGCCCAAAGTATTGCACAACTTTTCTTTTAAGTAATTCTATATCTTGTTCTTTACCAGTCAACTTTTGTAATGAAGTAACGCCTTTACCAATAATACCACAGGATAAAATCCAGTTAAAGGCAGCTAAATCGGTATTGACATTAAAGGCAAAACCGTGCATGGTGATGCCGGATCGAATCAAAAGACCGATAGCAGTTATCTTATCATTTCCCACCCAGACTCCCGGATGCTCGGAATCACGGCCAGCCTTAATCTGGAAATCCTCTTCCAATAATTGAATAAAAACCTCTTCCAGACTCCGTACCAGCTCTCTCACTCCAGAAACATGATTCAAAAAGCGCATAATAGGATAGCCCACAATCTGCCCAGGACCATGATAGGTTACATCACCACCACGACCTATAGGGCATATCTTCACCCCTTTTTCTGCTAAAAACTCTTTAGGAGCTAAAATATTATTTTCATTTCCTCTCTTACCTATAGTAATTACCGGTTTATGTTCCAGAATAAGTAAGGTATCATCGGCACGCTCTTCTCGTCTTAACTGTAACAATTTTTCCTGAATTACTAATGCTTCTTCATAATCAATTAATCCCAGATCAATAACCTTTATTCTCTTTTCTTCAGCTATTTTATTCATATTCATAGGAGATAACTCATATCAGAATAATCTTTTTCTTATTCTTTAATTCCAGGAAAATAATCTTTTTTGATATTTTCCTGGGGAACATTAAGTTGTCGGAGAGCCTCTTCTACTCCTTTAACCATTGCCATAGGACCAGATAGATAGAAAATTCGCTTTAGGATATCCGGAACTGTTTGTTTAATTAATTCCTGGTCACACCGTTGAGGAGAAAATATATAATTAACCTTTAGCGTATGATACTCTTTTGCTAATCGATCTATGGTGTCTTTAAAAACAATATTATTTACCTCTCTATTACTATAAATCAAAATAATGTCTTTTTCTTCCCTTCTCTCTTCCAATTCCAAAAGTAGAGCATGATAGGGAGTGATGCCTATACCACCAGCTATAAAAACCAATTTTTTGTCCTCTTTATTGACGGTAAATTCCCCTCCTATTTTAATAGCTTCCACCATATCCCCTACCTTTTTAGCAAAAAGGGCTTTTTTAAAAGAGCTACTTTCCTCAAATAAATAACGGGTGGTTAGCATAATCTTTTTTTGATAGGGAGGAGAAGATATGGTAAAAATCCGGGTATCTCCTCTCTCATCTGGATGTTCATGAGGAATTTTATAAAGTAGATATTGTCCAGCCTGCCAGGAAATTACTTCTTGGGGTTGAAAAATAAAGCTGAAAACATCATCAACTTCTTTTCGTCTTTCTTCCATTTTTAATTGCATTTCTCCCGATAACCCCTTTCCTATTTTTTATAGAAAGATATACCTTTAAATTGATTTTTATTATAACATAATTCAGATGGTCAATGCTAACATAGTCATTAGAGGATAAGTAGAAGAAAAATTAGAATCAGAGATAAAGTTAGTTACCAATACCTTAACTACAGAAAGACATAATTGTAGTAATAGAAGGTAATAATAGATTCCATTTCTGGAAAATTTAGTAGGCGGTTAAACCTCCATCAACCGGTAAGGAAACTCCGGTGAGAAACGAAGATTCATCACAGGCCAGAAAAAGAGCAGCATTCATTACATCGTCAACTGTGGCTAACCTACCTAAGGGTATCTCTTCCAGTCTTTCTTTCCTTCTTTCCGGATCTGATAACATCTTATTAACTAAAGCAGTCCTTACGGTACTGGGATGAAGAGAATTAACTCTAACTCCGTCTTTAGCATATCTCACCGCAGTAGATTTCGTTAAAAGGGTAACAGCTCCCTTAGAAGCCGTATAAGCCTCAGGTGTATATTTATGTCCCACTAACCCGCAGATGGAAGACATATTAATAATACTTCCGCTCTTCTGTCTCCGCATTAGCGGTAAAGTATGTTTAATCCCCAGAAAAACACTCCTGACATTTACCCGCATCATGGTATCCCATTCCTCCACCTCCATCTCCTCTATTGGTTTTCGGATATTAATGCCGGCATTATTTATCAAAATATCTAATTTCTGATGTGATTCTATTAATTGAGACATTAATTTCTGCCAATCACTTTCTAAGGTCACATCCATGGGAAAAAATATTGCTTTTCCCCCTGATTGTAAAATTCTTTTCTCCAGTTCCTTGCCACTGGTATTTTCCAAATCACATAGATATACTGATGCTCCCTCCAGGGCAAAGCGCAAGGAGATAGCCGAGCCAATTCCTCCTGCTGCACCAGTAATAATAGCAGTTTTATTATCTAATCTCATAAATAATCTCCTCTTTTTCAGGTATATATTTATTATCAGCTTTCCAGTTTACTATGTTCTCTAGTATATTCAATTGTTCTACGGATACCACTGTAAGCAATTAAAACAGTTGCAGCCAGCAAAACAAGCCCCAGTGGTCTTTTTAATAAAGGTATCAAACTTCCCCGGCTCTGCATGAGCGCCTGACGGAAACTAATATCAGCCAGAGGACCTAAGATAATTCCCAAAACCAGTGGGGCCATAGGATAATCAAGTTTGCGAAGTATATAGCCTAAAACCCCGAAGAAGAAAGTTACTTTGATATCAAACACTCTTACCCCACCAGCATAGGCACCAATCACTGTTAAAGGAAGTATCAGAGGCATTAGAATTTCCCGTCTGAGCTTTAATAGAGAAGCTATGGGCCTGGCAATAATCAACCCCTCTATTAGCATAAAACAGGTAGCTATTAAAAGGGTAATGGCAATCTCATAAAGGAATGTAGGATGTTCAATGGGTAACATTGGTCCGGGTTGCACTCCGTGAAGCCAGATTGCCGCTAAAAACATTGCAGCAGGTGGACTTCCCGGCACTGCTAAGGTCAGAAGAGGAATCATTGCTCCACCTATACAGGCATTGTTGGCAGTTTCTGCAGCAGCAACGCCCTCCAGAACACCACTCCCAAACTTATCTCCCTGTTTAGAGTTTCTTTTTGCTGTATCGTAGGCTACCCAGGCAGCGACATCTTCTCCTGCTCCAGGTACGGCACCAATTCCTACACCAATGAGTCCGGAACGAATCGAGGTAGGAATGAGTGTTCGAATAGTCTTCCAGCTGGGTATTATTCGAGTAATCTTACCAAGAATTTTATAAGGAACCTCTTCTTCTAACACAATTAGAACTTCGGAAATACCAAAAACGCCAATTAATGCCGGAATAAGAGATATGCCACCTTTCAATTGCAATAGCCCAAAAGTAAATCTGGGATAGGCATAAACCTTATCCAGACCAATCATAGCAGTAAAAAATCCCAAAAATCCAACCACCCATCCTTTTACAGGATCTTTCCCGGTAGATAGATTACCACAGATCATAACGCCAAATACAGCAAGCAGAAAATATTCCCACTGACCAAATTTTAAGGCAATTTTATAGACAAAAGGGGTGAAAAAAATAAGACAGGCTATACTTATCAGCATACCGAAAAAAGAAGTAATGACACCAGTACCAATGGCCAATCCTCCTTCCCCTCGTTTTGCCAGGAGGAACCCGTCTAGGGCTGTTGCAGCTGCTGCTGGGGTACCAGGAATATTGATCATAATCGCTGAATAACAACCCCCCATTATAGCTCCGACATAGACTCCTAATAGAAAGGAGATAGCCAGATCAAATTGCATGCCATAACTTAAATTTATAAGTAGTGCTAATGCCATGGTTGCAGTTAAACCCGGAATTGCTCCTACAATAATACCCAAAAAAGTAGCACCAGCTACAATTAAAATATTTTCTAAATATAATTGGGCAGCAAAAACATGGAAAAACAAGCTTGCCTGGTGTAAAAATGAATCAAGCATTCTATTCTTTATACTCCTCTGTTTTAATTTAGTAATAAATTTCCTTTAACAAAAATTAGGGCAGCGGTATATGAAAAAACCTGGTAAAAAAAGCACTAATTAGTAAGGAAGTAGTAACAGAAATAATGATTATTTTCATAAGACTTGCTGATTTTAAATAGTAAAGAGTAAAAAATAGATATAAAGCTGTTGCTAAAGTAAAATTAATTCTATCAATTAGCACAAAAATATAGATAATCATGAAGGTAATTAAAGTCATTACCCTTTTCAACTTAATACTTTTAAAGAGAGAGGTGAGTTTAAAATTCTTCAAGCCTGATTTCATCTGCTCATAGCCTTTTCTTCTTAAAGATGATAAAACCATTATACTTCCTAAAACAACAAAAATAATCCCCAGAATGAAAGGGAAGAATCCAGGTGCATCCAAAAATGTCTTATAAATCTTCATATTCAAGGAAGACAGAATGACGAATCCCCCGAAGATAATAAGAAATATTCCCATAATGAGATCGGCAACAGCCATTTTATCCGTTTTTTCCATTTCATATACCACCACTGATAAAAATAAACAAAAACGAGAAGGGGTCTTTTTTGCAAACCCCTTCTCTTCAAGAGGCAAGAATTCTTATCTTAGAAGTTTTTCTCCTTTTCCCAATCCCATTCATCTAAGGTAGGAATACCAAATTCCGCAGGTGACTTTTCAGCTAAACCACTGTTGTAAAGAGCCCAGGAATAACCTGATTCAGAGAAGGACAAGAATTTATCTGCCTCTTCACCATAGTAACCTACCACATTGAGTGCTTTTGTTTCCGCAAATTCCTTAATATCTGGTTGTTCAATGGCCCATAAGAAAGCTTCTGTCAATTTTTCAATAATATTTGGTGGACTTTCTCTTCTCATTAAAATAGGCCAGGTTTCAGAAAGTAATGGGACATTTTCACTGCCTGCCAGTAAATCAGTAATAGAAGGGATAATAATATCATCAACGGGATAAGGTTCAGCAGTAGTAACAGCTAAGGCTCTTAATTGGTCGGCTTTCACAAAATCAACTGCAGAAGAAAAAGTACACATGGCTATATCTACTTCTCCGGCATACAAAGCGACGGCAGCATTACGGCAGGAACCAGCAGTTACATAATTGGGAGAAGGAATGCCTGCAATTTGAAATATTGCTTCCACCAGAACATGAGGTCCTACCCCAAATCCCGAAATGCCAAAATTTAAATCCTGCTCTTTGATTGCTTTCATTGCTTCATCGAATGTCTTTATAGAAGAATCACTTTTAACTAATAAAGCAGCTGGGCCATTAAAGGGATGCCATCCAATCCAATCCCTCCAGCTGGTATTACTGGTTCCCATTACCCGAAAACCGGAAATAGGACCAGAACCGGTGGCAAACATATTGTATCCATCAGCAGGAAGGGAAAGAACATGTTCTGCGGCTACCGCACTGGAGGCGCCGTCCATATTGACTACATTTATGGTCTCTCCCAGATATTCTTCTATTTTACTTATAATAGGTCTAACTGCAGTATCGGTCCCCCCACCTGCACCAAACCCAACTGTTACCACTGGTGCACCTTTTGGCCATAATTTCTCACCTTGAGCCAAAACTCCCGGTCCCAAAGTTAGTATAATCAGAAAGCTTAAGATAGTTACTAAAAAGATATATCTAATTGATTTTTTCATTGTATTACCTCCCTAAATATTTTTTTCAAAATAACAAGTTTCTCTTCCTAGCTAAAACAAACTTACTTTTAATCAATTTCTACTAATAGCTCACCCCCTTTCTCTTTCTTACTGCTACTCCTTCTTTAAGGAAACCCCATTCATTTTCTCATAGAAGAGAGCCAGCCCAGCATGATCCAGTTCAGTTTTTCCTTCCGCCATGAGGGTCTGCATCATCTCCATGACCTGGGCAGTTAAGGGC
>JAGPKD010000044.1 GCA_018054125.1 Candidatus Oleihabitans oleiphilus | reverse complement strand
ATCTTGAGGTATAGGAATTTCAATAATTCCTATACCTCAAGATAAGGGATTGATTTGTTATAAAAGATTTTAAAAGATAAGATAGAAAAGGTAATACTAGGTAATATATTCTTATTGCTTAGTGAGAATGATAAAATTATTATTTTCTTTTTAAATAAGGAACAATATATGTTAATATATGCTAAGTAGATTTAAAATAGAGTATAAATTCTATAATTTCTACAAATTCTGCAAGATAAACTTATATAAACTTAATTTTATTAAAGAGGTTTTATGACTTTGGCCAGCAAAGATTATTATCAAATACTGGGAATCAATAAAGATGCCAGTCAAGAAGAAATAAAAAAAGCATATCGTAAATTAGCTTTGAAATATCATCCAGATGCGAATCCTAATAATAAGGAAGAAGCAGAGAAAAAATTTAAAGAAATAGGGGAAGCATATGCTATTTTGAGTAATCCAGAAAAAAGAGCAAAATATGACCAGTATGGGACTGCTGATACTTCTGATTTCGGTGCTGGATTTGACTTCAAAAACTTTTATGGAGAAGGAATGGAGGATTTTGGCAGTTTCAGTGATATTTTTGAGTCATTTTTTGGCGGTGGTACTCGAACTAGAAGATCTTACCGTCAAGAAAGAGCGAAAAAAGGAGCTAATTTAAAATATAATTTAGAAATAACCTTGGAAGAAGCAGCCTTTGGAGCTGAGAAAAAGGTAGAAATACCAGTTTGGCAAACTTGCGATAATTGTCAGGGAAGTGGCGCAGAGCCTGGAACTGGAAAAAGAGATTGTCCTGATTGCAACGGGAGTGGTGAGATAAGAGTAACCCAGAATAGTTTTTTTGGACAGACCATAAATATTCAAACTTGCCCGAGATGTAGAGGAACTGGGAAAATTATTGACACACCATGTAGAGTTTGTCAGGGGACTGGAAAAGTTAAGAAAAGAAAGACTATCAATGTAAAAATATTAGCTGGGGTGGAAAGTGGGCATCGGCTCAGACTTGCTGGTATGGGAGAGCCTGGCGAAAATGGTGGTCCTCCTGGTGATTTATTTATAGTCCTTCACGTTAAAGAACACCCCATATTTAAACGGGATGGTGCAGATATTTACTGTGAACATAAAATTAGTTTACCTAAAGCAATTTTAGGTGGCGAGACAACAGTACCAACCTTAGAAGGAAATGTTAAGATGAAAATACCAGCCGGGACTCAAAGTGGTACTGTATTTAGATTACGTGGGAAGGGTGCTTATAAACTTGGTTCTAAAACCAGGGGGGATCAGCATGTTAAGATTATAGTAGAGATTCCCAAAAATCTAAATGCCCGCTCAAAACAGTTAATATATGAGTTGGCTCAGGAAATGGGTGAAGATACTGATAATATTGGTGAAAAGAATTTTTTTGAAAAAGTAAAAGATTCCTTTACTAAAAAATGAATATTGGTGAATTGAGTGAATCAGAAAGTTGCCTTCAAGACGATAGGGTGTAAAGTAAATCAATATGAAACTGGCACCCTTAATGAGGCTTTTAGCAGAAATGGTTACCAGATTGTTGAATTTCAGGAAAAAGCAGATATTTATATCATCAATACCTGTGCTGTAACTGCAGAAGCGGAAAGAAAATCAAAACAGATGATTAGAAAGGCAGCTAAGTTAAATCCACTTTCAACTATAATTGTTACTGGATGTCTAATTCAGTCTGGCTTTCCGGATATCCAGGGATGTAAGAATAGCTCCTTTCTCGTTGGTAACTATTATAAAGAAAATATATTTAATTTAATTAGTCAAATAGAATTAACCAAAGGAAAGCAATTAATTCTTGTTACATCTGCCGAACAAATAACTAATTATGCCGAAAGTGAATATCATAGTAGCAGTAATCGTATTAGAGGCTTAGTGAAGATACAGGATGGATGTAATCAATTTTGCAGTTACTGTATTATACCCTATCTTCGTGGTCGTGCTCGAAGCAGGTCCTCCCAAAAGATATTATCTGAAATAGCATATTTAACTTCCCAGGGATATAAAGAAGTGGTATTATTAGGAATAAACTTAGGGAGCTATGGAAACGATTTAATTCAAGAGAAAATAAATCTGGCTAATTTACTTACTCAAATAGAGAATGTTACCGGTTTAGCAAGAATTCGTTTAAGTTCCCTTGAATTACCTTATATTACTGATGAACTATTTAGTGTCTTTGCCCACTCCCAAAAACTTTGTCACCATCTTCATATTCCTTTACAAAGTGGTGATGATAGAATATTATCTCTTATGCGTAGAAAGTATAGTTCAGAACAATATGAAAAAGTTATAAATAATCTAAGAGAAAATATACCTGATATTGCTATTACTACCGATGTTATTGTCGGATTTCCCGGTGAGGATGATATTTCCTTTGAGAAGACCTGGCAACTGATTGAAAAAATTGGTTTTAGTAAAATTCATGTTTTTCCATATTCTGAGAGAATTTTAAATCTATCCTCATTTTTGCCTGATAAAATTGATGTAAATACCATCAAGGGTAGGGGTAAAAAACTAATTAATCTATCAACACAACTTGGTAAAGATTATTTTCTAAAGAATATAGGAAAAGAAAAAAATATTTTAGTTGAAGGTCAAAGACAACAAGATAAAAAAAGCTTTGTTTCAGGCTTGACTGATAATTATATTAAAGTACATATTTATGATCTAAATATCCCCAAAGGTCAGTTAATTAGGGTTAAGTTAATTGAAGTAAAAGATAATTATATGGTTGGAAAACCAGTATAATTTTTATATCTTTCAGTCTTTGGTGATTAGTTTTTAGTTAATATATTCCAGAAATTTTTTCCTCTCAAGATAATCAGGGGGCTTTGCCCCCTGAAATCCCTCAAATCAAAATGGTTTTCAGTGATCAGTTCTCAGTTTTCTGACCAAAGATACAGTCAAAAATTTGATATAGAATCCATAAATTATTGCTTTGCTATTTTTTTATTATATGATATAATATAAAAAATTTTAAACATGTTAATCAGCAAAAGAGTGGTTTGTAAACCACTCTTTTATTTTGTGAAGCTATTAGTTTTAAAAAATATTCCATTCTTCCCATATTAAGTAGGGGAGGAGGTTAGAAGATAATGATGAATATTGATTTGATAAAAGTATTAGATGAAATTGAAAAAGAAAAAGGTATTTCCAAAGAAGTTTTAATGGATACTATTGAAGTTTCACTTGTCTCTGCTTATAAAAAAAATTTTGCTCAAGGGAAAGATAGTGTAGAAATAAATATAAACAAAGATACTGGTCAAGTGCAAGTATTTACCAAGAAGATAGTAGTGGATAAGGTAAAAAAACCGTACTCAGAAATAGAATTAGAAGAAGCCCAACAATATAAAAAAGGGGATATTAAAATTGGGGAAGAGATTAATATTGAAATAACACCAACAGAATTTGGTCGCATTGCCGCCCAGACTGCTAAACAGGTTATTGTGCAGAAAATTAGAGAAGCAGAAAGAAAAGCAGTATATGAAAGATATATTGATAAAGTAAAAGATATTGTTACTGGGATTGTTCAGCGTCAGGAACATTATAATTTTATAATAGATTTAGGAAAAACAGAGGCAGTCTTACCACCCAATGAACAAGTAAAAAATGAGATTTACAGCAAAGGGAAAAGAATGAAATTTTATGTGGTGGAAGTTAAAAAAACATCAAAAGGACCCAGGATTGTACTCTCCAGGACCCACCCTGACCTTTTAAAACGATTATTTGAATTAGAGGTTCCGGAAATACATGAAGGTTTAGTGGAAATTAAGCATATTGCTAGGGAAGCTGGAAAACGTTCTAAGATTGCAGTAACCAGTAGAGATGATATGGTTGATTCTATAGGTTCTTGTATTGGAGATAGAGGTTCCAGAATTAAATCAATTATGAGCGAGCTACAAGATGAAAAAATCGATATCATTAAATGGCATGAAGATGATAAAATATTTATTGCCAATTCTCTTAACCCGGCAAAAGTATTGTTTGTGAAATTATTGGAAAAAGAAAAAAGAGCTTTAGTGGTAGTTAATGACCAGCAGTTGTCATTAGCTATTGGTAAAGAAGGTCAAAATGCCAGATTAGCCGCTAAATTAACCGGGTGGAAGATTGACATTAAGAGCGAATCGCAATTCAAAAAAGAGAATAATATGGGACAAGATATCGATTTAAGCAAAATCGATCAAAATATTGATTGACTAAACAATTAATTATGGGAAAGGTTTTGAAAAACAAGTAATGAAGAGCTATCCGAAAATTCCTTACCGTACTTGTATAGGCTGTCAAGAGAAAAAGCCTAAAAAAGAATTATTAAGAATAATCAGAACACCGGAAGGCATAATAGAGATTGATGAAACTGGCAAGAAATCGGGACGTGGAGCATATCTGTGTTATAATATAGCATGCTGGCAAGAGGCTGTTAAAAAAAAGAGATTAGGAAAAGCATTAAAAGTAGAACTAACTAGAGAGATAATAGAAACGTTGGAAGAAAAGTTTAAAACGATAGAAAAAGAATAGAAGTTTAGATTTAGAAATATTTTTAAAAATAGTTTTATCTATTATTGGTCAATCAACTAGCTAGGTAACATAATCCCGGGTAATATGGAGGTCATAGAGGATGAAGAAAAGAGTATATGAAGTAGCAGAGGATTTAAAAATACCTACCAAAGGACTAATTGATTTTTTAATTAAAGAAGGTATAAACGTTAAAAACCATATGAGTACTCTTGATGATGAGACAATAGAAATTATTAAGGAAGCCATAACTGAAGAAAGAAAAAAAGAAAAAGAAGTAGAAAAGGAAAAGAAAAAGGTACTGGTATTGGATAAATTACCCAGTTTGAAAGAATTATCATCACAACTTAATATACCACTTTCGGAAATAATGCAGCAAGCTTCTAAATGGGATAAAATTCAATCTATTGATAGAGAATTGTCCTGGCAAATTGTTGAAAATATCTATAAACAATATAATATGAAAATAAGTTTATCAAATCAACTAAAAAAATCACTCAAGATTAAAAAAACTAATGAAAGTGATCTTCTATTAACTATAAAATCGCCAGTTATTACTGTTGTTGGTCATGTAGATCATGGTAAAACCACTCTTCTTGATGCTATTAGAAAGACCAATGTTACCAAAAAAGAAGTTGGTGGTATCACTCAACGTATTGGTGCCTATGTAGTAAATCTTAAGGATAATCGATTTGTTTTTATAGATACTCCTGGACATGAAGCTTTTACTGCCATGCGTTCACGGGGGGTAAAAGCCACCGATATTGTAGTACTTGTGGTGGCGGCAGATGATGGTGTTATGCCTCAAACTATAGAAGCTATTAATCATGCCCGAGCGGCACATGTTCCCATTATTGTAGCTATAAATAAGATTGATAAGGCTAATGCTAATATTGAGAAAGTAAAAAAAGATTTAGCAAAATATCAATTAGTACCAGAAGATTGGGGTGGAGATACTCTTTTTGCAGAAATATCTGCGTTACAAAAAAAGGGAATTGATGAATTATTAGAGTTAATTTCCTTACAGGCAGAAATGTTAGAGTTAAGGGCTAATCCAGAACTGCCAGCTACTGGAGTTGTTCTTGAAACTAAATTAGATAAAAAAAGAGGTATTCTTGCTACTGTGCTAATACAAGATGGACATTTGAAAATCGGAGACTATTTTGTAGTTGGGACCTCTTATGGAAAAGTTAGAAGTATCATGAATGATATGGGTGAACACCTTAGCTATGCTGGTCCATCTACTCCGGTAGAAATAACTGGTTTTAATAAAATACCTTTAGCAGGAGATGTGTTTCAGGTTGTTGCTAATGATCATTTTGCTAAAATAATTATTAATGAAAGGGAAATGGAAGAAAGGCGAAAACAAAAAAAGGAAGAAGAAATAGTATCATTAGAAAATTTATTCGAAGAAATGAAAAAAGGAAAGATTAAAGAATTAAATATTATCTTAAAAGCCGATACCCAGGGGTCTTTAGATGCCATTCAAAAAATTCTGCCAACCCTAAGCAATGAGGAAGTGGAGGTTAATATTATTCATAGTGGAATAGGGACTATCTCTGAAACTGATGTTATACTTGCTTCTGCATCTAAGGCCTTAATTATTGGATTTAATGTGTCAATTGATAGTAATGCTCAGAAATTAGCTAAGAATGAAAAGATTGAAATAAGAACTTATAATATAATATATGATTTGATAGATGAGGTTAAGGAAGCATTGAAAGGTTACCTTAAACCAAAATTGGAAGAAGTGACTACCGGGATAGCTCAGGTGAGAGAAATATTCAAAATCCCTAAAGTAGGTACTGTGGCAGGATGTTATGTTACTGAAGGGAAAATAGCAACAAAAGATTTTATTCGAGTATTACGAAAAGATAATAAGATATTTGAAGGGAAGGAATTTTCTTTAAAAAGATTTAAAGAAGATGTAAAAGAAGTCAATGCTGGTTATGAGTGTGGAATAAATATAAATAATTTTGATGATTTACAAATAAATGACACAATCATTTTCTATAATTATAGAGAAGTTGAAAAATAAGATGTTAGTTGGATTATGTAAGTTAGCTGTTTATTTACCAAATTGTCACTCTTTAAAAGATAAGAGAAGTCTCCTGGAGAGTTATAAAATTGCTTTAAGAAAAAAATATAATATTTCTATTTCAGAAATTGGTAAAAAAAATTTATGGAAAAATAGCATAATTGGTATTGCTTTGATAGGCAATGATCGCCAGTTGATAGACCAGGTAATTGACAAAATAATAAAAGATATTGAAAAACATCCAGACATACAACTACAAGATTATCAAATTTCCATAAATTAGAATAGATTAAATTAGAAATTAGAAAACAATTAAAGGTCAGGAATAAAATGGTTTCCGAACAAAAAAAGAAACATTTCGAAAAATTATTAAAAAGAAATATTAGTCATATTATCTATAGAAAAGCTAAAGATCCCCGGATAGGCTTTGTCACAATTACCAGAATTACCCTCTCCAATGATTTACATAATGCTAAAGTATATATTTCTATACTGGGAAGTAAAGAAGAACAGGAAAGGGGCATGAAAGGTCTTTTTAGTGCCACTAAATTTATAAGAGCGGAATTAGCATGTGAACTTAAAAAATATCGTTTTACCCCCAACATTTCTTTCCATTATGACCAGGAATTGGAAGGGATACATCAACTTATGATAAAAGCACAACAATTAGAGCAAGAAGACAAAGATTGGGAATAATAAGATGCAATGTGAACAACTCTCTGAAATTGCCACTTTATTTAATAAATACCATAATTTTATTATCAGCTCCCATGTAAATTTAGATGGCGATGCCTTAGGTTCTGAATTAGCTTTGTATTTTATGTTAAAACAACTAAAAAAAGAGGTAAGAGTTGTTAACCAGGATAAAATACCTTATATGTATGAATTCTTACCGGGGGTAGATGATATTATTTGTCTTGTTGAGCAACAAGAACTGGATAAGAATTTGATTTTAAAGATATCACCAGGGACTGTATTAGTGATACTCGATTCAAGTAGTTTAGATAGAATAGGTGATATTAGTATTAACATACCTCAATTCGATATTATTATTAATATTGATCACCATCCCAGTAATACCAATTTTGGACATTATAATTATATTGATACAAATTCCTCCTCAGTGGGTGAAATTATTTTTCATCTGGGTAAAGAAATGAATTGCCAAATAAATGAGCAAATAGCTATTCCCTTATATACTGCTATTGTTACCGATACTGGTTCTTTCCACTATGCTAATACCAGAGCAGAAACCTTTCAGGTTGCCTTTCATTTAGTAGAATCGGGTGCAGATCCGCATCTCATTACTAATTACATTTATCATAATAATAATGTTTCTGGCTTAAAATTATTAGGAGAAGCACTGCTCAAGATGAGAGTTGATAAAAAATTCAAATTATCGTGGACGGTAATTACCAGAGATATGATGGAGGAAACTTTTGCTAAGGAAGAAGAGACAGAAGGTATTGTTGATAAAATACTTTCTATTAAAGAGGTGCAGGTTTCGGTATTATTCAGGGAAATAAAAAATGGAAATATTAAAGTAAGTCTCCGCTCTAAAGGTGAGTTTAATGTAGATCATTTTTCACGGATATTTGGTGGGGGGGGACATCCTAATGCTGCTGGTTGCCAGGTAGAAGGGGATATAAACACGGTAACCGAAAAAGTCATAGCCAAGTTAAAAGAAGCTCTTACCAACCAATGTTAATTATATGGTTTATAAGATATGAAAGACGGCATTTTGATTATTGACAAGCCTGAAGGAATTTCTTCAGCAAAAACTGTTTTTAAAATTAAGAAAAATATGAATTTAAATAAAGCGGGGCATACTGGAACATTAGATCCTTTTGCTACTGGATTACTTATTATTTGTTTGAATCATGCCACTAAGATAGCTGGTTATTTATTAGATTTAGATAAAACATACATAGGGACTATGATACTTGGTATTGCTACCGACACTCAGGATTTAACTGGCAAAGTAATTAAAGTAAATCCTATTAAACCGAATCAACTCAAATTAGAAGAAATCGAAGATGTTTTTAAAAAATATCGAGGGGAAATTAGTCAAATTCCACCGATGTTTTCAGCAAAAAAGAGCCAAGGGCAAAAGCTATATCAACTGGCTAGAAAAGGAATAAAGATCGAATTAACGCCGCGAAAGGTAAAAATATTTCAATTGAATCTGCTTCGGGTAAAATTTGACCGATATCCCAGCATTACTTTTCAAGTTAGATGCTCCAAAGGGACCTACGTTAGAACTATAGCACATGATATTGGTGAATATTTAGGGTGGGGAGCTTATCTGTCTCATTTAAGAAGAACCCATATTGGTAAAATATCTGTTAATCAAGCTATTAAATTAGATGATTTTCTAAAATTGCCGTTTGAAGAACAAAGTAAGTATATTTTAGATCCTCAGAATTTAAAAGAAATTTCAAAGACAATATGAAACCTTAATTTTAAACTGCCTCCTTTCCTCTCCCTCAAAGAGAGAAGCTTAAGAAAACGGTGATAAAGTATTGCTTTAATTAAAGATACAGCAGGTAGTGGAAAAAATTGATATGAAAACTTTACAATATAAATATTATTTTAAAAAAAACTCTCAAAATAAAGAAAAATTACCTTCCTACATTGCCTTAGGGTTTTTTGATGGGGTTCATTTAGGTCATCAAGCTTTATTAAAATATTGTGTTGCCCAAGCAAAGACTGAACAAGCCTTGAGCACCGCTCTTTTATTAACTCCGCATCCCCAAACAATAGTAAATCATTCAAATAATTTAGCCTTTCTAACCACATTGCCAGAAAAGTTAAGTCGTATTAAATATCTAGGTGTTCAACAAATTATTGTTATAAATTTTACTTATGAATTTCAAAAAATAAGTGCTGAAGATTTTATTAAGAAAATATTATTAGACCAATTTCATATGGGTGCAGTTTTTGTCGGTTATAACTATCATTTTGGTTATCAAAAAAAGGGTGATATAAATCTTATTAAAAGAGCAAGTCAAAGATATAATTTTAAGTGTTATGTTTTAGAACCAGTAAAAATTAATGGTGAACAAATAATTAGTAGTACTGCTATTAAAGAACAACTGAAAAAGGGTGATATTGTAAAAGCTAATCAATTATTAGGATATTTTTATCAAATTAATGGCAAGGTAATTCATGGTGATAAAAGGGGGGAAAAGATTCTTTCTTTTCCCACAGCTAATATTGAAGTTCCTGCCGAAAAAATGTTACCTCAAAATGGGGTCTATATTGCTTTAATAACGATTAAAAAACAAACATATAAGGGATTAGTAAATATTGGCATTAAACCTACTTTTGAACACAAAATAGGTAGGGGAGTTTCTTCTGATACTTCTGTGGAGGTAAATATTTTTGATTTTGGGGGGGATATCTATAATAGAAATATTTCTATATCTCTGCTTAAAAAGATTAGAGATGAGAAAAAATTTACCGATGTAGAAAATTTAAGAGAGCAAATTAAAAAAGATAAAAAGATTGCTGAGTCATTTTTTAAAGAGAATAATTTTAATAATAATTATTGTTAATATAATAACAAGAAAGAAAAAGCCTGACTTTAAAATAAATTTGAATATATTTTTTATTTATGATATTATATTCAGATAGTGTAAGATTGTAAAGGTTTTAGAGAAGTATAATCGAGCTATTCTTCATTTTTCTGTATTAGCTTTTCTTAAAAAAAATTTCTGACAATCTCACTGCCATGGTTCCTTATTTATTTTAAGTATCGAATTTTTTAAAATTTTCGATATTCTTAGATATACACTTAAATATTATAATATATAATATTAATTATATAATATAGAAGAGAATATTATTACTAAATATTAGCTTCGATAACAATTGAAACAGAAGGAGATAGTAAGTC
>JAGPKD010000043.1 GCA_018054125.1 Candidatus Oleihabitans oleiphilus | reverse complement strand
TAAAGATATCTACCACTATACGATCTGGTGAAGACAAACTAAAAGCCTGAAATTCATACTTTTCTTTAAGGTCCATTACTATACGAACAGTATCCTGGGTAAACTGCCCCATCCTTACTCTGCTGACCAATAAATCTTCCAGTTGAATTTCTTTTTGTTCTTCAGAAAGCTGGCTAAGAGAGGCCTCTACATCAACTACAATTCGGTCAGGATCAGTCAAGGTAAAAACTTGATAAGGGCTCTTCTCAGATACATCAATAACTATCCGGGTCTTATCTGGGTGCATGTAGTGTCTAATAGCGGTCACCATTGGCTTTTGACTGGTAATTTTTATTTCTTGACTACTTTTCTCCTCCTCAGCTTCTACCCCAGTTAATAATCGGACTACCTCTAAGGGAATCATTACTCTATTTTCTACAATAGTCGGGGAATTTTCCAAAGGTATTTTCTCTTTATTAACTTCTGCTTCTGGAACATCTATTACTAAACTAACCTCTCTATTACCCAAATAAAGATTCAGCAATTTCAAGGCTGGAAACCAGGTTATCCTGCCCCCCAAGGACTCTACAATATCTCTTGCGGGAAGGTATATTTGACCATTTATCAAAACTGGTGGCACATTAGTATCTAAAATATTGCCATCTAATTTTATTTGAACATCATTTTGCTCTGCCAGGCATAGTTCATATGGTATAAATGGTATAATTAATGTTAAAAGAAGAAATAAAATGGCCAAGATACCAGCATCAATTTTTCTCATTAACTTATTTTTCTATCCTCCTGGATTAAATATCTATTCATTATTACTTTTATAGTAGCAGTAAGCGGTATGGCAAACAATACCCCTAAAAAACCTAGCAGACCACCAAATATTAATATCGAAAAAATAATGGTCAGGGGATGTAATCCTAATTCTTTACCCAATATCTTGGGATTTAACCATAGTGCTTCCAGCTGGTTTACCCCCACAAACAAAAGAGTAACCAGGACAATAACAGACCATGGCTTCCCCAGTACAAAAAATAAAGACAAAGCCCATCCTACAATAGGACCGAAATAGGGAATTAAATTTAAGATACCTGATACCAAGCCAATGATTAGATAGAATTTTACTTTTAGCAGAAAAAGACCAATGGCAATTAAAGCTCCTACAATAAAACAGACTATAAGACGCCCACGGATAAAATTACTCAAAATTTGATCAATTTCCATCACCACCTCACGAAATTCTTTCTTATGGTCAGGTGGTACAAATATTAACAGGTTTTCCTTGAATAGCTCCATGTCCATCAAAAGATAGTAAAGAATAAGAGGTACAATAATCACTCCAAAACCAAATTTGGTAACAAAAGAAGATAAGGTAAATATAGCAGTCTTAGAAAAGGATAATAGCCCCTTTTGTAATTCTGAAAAAATATCTTGCAGAAATGTTTCCAGGTTTTCTGAATCGGCAATCCTGTCAAACAAGGGTTCCAAGGAAAGAAGTATATTTTGATAACTGGATAGTATATCAGGAATCTCTCGATACAATTGATTGAATTCATTAATAGTCTTGGGGATGATAATAAATATCACTAAGGTGGCAAAAGCTATAATTATAGCTAAAATTAGTAACACCGATAAAGATTTTTTTACACCTTTCTTTATTAGAAAAGTGTGCAAAGGACCAAAAAAATAGGCTAAAAATAAAGCTAACATAAAATATATTAAAATCAAACTAAGCTTATTGGCAATAAAGTAAAATAATATTATGCCAATAAAAAAACCAATTAAAAACTTACTCTGTCTATCTTTTATTAAATCCAATATCTGTGTTCCTACTTCTTAATTTAGCTAATATATTCAAGATATCCAAGAGAAATCCTTCTAACTTGAAAACCCCTGAATTAGTATTAAGCTCAATATTTATTATGTTCTTTGATAAATTATCTCTGTATATTTTATATCAGATTTATCTAGATTAATCAATCACTCTTCAATATTAGGTAATAAGTGTAGGAAATCAATCTACTTTGGTTTTTAATTTTAGTTAAGAAAATCTAAAATAAAAACCCGATTGACTATTCGGGTATTTTAGAATGGTGGAGGCGGCGAGAATCGAACTCGCGTCCAGAGAATCGTTAGTAAGAAATACTACGAGCGTAGTCTATGTTTTTCTTTTCGCATTACTTAACTCCCCTAGACTGGATTTAAGTAACACTAGCTCCTAATTTTTCTCTATATCAATCGGAGCAGTTGATACAGATAGCCGGTAACATATTACACCTGCAAAAAGCTTACCGGCAAGGCTTCTTACAGATGAGCAGCCTATATTAAGCTGCTAATGCCAATTCGTTATTGTTGGCAATTATTGTTTTTCCCAGTGTTTTACGAGGACCAGGAACCTCGGCTCGCATCTCTTACCTCTGTCTTCCCTGTCGATACCTATCGCCCCCATATTTTATTTTTTAATTCCCTCTCTGCTTCTCTCTGTATTGTTTTCTGGGTTATTTCCCTTCTTTTATCGTAAAGCTTTTTACCTTTTGCCAGGGCAATCTCTAATTTGGCATAACCATTTTTAAAATATAATTGCAAGGGAACTATTGTTACTCCTTTAGTATCAATCTGACCTTTTATCTTAGCCAGTTCCCTACTATTCAAAAGCAGCTTTCGATCTCTTTTTGGTTCCAGGTTAAATCTATTTCCAAACTGATAGGGAGCAATATGCATATTAATAATATACAATTCATTGCCCCTAAACTGGGCATAACTTTCCTTGATACTAACCTGATTATTTCTAATTGATTTAACTTCAGTCCCTTTTAAAACAAGACCAGCTTCATAAGTTTCTAAGATATGATAATCATGCCTTGCTCTACGATTTACAGTAACAATCTGATATTTTTCTCTATCCTTCTCTGACATCTAATTGACCTTCTAAGCTAAATCATTATAACATATTCCAATTTTTTTTACCAATCAAGGGCCTCTATCCTGCCGCTCTGCGTAGTCTATCCATGATAGCCCTTCCCAGTCCCCTGTTTTCAAAATTTTCAGATATTATTACTTGACACTTTTGCTCATCTAAGGCTCTTAACTGGGCATATAAATTATGAGCACAAGCTTCTAGGTCTTGCGACTCACCAATAATTTTAACTAAAAAACCAGGGTATTTTGCTGAATTTTCCTTGCTGGCGATTATTCCTACCTTATTACCATTATTTTTATACTGTAAAGCAAGTTCCCATATTTTTTGGGTCATTCCTTCTTTTTCATTATCTACCAATATTAATTTAGCTTGGGGAGCATAATGTTTATCAAACATCCCCGGTGACTTTTTTATAGTTCTACTTTCAGTAGCTATAATAATATCTGGATTTACTTCTTTTAATCTTTCAAAAGTAACTCCACCCAGACGTAGTATTTTCAAAGGGAATTCAGTAACATCCAATACGGTAGATTCAACTCCTACCATAGTCTCCCCACCATCAATAATTATTGCTACCCTTCCCTTCAAATCCGCTATAACATGTTGTGCCTTGGTAGGACTGGTGCGACTGAATATATTAGCACTGGGAGCAGCAATAGGCCTCTTAGCTTCTCTAATTAACCCCAGGGCAACCTGATGATCAGGTATACGAATGGCTACAGTATCCAATCCAGAGGTCACCACATCTGGAATTATTTTACTCTTCTTCATAACCATAGTTAATGGTCCTGGCCAGAATAATTGGCCTAAAGTTCTGGCAATCTCCGGAAAATCTTCAACTAAATCTATAACCTCTTCCCAAGTGCTAACATGGACAATTAGGGGGTCCTGAAAAGGTCTATTTTTGGCTTGAAATATTTTCAAAACCGCATTAACATTTAAGGCATCAGCACCTAATCCATATACAGTTTCGGTTGGGAAAGCAACCAGTTTCCCATCCCTAATTGCTTGACCAGCTTCTTTTAATTTTTCTAAGTCGATCTGATTTGGATTTATTTTTATTACTTTGGTATTTATCATTGTATTCAAGATATTCAAGGGGAATACTTCCCCTTGATAACCCCTGTATTAAAAGCAAAATATATTGTTAATTATTTAGTAATAATATTTATATTATCTTGTAGTATCGAAATTTTTTTGAAATTCCGATACTAAAATCTATCCATTTTATATTATCTTTTTTACCATGCTAAAAAGAGCAGGGGAACCTGCTCTTTCTTTACATTATTTATATTTCTGAGATATTCAAGGGGAAGTTTCCCCTGAAACCCCTCAAAATAGTATATAGTATTGCGTATTACGTATATAGTTTTTAGTCATAAGTTCTAGTAATAAATAATTTATTTTTTAATCCGGTTAAATTAGAAATGGATTAAATTATTGACATAATTTATCAGGGGAGGTATCCCCTGAAACCCCTCTAAGAAAATACTTTTTAAAGTTAAAGAAATGCTATCTTGTTTTATCAACAAGATATGGTGGCGCAAGGGGGAATTGAACCCCCGTTTGCTGATTGAGAGCCAGCTGAATTAACCACTATTCGATTGCGCCATCTTATATTTTATATGGCTGAGGGAGGTGGGGTCGAACCACCGCTCCCAGATCCAGAGTCTGGTGTCCTACCACTAGACGATCCCTCAGTATTTCCCCTTTTAATAAAAACAACACTATTATTTTACAACATATTTCTGATAGGTCAAACCCTTATGATAAAATATGATAAAAAAACAATTTATTTCAGCCATTAATACTATTTTTTATTCTCTAATTTTTTGATAAACTTTTCCAAGCGAATTATGTTTTTATCTTTTCCCAGCACCTCCATTATGGCAAATAGACTGGGGCCTACTGTTTTACCAGAAAGTGCTACCCGAACCGGATGAATAATTTGCTTCCCTTTTAAATTCAACTCTTCTGCCACTTCCCTTACTACTTTCTCAATATTTTCCTCATTCCAATCGTCTATCTGTTTAAGCCTTTCCACCAGTTGACCTAAGATGTTCCCTACCTCATCCTGCTCTAATATCTGGACTGCTTTCTCTTCTATGGTAAAATCTTCGGTAAAAAAATAGTCTCCATATGCTAAGAATTGTCGGAAATTTTTCACTCTACTTTTCATCAGTGCAACAACTTTTTTTAACCAGCTATCCTGTTCACTGCTTAAAGGGGTACTTAGGAATCCCTCTTCCTCTAAATAGGGAATCAACATCTCTTTATACTCATCATCAGACATCTTTTTTAAGTATTCACTATTAAACCAATTAAGCTTCTCCATACTAAAAATAGCTGAATGTCTGGATACTTTTTCTAAAGTAAAATGATTTATCAATTCTTCGATACTAAAAATTTCCTGATTAGTTCCGGAAGACCAACCCAAATGAGCAATATAATTAACCACCGCTTCCGACAGAAACCCCATTCTCTGATATTCTATAACTGAGGTAGCTCCATGTCGCTTACTTAATCTAGTATTATCAGGACCCATAATCATTGGGATATGGGCAAAATCTGGTAGAGTTGCTCCCAAAGCTTGATAAATAACAATCTGTTTGGGAGTATTGGAGATATGGTCATCTCCACGCATAACCAGTGATATTTTCATTAAAATATCATCAACTACTACTGCAAAATTATAGGTGGGAATCCCGTCAGATTTTACTATCACAAAATCACTGAGCAATTGGCAATCAAAATTCATTTCGCCTTTTATTAAATCATGTACCATTATTCTTCTAGCAGGCATCTTTAAACGGATTGCCGGTTTTCTTCCCTCTTTTTCGAAATCTTTCTTTTCAACCTCACTTAAATTAAGACAGCGACGGTCATAAATTGCTGGTTTACCCTCCGCTAATTGCTTCTTGCGTCTTAAGGCCAGTTCTTCTCTACTACAATAACAATAATAAGCTCCCCCACTTGCTAATAGTTTAGCAGCATATTGTTTATAAAAGTCAAGCCTCTGCATCTGAAAGTAAGGACCATACTCGCCACCCTTTTCTGGACCTTCATCCCAATCCAGACCAAGCCATCTCAAGCCATCTAAGATAGCATTTACCGCTTCCGGAGTAGACCTCAGAGTATCTGTATCTTCAATCCTTAAAATAAAGGTGCCGCCATAATGCCTGGCATAAAGCCAATTAAATAATGCTGTTCTTGCTCCCCCAATATGCAAATATCCAGTGGGGCTGGGAGCAAATCTGACCCTGATGTTTTTGTCCTTATTCTCCATGTTTCCTCCCGGGCTATAATTTTTTAGATCATCTGGTCTTTAATATTTTTCTGATATTTCTTTTTTTATCTCGCTTAAATTCCCTTATTCCAGTAATTCCTCTAATTGTACAATTTCTATGCCCTCTGCTGGAAAAGTTAAATAAGCTTCCATTAACATGTCAATAGTATTACAGTAAGGATGTCCAATAGCAATAGCACTCCCATATTTTAAAGCAAATTCCTTCAAAACATTTATCTGGTTACCAATATATTCAATATCTTGCTCATTATCTAAAAAAACAGTACGCTGGGCAGTCTTGATGCCCATTTCCCTGCTTAATTGATAACCAACCGAATCTGGACTGGTCATGCTATCAACAAAAAACAAATTTTTTTCTTTGATTTCGCTTAAAATAATTTTCATTATATCTCTATTTTCTGTTATTTTGGAACCCATATGATTACTTACACCACTTATATAAGGAACATCCTGCCAATTTGCTAAAAATTTAGCTCTAATTTCTTGCTTACTCATGGTGGAAAAGATAGCGCCTTTACCCGGATCAACATTTGAATTATGAGGTTCCATGGGTAAATGTAATAATACAGTCATCCCCTTTTCCTGTGCCAGCTGGGCTACATATCGAGAATAGGGTAAAAAGGGCAATACAGAAACAGTAACTGGAAAATTAAAATTCATAATCCGATCAGCCATTTCCTTCTGATAACCCATATCATCGATGATAATGGCTACCTTAGCTTTCCCCTCTTCTTTCTTTCTTTCCTCAACAAATCGATTAAATAATTGTAATTCTTTATCTTTCTGTTCAATAAGGTCGTACAAAAATATAATTCTTTCTTTCTCTACTACCTGTTCATCTCTTACTATAAGAGATTCTTCCACAGACTTGTTGTTTGCCATAGTGGGACTTTCACTTTGATACTCATTTCCATTCCAGCTTATAAATATTCCTATCAGCAATAATAAAATAATAGAGAGTAAGACAGAATAACCATAATTCCAAAATTTTTGGCTCATCACCATTTCTCATCTTTCTTATCTAGTGAACATTTATTCTTTCTTCCAGCAATAAATCAATTGCTGCTTCTAACTGTATATCTTCTTCCAGCTCTTCTTCAATAGGAATAATAATATCCGGTTTGATACCAATATTATTAATAATTCTTCCCTTTGGGGTGTAATATTCCGAGGTAGAAATAGTTAAGGCAGAACCATTAGATAAAGGATAAACTTGTTGTACCAATCCTTTCCCAAAAGATTGTTCCCCCATAATAATACCACGATCATAATCCTGAATTGCTCCTGCTACAATTTCCGAAGCACTGGCACTTCCCTTATTAATTAATACTACCAATGGCCAATCTGGATATTTATGGCCATAAGATTTATAACTCCTGGTTAAATCATTTCTACCTTTAATCTGAACAATATCGCCTTCTTTAATAAACTGACTGGCTACCTCTATTGCTGATTCTAAGAGCCCACCAGGATTATTTCTTAAATCTAATATTATTCCCTCTAATGGTATTTCTTTAAAATTATTTAAAACTTCCTTTAATTCTGGTGCAGTATTAGCATTAAAAGTAGAAATTCGAATATAGCCAAATTGTTCTTCCTCTAACAATTTTTCTTTAACAGCCTCTATAATAATGGTATCTCTTATAATGGTAAATTCTAATAAATCTTCTACATTTTCTCTCTTAATGGTAAGGGTAACCGGCGTCCCCTTTTCTCCCCGTAAAATATTAACTGCTTCATCTAAAGTAATACCTTTGGTTGATTCCCCATCGATTTTCATAATCTTGTCATTAGCTTTAATGCCAGCATGATAAGCAGGAGTATCCTCAATGGGGGAAATTACGGTTAATTGTTCCTCTACAATGGTTACTGTAATACCTAATCCATCAAAATGACCCATAAAAATATTCTCCTGTTCACGTTGAAAACTTATTGGGTCCAGGTACCGCGAATAGGGATCATCTAACTCTAATACCATCCCCTTAATAGCCCCTTCTACTAACTTGGTTATAGGAATGTCTTTTTCAATATACTCGCTTCTGACAATGCTCAAGGCTTCCAAAAAAGGTTCCAGATCATTTAAAATACTGTCATCCTGAGTTTCTGCTATATTAATATTTAGATGAGTTATAAAAAATAAACTACCTATAATAATTCCAACAATAATAATAGTTTTTATTAATCGTTTCATATTATCAACCCCTAATTCTTATTAATTACAGTAAAAATAAACATCTTAAACCCTAAACTATAGCCAGTCGAAGGGATTTACTGGTTTCCCTTCCACCCGAACCTCAAAATGAAGCCGTGGGGTGGGAACGCCTCCACTGGTGCCAACCTGTCCAATAATTTGCCCTTTGGATACCTGTTCATTTAATTTAACCAACAACTTAGCCAGGTGGGCATATAAAGTGACTACATTCCCACCATGGTCTAAAATTATGATATCTCCATAACCTTTGACATTACCAATATAAATAACAGTTCCAAAAGTGGCAGCTCGAACAGGCTCACCCAAAGGAGCGCTTATATCAATACCAGAATTAAACACATAAGCATTTAAATCTGGTTGCTTTTGTTGACCATAATTGGAAATTACTGAACCCTTTAAAGGGAGTTGAAAAATCCCTTTCTTAGGCTGTAAAGTAACTTCTTTTCTAGTAGTTTCAGTCATTCCTGGTTGTTGTTGCTGTGATGATTTTTGATTTTTCTTAGCCTTTTCTCTTTCTCGATAAGCTATCTCAATAATCTCCTTTATTTCTGCTGAAGATTTTTCTAATTCTTTCAATACTGCCAATTGTGCTTTTCTTTCTTCTTCAATTTTAGCCAGATATTTATTTTTGGCATCTCGGGACATCTCGATATTCTCTTTTTCTTTTGCTATTTCCATCTCTAGCATCTTGGTAATTTCTCTTTTGTTATAAAGACTATCCCTTTGCTTTTTCACCAGTTCAACTTGCTCATTAATCTGTTTTACAATATCAGCATCATTTACCAATATCTGCTCTAAATAGCGATATCTATTTAAAAACTCTGCAAAATCTTTACTATTCATCAAAACTGCCAGAAAATTAATATTATTATATCGGTAGAAATTTTTCAATCTATTTTCAAAAATTATTAACTGTAAATCAAGTTTGCCCTGTTCTATCTCTAATTCCTCTTCCAATTTGGCTATCTCTTTTAAAGTATTATCATAAGTTATTTTTGCCGCCTGTAGTTCTTTTTCAGCTGCGGCAAGTAATTCTTGTATTTTTTGTAAAGACTTTTGGTAGTCTACCTCTTCCTGTTTTAATCGTTCTATTTCTTGCTGAATTTCTTTTTTGCGTTGCTCTATTTCATTTAATCTTTTTTGTTGTTGTTCAATATTAATTTCTTGTTCAAGAGCAATACTATTTACTATAGATATCATCATAGTTAACAGAATAGAAGTAATAAAGATAATCATTAAAAAATATTTTTTTGTTTTTTTATTAAATATTCTTTTCATAATTCCTCATAACTAATTTTCCTTAAAGAAAGCATACTACCAAATACTCCAATAAAGATACCCAGTAATACCAGAATGATATCTATTGTTATGATGAACTCTTGTTCCGAACTTATAGGAAGAAAAGGAATAATTATTTTAGCTTGCTCTACATAATATAAATAGGCTCTTCCTAATATAAAAATTGCCATAAGGGAAGAAAGTAACCCTTTCAAAAACCCTTCTATAATAAAAGGCCATCGGATAAACCAGCTGGTTGCCCCTACTAAAGCCATAATTTCTATTTCTTGTTGTCGAGAATGAACGCTAATCTTTATTACGCTAAACATAATAAGGATAGCAATAAAAAGTAACACTAAAATAATTGCTAAGCCAGTTTTACGAACAAAATCAAACACTAATATTAGATTTTTAGTTAACTCACCACCATAATTTACCTCTTCGATTTCACTATATTGACCCAATTGTAAAGCTATCTCTGCAAGATACCTGGTATCAGTTACCGTAACTTCTAGAGAAGAGGGAAGTGGGTTTTCTGGAATACCAGCTAATATTTCTTCATGTTCTTTCAAATCTTCTTTTAATTTTTGTAGGGCATCTTCCTTGGAAATATAATGAACCTCTTTTACCCCCGGTAACTCGCTGGCCTCTTGAACTAATTTCTTGATTACCTCTTCAGAAAGATCATCTTTTAAATAAGCAACGGCTATCAATTGTGACTCTATATCAGCAATAAATTTATCAATATTGAAAGAGATAATTAGAAACATCCCCACGATGATCAGAGTAGCAGTTAAACTAATTATAGTAGCTAAACTCATGACCATATTTTTTTTAGCACTAAGAAAAGCTTCTTTAACATAAAAAAGGATA
>JAGPKD010000005.1 GCA_018054125.1 Candidatus Oleihabitans oleiphilus | reverse complement strand
TTAAGGTATGAAGGCTCTGCTCCTTTTATGGCTATGGCTTATTCTCGGCTAACCGGGAATCCGGGAGTATGCAGTGCCAGTTCGGGTCCCGGAGTGGCCAATCTAATCCCAGGTGTGCTGGAGGCTTATTCAGGATGTGTACCTCTGCTTATTTTTGCCCCCTCGGTCAATCAAAAAACAGAGGGTATGGGAGAATTTCAAGAATGTAATCAGAGAAAGATGATGGAACCAATTACTAAATGGAGTGCCAGAATACCTTGTGTGGAAAGGATTCCCTGGTACCTTAATCGTGCTTTTTCCCTGGCTCTAAATGGACAACCAGGCCCAGTCTTTTTAGAAATACCTCTTGATGTAGGAGGCAGGATAGCTAGTGGTTTTGAGCTTGAAGTAGAGCCAATTGCTGAATACAAAACAATTAAAAGAATCAGAACAGCAGGAGATCCGGAATTAGTCCATACTGCTGCCAAGTTATTGCTTTCAGCCAGCCAACCGGTAATAATAGCTGGTCATGGTGCAATACTCTCTCAGGCCAGTGAGGAGTTTAGAGAGTTCATAGAATTATTAGGTATACCCTTTTTAACCACTCCAGGAGGCAGGGGTATTCTTAGTGAAAATCATCCTCTTGCCCTGGGAGTAAGCGGTATCTACAGGACGAAGATAGCCAAAGAATACTACAATCAGGCTGACCTAGTTATCTCCCTGGGTAGCAGGAATGAAAGTTTTCAAACTCATGACTGGCAAGACTTCCCACCAAAAGCCAAATTCATCCAGATAGATATAACACCTTTTGAAATAGGAAGAAACTGGTTCCCTGATGTGGCAATTATAGGAGATGCTAAATTGGTGTTAAAGCAGCTTTCTTGTACAATAAAAGATCAGTTAACAGAAGATCTAATTTATAAGGGAAGACCAAGAATTAAAAAATTAATAAGCAATAAGCAAGAATATGAGGAAGAGATAGAGCAGGAGTGTCAAACAGAAGATCTTCCCATTCCCGCAAAAAGGATTGTCCATGAGGTAAGTAAGGTCTTTGGAAATGATACTATATTGGTAAATGAAAATGGTTCTCAGGACACCTGGTCTTATTGTTACCCTTATTATAAAATTCAGGATGGTTCTTTTTGTGTTCCCGTTGCCGAGCAAACCTGTATGGGTATGGGGGTGGTAGGAGCCATTGCTGCCAAGCTCACCAGGCCTGAAAAGAAAGTAGTATGCATTACCGGAGATGGAGCCTTCCAGATGTATATGAAAGAATTGCCTACTGCTGCTCAATATCGAGCTGGTTGTACCTGGGTGGTCTTAAATAATTCTGCCTTAGGCTGGGTGAAATACAACCAGAGAAAGCATAAAGGTAATGATATCTCCTCATTTCAAGTCCAGCCTGATTTTGTGAAATGGGCGGAAGCTTGTAATTGTTATGGTCAGAAAATAGAAAAACCCTCTGATATTAGACCAGCCTTGGAGAAAGCTTTAAAAATGAATGAAAAGGGAATCCCAGTAGTGCTTGATTTTATCACAGGACTCGATCTGTCCCACTTTGATAAGGCTAGATAAAGAATAAGGAAAATGCCTTAAATAAAATATTTTTAAAGACAATAATTAGTCCACGTGTTATGTAATTTTCCTCACCTTAGTTTGAAAAATGTTTTGTAATATGGCTCCCCAAAACAAAAATTATTCAGGATAAATTTGACAATTTTAACTAGTCAGTATATAATTGTTTTGCATTATTGTAGAAATATATTCTATTATATAGAATTAAGATAATATAAATTCGCTTCGCAATTTAAATCATTACTTTGCAAATATTTTTTAATAATATCGTAATTTCCAAGAAATAAGGTAATTAGTTTACTTTACTGCTTCTGTCTGTTTATTTAATTGCCTATATAAAAGTAACTTTTTAAAATTGAAAAATAGCAAGGAGGGATAGCTAAATAATATTTGATAAATAAATATGTTTAGATAAAAAATCTTATTGATAATTTTCTTAGAAAAATGGACTATGTAGTAGAATAATTTTCATGATTTGGGTTAAGAGGTAACAAAAAACTTACAACTAATTAGGTATTCAGTTTAAAACTTAATGGTACTTAAAAGCTTAATAATTATTATCAAATAAGGAGGCAATCATAAAAATGATTACCAAAGATTTTAAAAAATTAATATCAGTATTGTTGATTCTTTTAACAGCGATATTTTTAGTATCATTATCAGTCTCAGCTGCGGAGCCGAGACTGGTACTTCGTTCTGGTGACGACAGCACAGAAGAATACCCCTACCATATCGCTTTTGCAGCCTGGGCAGAAGCAATAGATAAAGCAAGTAATGGAGAAATTAAGCTTGAAGTATATTCTAATGCAGTATTAGGATACGAAAGGGAACTGATTGAAGGTGTACAGATGGGCACCATAGACTTTTGCACAACCTCTCTTGGACCTTTTGGTAGCTTTGCTCCCCAGATTAATGTGTTAAGCCTTCCCTACATATTTAAAGATGTAGATCATCTTATTAGAATTCTTGATTCGGGTTTATCATACAAAATGAATGCCTATATTGAAGAACAAAATGTAGGATTTCTCAGTTTAGGCTGGATATGTGGAGGAGGAAGATGCTTCTATACCAAGAAACCGGTGTACAGTGTAAAAGATCTGGCTAATTTAAAAATCAGAGTCATGGAAAATGATGTCTATATTAATATGGTGAACCTGCTTGGTGCAAAGGCTGTTCCCATGGCATATGGTGAAGTTTATAGTGCCTTGCAAACAGGGGTGCTAGATGGAGCGGAAAATGATTTTGGGGCTTATTATACCCAGAAACATTATGAAGGAGCTCCCTATTATGCTTTGGACATGCATACCATTGATATAACAGGATTATTGGTTAGTACCAAAACCTGGGAAAAACTTTCTGAAGCCGATAAGACAGTGTTACTACAAACTTTACCAGCATTTATAGAGGCAGGACGTGAATCCTGGGCAAAATTAACAATTGATGCGAGAGAAGCCGTAGAGAAATTAGGAGCCACCATTACTGAGGTTGATAAGGAAGAGTTTAAAAAAGCTGTTACTCCGATGTGGGAAACTGCTGTCAAAGAGTATGGAAGTGAGTTTTTTGATTTTGTAATGTCAGTCGAATAATCAAATTATTAATTTTTTGTTACTTCATAAGCCTTTAAAAATTTAATAATATTAAGAGGATAATAGTAAAAAATCTGCTACATAGTCCATTAACATGAAAATTTAATAATAAAGTAAATACCAGTTTTTTTTAAAGGTTGATTTGCTTAATAAATAGTACTGACTGATTCTGAAAAAAATATAGCAATGTGGAAGGAATCAAATATTTTAAATGATAATAATTGAAATAATCTTGAAATATTTAAAAATCTTAAGGAAATCTAACATAGTTGAAATGATCATAGCAGTAATGGTAGCAATTCTTTCCGTAGTAGTACTGCTACAGGTTATATTCAGATATATATTAAATTCTCCTCTTGCCTGGACTGAAGAAACATCACGCTTTCTCCTGATATGGATTGTTCTTTTAGCGGCGGCAGTAGGAATAAAGAGAAAATCGCATTTTTCAGTTGATATTTTGACCAAAAAAATTCCGGAAACAGCATATAAACGTTTAAAATTTATATTAGATATTTTTCTTTTTATATTAATTTTGGATGTGATGGTGATAAATGGAGTATATCTAAGTAAGTTAACATTAAGACAGATAAGTCCTGCCTTACATATTAGTATGTCTTATGTTTATTCAGCGGTTTTAACTGGAGGAATTTTATCATGTTGTTATATTTTAGAGGACATATTATTATATATTAAGGAAGAAATAGTTAGAATACGAGAAAAAAGAATAATAGAGAAAGGATAATGGATATTAAATGACTATAGTTTTGGTTTTTTTAGGCATTTTAGGTTTTTTTATCATTCTTAATTTTCCCATTGTTTATGCTATTATTGCTACTTCCTGGATCATATTAAGGTTTGGCGATATACCCATTCCTGTTTCTTTAATAGGACAAAAATTAATAGGCGGCATTAATTCTTTTCCTTTGTTAGCTGTCCCTTTCTTTATGTTAGCGGCCAATATTATGACCTCTACCAGCATTGTAAAGAGATTAGTATCTTTTATTAGCTCAGTAATAGGTTTTGTAAGAAGTGGGCTGGCTATTGTAAATGTACTTGTCTCTATGATATTTGCAGGTATGTCCGGTTCTGCTACAGCCGACACTGCTGGAGCCAGTGCCATGATTATGAATGCTATGATTGAAGAAGGATATGATAGGCCTTTTAGTGTAGCAGTGACTGGTGCCTCTTCAACTATTGGAATTATTATTCCTCCTAGTATCCCCCTTATTATTTATGCCTGGGTATCTAATTCCTCGGTAAGTGCCCTCTTTTTGTCAGGTATCATTCCGGGTATCTTAGTAGGTGTTGCTCAGATTTTGTTATGTATGTATAAAGGAAAGATCAGGAACTATCCCAGGCATCCTCGAGTTCCCTTTCGTCAAATAATTAAAGATGCTTATCAAGCCATACCAGTCCTGATTTTGCCTATTATTATCTTAGGGGGTATATTCAGTGGAATCTTTACTGCTACGGAAGCGGCAGTGGTGGCAGTTTTCTATGCCTTGGGATTGGGAATATATCTAAAAGAATTAACCCTGAAAAAACTTTATGATTGTTTAATTACTACCGGGGTAACCTCAGCAATATCGTTATTGTTGATTGGTGCTACTACACCTTTAGGCTGGATATTAGCTCTCCATCATATTCCCAGTTTAATCGCAGATTGGTTTTTATCGGTAACCTCTAATCCCACTATTTTTCTGTTGCTTATAATTGCTTTTATGCTTGCCATTGGCTGTGTGATGGATAATGACCCTGTTATTTTGCTTACCACGCCTGTTTTTTTACCTGTCGCAATAAGTTTAGGAATAAGCCCCTTACTTTATGGAACAATTGTCAATATTGCCTTGGCAATTGGTTTAGTTACACCGCCGGTGGGTTGTGTACTATTTGTAGCCTGTGCGGTAGGGAAGGTAAATATCTCAGAGGTGGTAGGTGAATTCTTACCATTTTATCTGGTAATGGCTATTGTAGTTATATTACTTGTCCTTTTTCCGCAGCTGGTACTTTACCTGCCGCTTAAATTTATGCCCCTTTCTGTATATTAAATTATTTTGTATTTGATTTTGTGTATTTAGGAATGAATTAAAAAGGAGGTTTTCAAGAAAAAATAAAATGGAAATAAGGCAAGCATTCAATGCACAATATATTAAAAGCCTGACTACAGAAGGCTTACGGAAGGAAATGCTTATTCCGGGATTATTTATTCCTGGAAAGATGAAAATGGTTTATACTCATTTTGATAGAATGATTGTCGGTGGTATCTGTCCTCAAGGACCTCTTACTATAGATGATACCAGAAAGATTACCGGAACTGATTACCTTCTGGAAAGAAGAGAAATAGGAATTATTAATATTAGTTATACCGGCATTATTAAAGTAGACGGTGAGGAATATGTTTTAAATTATAAGGACTTATTGTATGTTGGCATGAAAGTACATGACATTCAATTTTTAAGTAAGAACCAGGAAGAATTGGCTAAGTTTTATTTTGTATGCACCACTGCTCATCAAGCCTATCCCACCAAAAAAATTGAGTTTGATATGGTTGAACCAATTCCTCTTGGCTCAGCTGAAGGCGCCAGTAAGCGAGTGCTCTATAAATATATAGTTCCAGAAACAATACAAACAAGTCAATTAACTATGGGAATGACAGCGGTGGAACCAGGCAATGTCTGGTGTAATATACCTGGTCATACTCATACCAGAAAGACAGAGGTATTTTTGTTTTTTGAATTAAAAGAAGAGGCCATCATAGTTAATATCATCGGTGAACCAACAGAAACCCGCCATATCATTACCAGAAATGAAGAAGCATTAATTGCACCTGGCTGGTCTATTCATTCTGGTGTAGGCACCAGTAATTATACTCTTATCTGGGGAATGGCTGGAGAGAATCAGACGTTTACAGATATGGATGAGATACCATTTAATGATTTACAATAAGTAAAATATTTTAATAATCATTGAAAAATATTATTTTTAGCATTCCATAATAAATTGGATTAATAAATTAAATATATCGCCTTGAAATTTCTTTCGGAATCTTTAGATATCAGATATGGTAATTATTAATAGAAAATAACCTGTAAAGGAGAAGATGAAAGTGGTTAAAGTCAAAGTAGGTATCATAGGATCCAGATTTGCTGCTGGTTTGCATGCCAATGCCTATCAGCGATGCCCGGATGTCGATCTGGTAGCAGCAGCTGCTGTAGATAATCTCGATAATTTTTGTACGCAGTTTAAAATACCAAAGGCTTATAGTGATTATCGGGAGATGCTGGAAAAAGAAGATATACAGATGGTTAGTGTTTGTGTCCCAAATTTTCTGCATAGTGAAGTTGTCTCTCATGCTGCCAGTGCCGGTAAACATGTGGTTTGTGAAAAACCTTTAGCGACTACCCTGGAAGATTGCGATAGAATGATTAAAGCTTGCCAGGAAAATAAAGTAAAATTAATGTATGCTGAAGACTGGATTTTTGCCCCATCTCTTATGAGAGCTAAAGAAATATATAAAGAAGGAGCTATTGGTGATATTCTGTATATAAAGGCAAAGGAAAGTCATGGCGGCTCCCATTCTCTTTATGCCCAGAAAGTGAAATATTGTGGCGGAGGCGCAATGATTCATTTAGGAATACATCCAGCCGGGTTTGTGAACTGGTTTAAAGAGAAAAATGTGAGAGAAGTTTTGGGAAAAACAAGTCAAGGTGCACATCAAAATTTACTGCATACTGAATTTGAAGGGGAAGACTGGGCAGCTGGAATATTAACATTTGAGGATAATACCTTTGGATTGATAGAAGGAAATTATATTACCTTTGGTGGTATGGATAATAAAATTGAAATTTATGGCAGCAAAGGAAATATTAAAATTGAACTGACCCATGGTTCCCCCCTTCTGGTTTATAGCCAGGTTGGATATGGGTATGCTATTGAAAAAGCAGATACTACTAAAGGCTGGACCTTTCCGGCAGTAGATGAAGAGCACTCTTTGGGTTATGTAAATGAGATAAGGCATTTTGTCGATTGTGTCAAATTAGATAAAGAGATTGAGAAAGGTGCCCGAGGAGAGGATGGCCGAATTGCCCTACAAATAGTGTTAGCCGTATATGCTTCCACAAAAGAAGGAAAATTAATAAAACTGTAATATTGATAATCATTAATAATTGAGGAGATTAGAAAGATGAAAGCAGCAGTAAAATTAGATCAAAAAGAAGAGTGTATTATTAAGGATATACCTATTCCTGCTCCCGGTCCAGATGAGGCATTGGTGAAAGTAAAAGCCGCTGGATTTTGTGGAACAGATGTAGCCATTATAGAAAATCACTTTATGGGCAGACATGGTAAGGTAAAATTACCTATGATACCTGGACATGAATTGGCAGGTGAAGTTGTAGAAGTTGGTAGAAATGTTACCAGAATTAGAGTGGGTGAGCGGGTTACCAGCAGTGATATTAAGGGTTGTGGCAATTGTTATGGTTGTAAAATTGGATTATTTCACTTCTGTCGCAATTGGGATCATCTGGGTATAGACTCACCGGGATGTTTTGCTGAATATGTAGTTGCTTCTGAGGATATACTATTCCCTGTTCCGGAGTATATCTCTGATGATGAAGCTACTTTGCTGGAGCTAATGACTACTTCCGTTAGAGCTTTCCGAACGAATTGTCTCAAACCGGGAAGTACAGTGGTGTTGTTAGGTCCCGGCCCTTTCGGTCTTCTCTTACTTCAATCTGCTCTAGCTGCTGGAGCTGGCTATTGTATCATGATTGGTTTAAATGATGATGAACAAAGATTAGAAGTTGCTACTGAACTGGGAGCAAATAAGGTCGTCAATGGAGATAAAACTGATGTTATTAAAGAGGTTTTGGATCTTACTCAAGGAAAAGGAGCTGATGTAGTGGTAGAGGCTACCGGTAATCCTGAAGCGGTTTCTCAGGGTATGGAGATATTAGGGGTGGGAGGCTTACTCCTGATGGGTGGCAGTGGATTTGCGGGCAAAGAAATTTCTTTTAAACCATGGAATGTAGTAAGAGAAGAAAAACAACTTAAAGGATTACAGGGTTTTACCTGGGCTGATTATCTTCTTGCCCTGCAACTTTATTCCCAGAAAAAGATGAAAGTAAAACCATTAATTACTCATATTATTAAATTAGAAGAAATCAATAAGGCTTATCAGATTGCCAAAAAGAGAGAATCGATTAAAATCGTACTTCATCCCTAGTAATAAGTTAAAGATGAAAGTGTTTTTAAGAATTGAAATATTGAAAATTAATATAATTTGTTGTATAATAGATATTATTTAGAAAGGTATTCTATACTATAGAATATAAATATAATTAAAATGAACGAAATAACCCCAAATTACCCCATAAAAGTATTAAAGAAAGCTTTCTTAGTTCTGGAAATATTGCTAAAAAATGATGCCCCCCTGAGTATGACTGAAATCAGTGAAAGACTGGATTATTATCCTAGCACCGTACATCGTATACTGGATACTTTAAAATACGGTGGCTATGTAGAACAGGATCCCCTTACCCAAAAATACCAACTGGGTATGAAGCTATTAGAATTAGGGATGGCCAAACTTAACCAAATTGACCTGGTAAAAGAAGCAAGACCATATTTAAAAGAATTAGCCAAAAAATGTAATGAAACCGTTCATCTGGCAATTTTAGAGGATACTAATGTTCTTTATTTAGCTAAAGAGGAATCATCACAAACTATTAGAATGATTTCTTATGTTGGTAAACGGGCACCTCTGCATTGTACTGCCTTAGGGAAAACCATATTAGCTTTTCTTCCCTTAGCTAAAAGAGAACAATTATTAGCTAGAATGGAACTTTTTAAACTTACTGAAAATACCATTACTGACAAACAAAAATTGATAGAAGAACTTAACAAAATTGAACAAGAAGGTTTTGCCTTAGATAGAGAGGAGAACGAAAAAGACGTTCGCTGTATTGCTGCACCTATCAGAAATTACCAGGGTAAGGTAGTTGCTGCGGTAAGCATTTCAGGTCCTGCTTATCGCCTAAATGAAGGGAATCAAAACCATCTGAAAGATGAACTAATTAGTACCTGTCAAGAAATTTCTGCTCGCCTGGGATTTCAATTTCAGACTTAAATAATTTTAATCTGACGAGAACCCACCTGTAAAGGTGTGAATGAGAGATACAAGACAGAATAGTTTGAGTATAGACCTAACACGCCATAAAGGCGTGTGAATTGATAGTTTTTTAAATCTAAACAAAGGAGGATATAAGATTGAGTGATGTTCTCAAAGAAATTGGAGAATTAGGGATTGTCCCGGTAGTAAAGATTGATAGAGCTCAGGATGCTGTCCCTTTAGGTAAGGCACTTCTAGCTGGAGATCTTCCGGTGGCTGAAATTACTTTTCGAACCTCTGCTGCCGAAGAGGCTATTCAGGCTTTGACTTGTGAGTTACCTGAACTTTTAGTGGGAGCCGGAACTGTGTTAACCATTGAGCAAGCTCAAAAAGCAGTAGCAGCTGGTGCCAGATTTATTGTTTCTCCTGGTTTTAACACTAAAGTGGTTGATTATTGTTTGGAAAATAATATTCCGGTAACTCCCGGAGTTAACAGTCCTACTCAGATTGAAATGGCTCTGGAGAGGGGACTTAAGGTGGTAAAATTTTTTCCAGCAGAGGCCTCAGGAGGTTTGGCTCTTCTCAAGGCTCTATCTGGACCTTTTTCTGAGATTAAATTTATACCCACTGGAGGAATTGACCAGAATAATTTGTTATCTTATCTGGCTCATCCTCAAGTTCAAGCCTGCGGTGGAAGCTGGATGGTCAAAGCCGAACTTATTTCCTCCGGGGATTTTACCCGTATTACCGAACTGACCAGGGAGGCGGTTTCTACTATGTTAGGTTTCCAACTGGCTCATTTAGGTATTAATGAGGAAAACCCGGATAGGGCACTTAATTCGGCTAATTTACTTTCTCATATCTTTTACTTTAACATCAAAGAAGGAAGTAGCTCGGTCTTTGCCGGTACTGGCTTTGAGTTAATGAAAAAGAAATACTTAGGTGAACATGGTCATATTGCTATTGCCACCAATAGTATGGTCAGAGCAATTGCCTACCTCAAAAGGAAGGGTATCTCTACTCTTCCTGAAACAGCCAAAGAGACTGACGGTAAGCTAAAGGCTATTTATCTTGATCTAAACCTATCCGGATTTGCCGTACATCTTATGCAGAAATAAATACCAAAAAGGAGGAAACTATGGAAAGGTATATTACCTTTGGTGAAATTATGTTAAGGCTAAAACCACCTCAGTTTGAGCGGTTTTTACAGAGTCCTCTTCTGGAGGCTACTTTTGGTGGTGGTGAAGCAAATGTAGCGGTCGGGCTAGCCCGATTTGGTCTGGAGGTCGCCTATGTTTCTGTTATTCCTGATAATCCTATTGGTGAGGCCTGTATCAGAGAATTAAAAAGACAGGGCATTGATACCACTCTCATTGTTAGGAAAGGGGAAAGATTAGGTATCTATTTCTTAGAAGCAGGGGCAAACCAGAGACCTTCGGTGGTGGTCTATGATCGTTCCCACTCCGCTATTGCTGAAGCAATGATTGGTGATATCGACTGGGATAAGGTATTTCAAGAAGCCAGCTGGTTTCATATTACCGGTATTACTCCAGCCATCTCTTCCTCTGCAGCAGACCTTTCCTTAGCAGCAGTTAAAAAAGCAAAGGAAATGAATATTACTGTGTCCTGTGATCTTAATTTCCGGAAAAATCTCTGGAAATATGGTAAATCTGCACCGGAAATTATGGGGGAGCTGGTCAAATATGTGGATATAGCAGTGGGTAATGAAGAGGATTGTCAGAAATCACTGGGTGTAAAGATGGATATTGATGTTGAGTCCGGAGAACTACAAGCAGAAAAATATCAGGAGTTAACCAGCAAGGTTTTGGCCTTATACCCCAATATGCAAAAGATAGCTATCACTCTAAGAGAAAGCCATTCTGCTGATTACAATGGTTGGTCAGCAGTGCTGGATAACCGGAAAGATTTCTTGGTTTCTAAAAAGTATGAAATCCATGATATTGTAGATAGAGTGGGAGGAGGAGATGCCTTTGCTGCCGGGCTAATCTATGGTTTAAATCACCTTTCGAGTGATCAGGAAGCCCTGGAATTTGCGGTAGCGGCCTCCTGTCTCAAACATTCCATACCTGGAGATCTACCTCTAATTTCGCTCAAAGAAGTGAAAAACCTGATGGCCGGAGCAGCCTCTGGGCGAGTACAGAGATAAAAATAGTCTTTTAACTAAGGTAAGGTCTAGAATTAATTTGGCTTGATTGTAGTTAGTATTCAGTTTAAAGGGGGTGATATTAGAGTTTAAAGGAAGAAATTAGCATGTATAGTTTTGATATAAATTAAATTAGGAGGAAAGATAAAATGAGAAAAATAAGTATATTATTAATAACTTTAGCACTTGTATTGACTTGCTCATTAATGGTGTCAGCTGAAGCAAAATATGTATTAAAATTTAATCACGTACTGGCACCTAATGAACCATATCATCAAGGCTTTCTCACCTGGGCGGAAAGAGTAAAAGAAAGAACAAACGGAGAACTGGAGATACAGGTCTTCCATAGTGCGCAACTGGGCGTGGAAGAAGATATTATTGAACAGATTCGCCAGGGTGTCAATGTAGGGCAAAATACAGACTCAGCACGACTGGGAAATTATATTCCTGGAATTGCAGTGATGAACGGTCCATACTTTGTAAACAGCATTGAAGAGGTAATAAAGTTAAACGAAATTCCTACCATTAAAAAATGGAATGAGGAATTAGCTACTCAGTATGGTTTAAAAGTTCTCTCTTTCAATTGGGTACAGGGATTCAGGCATTTTATGACCAACAAACCAATCTATTCACCTGCGGATTTAAAAGGTCTACGCATCAGGACTCCTCCCGCTCCTATCTGGTCAGAATCAGTACGAGCATTAGGTGCGGTACCCACTGCTATAAACTTTGGAGAAATATATACTGCTATACAACAGAAGGCAGTCGATGGAGCTGAACTGGTTTACGCCAATATCTTTGGTGCCAATCTATTTGAGGTATTGAAATATGTTTGTGAAACAAAACACTTCCTGCTTATCAACTTTGAAGTGATTAGTGCTAAATGGTTTGATAGTCTACCTGAAGAATATCAGAAAATCTTGGTGGAAGAGTGCGATCGAGCTGGATTGGAAACTTCTTATGCTATGGAAGAACAGATTCCTGATTATAGAAGAAGGGCTGAGGAAAAAGGCATGACTATTATCCCCCCAGAGGAAATTGATATTGAGGCATTTAAAGAGGCTGGGAAAGCTGCCTATGAAGTACTGGGTATTGCTGAGGTCAGAGAACAAATCTTACAAGAATTAGAAGCGATGAAGTAATTTAAAGAGGAAAGGAACTTGAATCGGTAGTTTTTTAGTAATTCATGAGGGCAAAGCAATTAGACTGGTTTACATTTATAAAGAACTGCTTTGCCCTCGTTTAGTATAAGGGTATAATATTAATTGTAATGGTATGTTGGCTAATAAAACAATTTAAATAACTATAGAATTATCTTGTTACCCACTTATTCAGTAGATAGAGGGGGGAGGAGATTTAGATGAGTAAATTTAGAAAAACTTATGATTTTATTGGTCAGGCAGAATATTTTGTAGCTGGTTTTTTATTTGTTATTATAGTTTGTATTATTTTTGCTTCAGGATTTGGGAGAAGTATCGGCTATCCATTAGGATGGGCTATGGATACTTCCACCTTTCTTTTTGCCTGGGCAGTATTCTTCAGTGCCGATGTTGCTATGAGGAATAATCGGCATGTAAATGTGGAAATCCTGGTTAATAAGTTTCCTAAGAAAATACAAAATTACCTTACTTTACTTAATTATATTATTATCGTTGTCTTTTTGAGTTTTCTTATTATCTATGGTATAAAGCTTTGTTTTATTACCAGATTCAGAGCTTTTCAAGGGATTCCTGGTTTTAGCTATACCTGGGTTACTTTAAGCATCCCGGTAGGATGTTTATCCCTGCTTATAACTATTCTACTGAAAATAGATGAATTGGTAAAAAGTGAGAAGATACGAATTTTTAAGGGAAAATAATAGAGAAAAATATATTTTAGAAGCAATAAATATTAGATTAGAATATTTATTCTGCAATACCGAACAATTTCAAAGGAGGAATAATAATGGTACTGGTCTTTATTTTATTTGTAGTCTTTCTGTTATTAGGGATGCCGGTTGCATTTGCTATAGGAATATCGGGATTTGTCTTTTTTATTCAGCAACCAACCCTGCCTTTTACTATGCCGGTCCAATTAATTCTTTCTCAAACCCAAAATTTCACTTTACTGGCTATACCTACCTTTATTTTTGCCGGTAATTTAATGAATAATACCGGGATAACTAAGAGGCTGGTTAACTTTGCTACGGTTTTGGTGGGGCATAAACCTGGTGCTCTTGCCCAGACCAGTGTAGTATTAAGCACATTAATGGGTGGTGTTACTGGCTCAGCTATTGCTGATGCGGCTATGGAATCACGTATATTGGGACCGGAGATGACTAAGCAGGGTTATGCCAGGGGTTATTCTGCTGCAGTCCACGGGTATACTGCTTTAATTACTATATCAATCCCACCCAGTATTGGTATGGTATTATACGGGAGTATTGGCGAAGTTTCTATCGGACGTCTTTTTGCCGGTGGTATTGTTCCTGGTCTTTTAATGATGCTTTTCTTAATGATTACTGTATCTATAACCTCAAGAAAGAGGGGTTATTTACCTATAAATAAAGAAAAGGCACCCGCCAAAGAGATGTTTGTTACTTTTTTTAGGAGTATCTGGGCAATTTTTTTTCCTATTATTCTATTAGTAACTCTCAGATTTGGCCTGTTACTCCCTTCTGAAGCTGGAGCGCTTGCTGCTCTCTATGCCTGTATGGTCGGGATAGTTATTTACCGTGAATTAACCTGGGCAAGATTCAAAGATGCTATTTTTAATACTATCCTCGATGTAGGGATGATCATGTATCTCATTGCCCTTTCAGGCTTGATGAGCTATGGAATTACCTGGGAGATGATACCTCAAGCATTATCACAATTTCTTTTAGGATTAAGTGAAAATCCCCTTATTATTACCTCTATTGTCTTATTGTTTCTCTTATTATTAGGTACCGTAATGGATTCCACAGTTATTATTTTGCTTTTATCCTCAATATTAGTACCCATTATGAAATCTGTGGGGGTAGATTTAGTATTTTTTGGTGTGATAATGGTTATTACCTGTGCCATCGGGCTTTTAACACCACCGGTTGGGGTAGCAATGTATTCGGTATGTTCCGTCATGGATTGTACTATTGAGGAATTTGTAAAAGAAAGCGGGCCATTTTTCTTAGCGGTAATATTGGTAGTAGTATTATGTGTGTTATTTCCGAGCCTGGTTACCTTTGTTCCTAACCTGATTTTTGGGTAAGAGGATTGGGTAAGAGGAAAAAAAGATAAAAATATTTTATTAGGAAAATAATCATAACCTAACCTTTAAGAAGGAGAATTATCGTGTCTAATAAGAAATTTAAAATTATTATTACCGATTGTGATCACCCCTCTGTAGATATTGAAAGAAATATTTTAAGTAAAATTGATTCCGAACTAATTCTGGAATCCTGTCGCACCGAAGATGATGTTATAGCAGTTGCCTCTGATGCAAATGCCATTATCAATCAATATGCCCCCTTTACCAGAAAGGTAATAAAGTCATTGCAAAAATGTAAAGTAATTTCCCGCTATGGAGTAGGAGTGGATAATATTGATATTCAAGCAGCAACTGAACATAATATTATAGTAGCAAATGTTCCTGATTATTGTGTGGATGAGGTTTCCACCCACGCTTTCTCTTTAATTTTGGCCTGTGCCAGAAGAATAACTATTCTGGATAGAAAAATAAGAGCACAAAAATGGGATTTTACCCTGGTAAAGCCACTTTTTAGAACTCAAGGGCAGACAATAGGTCTCTTTGGTTTGGGGAGAATAGCCAGGACGGTAGCTCAAAAAGCAACAGGATTTGGATTCAAAGTTATCGCTTATGATCCTTATATTTCGAAGGTAGATGGTAAAGTAGAACTGGTTTCTCTTGACCGCTTGCTTTCTGATTCAGACTTTATATCTATTCATGCCCCTTTAACTGAGGAGACAAAACATGCCTTTGCTGAAAAGGAACTAAAGATGATGAAAAAGACTGCCTATCTAATTAATACTTCCCGCGGTCCTCTGGTTGATGAACAGGCTCTTTATGTGGCACTAAAGGAAGGATGGATTGCCGGTGCTGCTCTAGATGTAATGGAAAAGGAACCACCTGATTGGAATAATCCTTTATTGGCTCTGCAGAATTTAATAGTGACTCCTCATATCTCCTTTTACTCAGAGGAGTCCTATGTGGAGCTTAAAACCAAAACTGCCGAGGCAGTGCTTGCCGTTTTAAGGGGGGAAATACCAAGATCAGTTGTAAATCCGCAGGTTTTAAAAAGTTAACCACTATTTAATTCAGGAGGTTAAGAGATGGATTTAAAAGAGAAGGTAGCAATTGTAACCGGTGCTGGTAAGGGAATTGGCAGGGCAATTGCCCTTACTCTGGCCCGGGAAGGTGCAAATGTAATTGTTAATGATATTGATATGGAAATAGCCCAAAATGTAGCTCATGAAATAGAAAATATGGGTAGACGTGCCTTGGCCATCCAGGCAGATATTTCCGTAGCCCAAGAAGTACATCAGATGGTAGCATTGACTAGAAAAGAGTATGGCAGAATTGATATTCTGGTAAATAATGCTTCAATCATCAAGCGTGGTACTACCGAGGAGCTCAGAGAAGAGGATTGGGATAGAGTAATTGAGGTAAACCTTAAAGGAACTTTTAACTGTATGAAGGCTGTGGTAGGAATAATGAAAGGACAGAGATATGGAAAAATTGTAAATATTTCCTCAATCGTCGGAAAAATTGGAGACTTAGCCTCAGCACCCTGCTATGGTGCATCTAAGGCCGGTATAGCCTGTCTCGGGAAGTCCTTAGCCAGGGAATTAGCACCATATAATATTAATGTTAATGTGGTAGCGCCCCATGCTATTGAGACAGATATGAGCAGGCAATGGTCTGCAGAAAAGAGGAAAAGTATAATTGCTGGCATACCGCTTGGTAGAATGGGAGAACCAGAAGATGTAGCAGAGGCAGTGGCTTTTTTGGTATCAGATAAGGCAAAATTTATTACCGGAGAAGTACTGGATGTCAATGGCGGGTGTTTGATGGACTGATTTAGGAACAATATATTTTAACGCTCTCCCTTAGAGGGAGAGGAGAGATTATTATTACTAAATATCAATAAGGAGTTTACGGACATGAGTAATCCTATTCGTGTTGGAATTATTGGTTGTGGTTTTGCTGCTGAATTTCATTATAATTCCTACCAACGAGTGACTGGTCTTGAGGTAAAAGTGGTAGGTATTACTTCACTAACCAGAGAACATCGAGAAGCTTTTGCCCAGAAACATAACATTAAAGCCTTTGATTCCTTAGTAGAACTACTTCCCGAAGTAGAGGTTGTTGATATATGCACACCAGTATATACTCATGAAGAATTAGCGGTAAAATCTTTAGAAGCAGGAAAACATATAGTTGTGGAAAAACCTCTTACTGGATACTTTGGCCCTCCTGGAGATAAGAATTTTAAGGGTAATAAATTTTCTAAAGAAAAAATGTTAGAAGAAGCCATGGCCAGTACCAGGAGAATTATAGCTGCAGCTGTAAAGAGCGGGAAGACAATCTGTTATGCTGAAAATTGGATTTATGCTCCTGCAGTGCAGAAAGAGGCAGAAATTATTACCAAGACCAGGGGTCAGATACTATGGGCTTTGGGAGGCCAATCACATTCTGGAAGCCTCTCCCCGGCTTATGGAATCTGGCGACTTTCTGGTGGTGGTTCTGTAGTGGGCAAGAGTTGTCATCCCTTATCTGCCTTGCTTTATCTCAAACAGATAGAAGGACTTGCTCATAATAACCGGGCAATTCGCCCTAAGGCCGTTAGTGCTCGAACTCATGAGATAACCCGCAATCCCAAATTTATAAATAAAGGTTTCCTGAGAACTGATTATGAGGATATAGAGGATTATGGTCATCTCCATGTATTATTTGATGATGGGATGATTGCCGATATTTTTGCCAGTGAGGTGGTAATGGGAGGTGTACATAACTGGCTGGAAATTTTTGCCAATAATCATAGAATTCGATGTAATTTAAGCCCTACTAATGCCTTAGAACTTTACAATCCAGAAGAGAAGCAGTTAGCAGATGTTTATATAATGGAGAAGATTGGCACCAAACAAGGCTGGTCCAATCCGGCACCAGATGAAAACTTTATGTTTGGTTATCCCCAGGAAATTCAAGACTTTATGGAAGCAATTAATTACAAGCACGAACCTAAATCAGGAATGTTATTAGCCAGTGATGTAATGAGTGTTTTATATTCAGCTTATCTTTCAGCAGAAAGAAAAGGAGCAGAAGTAGAAATTCCACTCGATTTTAGCTTATAACATTAGCACCTATTTTTGAATTAAGAATTTTTTGACATATTTAAAATTTGATATATAATGTTAATAGGTTTTAAATAAAATGTAGAACATATTTCTATAATATAGAAATATGTAAAACCAATAAATTAGAAAAAGTAGTAAACGATATAGAAATGCCAGTCTAAAATTAATTTCAGTAACATCCTACTCTACTCCAAAAAACTTAATTTAGGAAGGAGGTGTAAGCAAAAATACAATCTAACTAAATATCAGCCAACTTGAATATGGGACAGAATGAGATTTTTAAATTTATTTAAAAGAGAGGTTTAAAAATGTTTAAAAAATTATGTTCTGTAATATTTATTTTTTGTCTAGTCTTTACTATGGCGGTTCAGGCAGCAGAAAGTAAAACCACTATTCGTCTGGCTAGTCCTTTTGAGGTTGGTCATATTTTAGTAGACGCCGGTGAAAAATTTAAGGAACTGGTAGAGAAAGAAAGCGGAGGCGAAATCGAAGTCCAGGTTCAACCGGCATTAGGTTCAGAAGAAGAAGTTAATGACTGGTGTAGTGAAGGAAAGGTTGAAATGCAGGCAACCGGGGGTAGACCACTGGAAGTCTCAGCCTCTCAGTATTTCTTTTTCAATGCTCCCTATGTAATGAAAGATTTTGACCATTTCATGAGAGTTTGGGAATCCCCCTTAGGTATAAAGGCAAGAGAACTCGTAGAAGAAAATGGTAATATGATTTACCTGGGAATAGTATACCGAGGACTTCGTCAAACCACCTCCAACAAACCCATTTATACACCAGAAGATGTTTATATGTTGAAACTCAGATTACCCACAGTAAAAACCTGGATTGCAGTCTGGGAAGAAATTGGTGCTGACCCTGTACCTATACCTTTGCCCGATCTCTATAATTCCTTAAAAGAGGGAACGGCAGATGCATCAGAGGGCGATTTACCTCAGATTGTTTCTTTCAAACTAAATGAAGTGCAAAGTCATCTTACTATCACCAATCATTTAGTCCAAACTGGTGGAATACTTATTAATAAGAGCTTTTTCGAAAGTTTATCCGAAAACCATCAAGAGCTAATCATAAAGACCGTAAAGGAAGCTACCAATTGGGCTAATGAGAAGATTAAGAAAGGTGAAACGGGTATGCTCATTGATCTTCAGAAAAAAGGTATGCAGGTGGTAATTCCCGATGCCGATGCCTTCCGTGAGAAAGGGAAGCCAGCAGTGGAAGAGTTGTTCAGGACTGAATGGCCAGTAACTACCTGGGAAGAAGTACTGGCTCAGTGATGAATAAATTTCAGGAGAAGATGATATGGTAAATTGGTCTGAAATAGATGAGAAGAAAAAAAGAATCAGGACTTTAATGAGTAATTTAAATCTTGATGCTATTTTATTGAAGAAACAATGCAATTTTTCCTGGATTACCGGTGGTGGTATAAATTATGTCAGCATTGCCACTGAAATGGGGGCTTCCTCTATCCTGATTACTCCAGATGATGAATACGTAATCTGTAACAATATTGAAGCAACACGGATGGAAAAAGAAGAGAAACTTTCAGAACAGGGTTATAAAATTAAATCATTTAAATGGTATGAAGATTATGAAGGTAAAATCATAGAGGATATTGTTAAAGGTGGGAAGATTGGCTGCGATTGTGAATTTCCAGGAACAGAGAATATTTCAAAAGATTTAAATCCTCTTCGTTATTCTCTTACCCCCTGGGAAGTGGAAAGATATAAAGAAGTCGGTTATCTTACTTCCAAAGCTATTGAGGAAACTACTCAAACTATAAAACCAGGTGATAAGGAGTGTGAAGTGGTGGGAAGACTCACGGAGAGATTGTGGTCTAATCGCTTAGATTATATCACTATTTTCTGTGCTGCAGATGAAAGAATTTCTTATTTCAGACATCCTCTTGCTACCGAAAAGAAGATTGAAAAAAGAGCAATGCTCTGTGTTAATGCTCGAAAATGGGGGTTGATTATTTCTCTTACCAGATTTGTTCAATTTGGTAAAATACCCGAAGAATTGAGAAAGAAATACAATGCCAATGTCTACATTGACTGTGTTTTGATGGCTAATACCCTACCCGGGAAGCCAGTTATAGAAGCATTCAAAAAAGGGATAGAGGCATATGAGGAAATGGGGTATCCAGAAGAATATCAGCTTCATCATCAAGGAGGGGCTATCGGTTATACTGGTAGAGATTATAAGGTAAACTTTCAAACTAATGAAATTGTTCAAGAAAACCAGGGATTTGCCTGGAACCCTTCCCTTACTGGCAGCAAGAGCGAAGATACCATGTTAGCTACTTCAAATGGCCCGATAATTTTGTCTAAACCGGTAATTTTCCCGACATTAGAAATAAAAGGAGGTGAGTATACCTTTATCAGACCAGATATTCTTGTTAAATAAGAAAAAAGTTAGAAAGGAGATATGAATTAAAATGAAAGTATTTACTAAAGGTAAAACCTTAATAGTGTCTATAATTTTACTTTTGTTTTGCTCTATGTTTATTCTACCTGGGGTTTTTGCTCAAGAAGAATTCCCATCTCGAGAAATAGAATTGATGATTCCCTGGTCTGTGGGAGGCGCTACCGATATATCTTTTAGAACCTTTTTGTCTGTTTTACCTAAATACTTAAAAGTGCCTGTGGTTATTATCAATATACCAGGTGGAGGCGCCGTTCCTGGATATGCAGAGGCGATGACTAAAAAGCCTGATGGATATTATATCGTAGCCTGGGCTACTCCTTCCATCACTAAAACCCATATGAGTGTTACCCCTTATGATTATAAAACCTTTGATCCCATCATTAATCTCACCAATGCACCTTGCTGGATTTTAGTACCCAAAGATTCACCTTATCAGAACTTAACCGAATTTCTTGATGCTGCCAAGAAACAGCCTGGTAATGTTACTATGGGTAATGCCGGCGCTGGTGGGGGTACTCATATGATTGCCTTGGCCTTTGAGAAGGTAGCAGGAGTTAGTTTTAACCACGTTCCCTATCAGGGTGGTGGTCCAGCTCTGGTTGGTGCTATGGGTGGACATGTTGATTCAGTAATTTGTTCTCCACCAGAAGGTGTATCACAATTACAATCGGGAGATTTAAGATGTGTAGCGGTTTTCTCAGAAAATAGACTGGAAGACTTTCCGGATGTTCCTACTGCCAAAGAACAAGGCGTTGATTTTACCTTAGGACAATGGAGAGGCCTGGCAGCTCCTAAGGGTACTGATCCGGCTAGAATAAAAATTATTCATGATGCCTTTAAAGCTACTATGGAAGATCCAGATTTTATAGTGCTTGCCAAACAGGCCGGGGTACTTCTTGATTATAAAGGGACAGAAGAGTTTACAAAATGGGTTGAAGAGCAAGATAAATTCTATAAAGATTTAATAATAGCTAATAAACTAGGGGATAAGTATAAATAATTAATCTAAAAGATAGAGAGATAGAGGGGCTGTACTTAGTTATATAAGCTATACCCCTCTATCTTTTAAAAAAAGGATTTTAAATGGGGAAAAAAGAAATTATTCTAAGCATTATTTTAATAATTATATCCATAGTGTTTTTTTCCTTGACCTTTCAATTCCCTCATCAAACTGTTGCCCTGGCACCGACTGCCTTTCCGCGTTTTGTCAGTGTCAGTCTGATGATACTTTCTTTAATCCTTTTAATACAAGGAGTAAAAGGAATTACTAAAGACGCTTCTAGGGAGAGTAAAGAAAAACTGAAACTCAATAAAGTTTTTATATTTAAATTAATATTAATGATATCCTTGGCTTTTTTGTATACCAGGTTTATTACCAAGCTAGGTTATTTATATACTACACCTCTCTTTGTGGCAGGTAATATGGTACTTTTTAAGGAAAAGAGAATTATCCGGATTCTAGTGGTATCAATAACTACTACGATTGTACTGTATGTGGTATTTAAGATGGTATTTAAAATTCCTCTTCCTCGTTTTGCTCTGTTTTAGATGATTTTCCGGAAAGGAGAAACAAAAGTTGTCAATTATTGAAGGTTTTTTATATGTTTTACATCCTTCGCGTTTCTTGTTTCTTTTGTTTGGAGTAGTAGGTGGAATTATAGTAGGTGCCATTCCTGGATTAACAGGTTCGGTTGGAATAATATTGCTTCTGCCTTTTGTTTATTATTTAGACCCACCCACAGCGATAAATATGCTTTGTGGAATGTTCTGCGGATCAATGTATGGTGGTTCAATATCAGCAATTCTTATCTCCACACCCGGTACTCCATCAGCGGCGGCAACAGTGTTTGATGGATACCCCTTAGCTCTGAAAGGAGAAGCTGGAAAGGCAATTGGAGTCGCTACCATTGCTTCCGCAATAGGAGGCCTTATTTCTACTTTTTGTTTAATGTTTATCGCTCCGCAATTAGCCAGGATTGCTCTTAAATTTGGGCCAGAGGAGTATTTTGCTCTGATGATATTTGGCCTGACCATTATTGCCAGTGTTGCCGGAAAATCTTTGGTGAAAGGCTTGATTGCCGGATTTTTTGGGCTATTGGTAGCTACTGTTGGGCTTGATCCAGTCACTGGATATGCACGTTTTTCTTTTAATATCCCTAATTTAATGAGAGGATTTTCTACTTTGCCTGTTCTGGTTGGTCTATTTGCCGTATCAGAAGTTTTTATCCAGTTTGAAAATCAAATATTAAAAGAAAGAGTCATCCATCCCGAACAGAAGATAACCAATGTTTTACCCTCTTTTCAAGAGTTTAAAAGATTGTTAACCGTTATTATTCCTTCCTCTTTTCTGGGAGTATTCATCGGTATTGTTCCAGGGACCGGAGGAACCATAGCCTCATTTTTAGCTTATAACGAAGTAAAAAGATGGTCAAAAGATCCGGAATCGTTTGGTAAAGGGAATATATTAGGTGTTGCAGCACCAGAGGCAGCAAATAATGGTACTACTGGTGGGGCAATGGTACCACTTTTATCTCTTGGTATCCCTGGAGATGCGGTAACTGCAGTGATGCTGGGTGCTTTAATTCTGATAGGTATTAGGCCTGGACCTCTGTTGTTTAAAGAGCATCCTGAAATTATTAATCCTATTTTTGCCGGTATGTTTTTAGCCAATGTTGTATTTCTGATCCTGGGATTATTATGTGTAAGGTTGTTTCCCAAAGTTTTAAAAACACCGGATTCTATCCTTTTCCCGGTAATATTTGTCCTGTGCTTTTTAGGAGCCTTTTCCTTAAGCAATACTGTTTATGATATGTTAATTGCCCTGGTTTTTGGGATTATCGGATATATTATGAGGAAAAATGATTTTCCAGTAGCTCCTGTTGTTTTAGGCGTAATATTAGGTCCCATTGTGGAAGATGAGCTTGGCAGAGCCTTAATTATTTCACATGGAAATTGGCGAGTACTTTTTCAATCCCCCATTGCTATCTTTTTCTACGTCATTTCTATTCTTTCCCTCTTATATTCTTTGAAGAGGCAGTTTCCAGTACCCAAAAAATAAAGTGGAAATTGGTTAAATTCCAAATTCCAATCTAAATTTTTTAAATAGAAAAGATATATATTAAAAAAATGATAACAAAATAATATTTTTTGAGATTGAACAATTATTTTGATAGAATTAATTTTAAGGAGGTTATGAACTAACTAATGGGTGAATATTTAGGAAAGAATTGGTTGTTAGATAACAAAGAGGCACAAGAACTTTATTTTGAATGCGCCATTCCCTTACGGGAAAAGGAAGGCATTGTTGATGTTCATACTCATCATAATTTAAGGCAAATTATTGAAAACAAACCATTTCCCAATATCTGGAGGGCAGAGGTTCTGGAGGATAAAGAAGAATATAAGAACAATGACCATTATATCATTCAGCTGGCTGCTAAACTGGATGGTTTTTCTCAATCCTTTGCCCGAGATAGTGATGTTTCTGATTTTGAGAAATGGATGGCACTGGCAAGAGTATTTCCCCATATGGAGGGGAATCATGTTCACCAGTGGATGCATCTTGATTTAAAAAGAATGTTTGATATTGAAGATTTAGTAAGTGAAAAGACTGGAGAGCAGATCTGGCAGAGAACTAAAGAGCAATTACAAAAAGAATCATTTTTACCACAGAACATATTAAGAAGAGCGAATGCTCGACTAATTTGTACTACAGATGATCCCTGTGATGATTTGCACTACCATGAACAGTCCCGAGAGATACCCTGGATTAAATTTCTTCCTACCTTTCGCCCGGATGCCTATGGTAATATATTTGATTCGAAATGGAGAAACAATGTGGAAAAAATCTGTCAGCTTACCGGTCAGGATGTTGCTCTAAATGGACTGGCGGAGGGATTAAGAGAAAGACATGCTTATTTTGCTAAGATGGGTGCTCGCGCTAGTGACCACGGTTTATTAGAACCATATGGTTTGGAAGTAGAGCAAAAAAGGGCTGAACAAATTTTTCAAGAGGCATATGAGCAAAAGAAATCTTTCAGTATCTATGCCCATGAAACAAAAGAATTTATTTCTTACCTGATGCATCAATTTTGTGCTATGAATCAAGAGCAGGGAATGGTTACTCAAATTCATTATGGGGCAGTAAGAAATGCCAACCAATATTTATTCAGCCAGTGGGGTCCAGATGTAGGTGGTGATGTGGCGGCAGACCATATCAATGTGGTGGAAAATTTAAGACCACTTTTATCTAAATTTTTTAGCGGGAAAGATGAAAATGAGGGGCATTTAGTCTTGTATTCTATGAATCAAACCTTCTTTCCTACCAACTTAATGCTGGAAAGAGCCTTCCCTCGTGTTCACACCGGATTTCCCTGGTGGCAGAATGACAATATTTATATTATGGAAGACTGTTTGCTCCATCTTATCTCTGCCTCCCTCTGGTCTTCCAGTGCCGGTCCAGTTTGCGATGGAAGAAAAATATTGTCTGAGGGGAGTCGCTTTGAAGTGTTTGACCGCGTTATTTGCCGAGCATTAGGTAAATTATGGTCCACTGGAGCAATTTCAAAAGAAGGAGCTTTTAGGGCTACTAAGGGACTGATGATAGAAAATCAAAGGAAAATTTTTCAATTATAAAACTGATGATAATAGTTTTCGGTTTATCTAAATAATGCATTCCAATAATTAACAATAAATAAGGAGAATAAAGATGGTAGGGGAAAGAATTATAGATTTATTCGGGAAAATATTTGCGCAACGATATGAAATTTATCCATTTTCTTTGAAGGAAAGGGACGGATATTCTTTCTTTATGGTGAAAGATAGGCAAAAAAAGTACCTAACGGTAGCAGGTCTCCCGGAAAAGTTAAAAGAGCTGAAATTTCAGGCTGTGGAAGAAAAATTAATAAATAGCGATGAGAATATATTATTTCAGATTTGCCCCTTGACCCATGATAATTTAGTTCAATTACAAATTTTCTTGAATTATCTCAAGCCATCTTGCACTAAGGAGAAATCTATCCCTTCCTTTGGTACTGGAGACCGGTTGGGTATTGCTACCCCGGCTCATATTCAGGCATTTCAGGGAAAGAATATTTTTCCGGTCTTAGCCCAACTATCTACCAGAGAAATCACCCGTACTGAAAGCAGTTTACAGAAGGTACTGGATAATGCCCTCTGGGGATGTTTCGAGGTCGGCCATGAGGGACCCTTTGGCGCCGATGCCGACCATATTAAAGATTTGGATAATCTACAAGAAGCAATCAATTGTGGATTTAAGCTTTATACCTTGGACCCTTCTGACCATATTAATAATGATATTATGAAATTAACTCGAGAGGAGTTAAAAAAGGAATATCAAAGATTACCGGAAAGAGGTGAGATGGAAAAGATATACCTTGATAAGGAATATCAAATAGGAAAGCATAGTCTGGTTTTCAAGCAAGATAATCTGGCAGAAATAGTATTAATTTATATCAATGCCATCGAATATGTTGCTGAGTGCTATCAATTTTTAAAAGAAAAAAATAAAGAGGATTTTGAACTGGAGGTATCTATAGATGAGACACCGCAGCCCACCTCCCCCTTAGCTCACCTCTGGATTGCCTCTGAATTACAGCGTAGAGGAGTAGATTTTCAGAATTTGGCTCCCCATTATATGGGAGACTGGGAAAAAGGGATTGATTATATTGGGGAGGTGGATACTTTTCAGCAAGAATTTAGATTACATTGCCAGATTACTTCTCAATTGGGAGGATATAAGCTTTCCTTACATTCTGGTAGCGATAAGTTTTCAGTATATCCCATTTTTGCCCGGGAATCAGGTAATTTCTTTCACATTAAGACCGCCGGGACCAGCTGGTTAGAGGCAGTTAAAGTTATTGCTAAGTGTCAACCAGATTTATATCGGGAAATTCATAAATTTGCCCTGTCTTGTTTTGAGCGAGATCGTTTTTCCTACCATCTCTCCACAAATTTAGAGAAAATACCTGATATTGACCGATTAAAAGATGAGGAACTAGCAACCTTATTTTCTAATAACAATGCCCGACAATTGATTCATATTACTTATGGCTCTATTTTAAGGGAAAAGAATGAAAGAGGAGAATATAGATTTAGAGACAGGATTTATCAAACATTGTTTGATAATGAAAAAATGCATTATCAAGCAGTTAGCCAGCATATTAAGTACCATTTAGATTTGTTAAGCTTATAAAAAATGAAAATAATACTTTACTATAATTATATATAAGATTCAAAAATATAAGAGGAGGAATCAGATGAAAGATATATTACAAAAATTTAGCTTAAAGGGGAAAACGGCAGTGATAACTGGTGGAGCTGGGATATTGGGTTCTGTAATTGCCAGAGGTTTAGGCCATGCTGGTGCTAATGTTGTTATTGCTGATATTGTTGATACCAAACCGTTAATTGAAAAGTTAAGTAAGGAAGGAATTAATAGTAAGGGATATTATCTGGATGTAATGGATATTGAAAAAATTAAGACTTGTAAAGAAGAAATTATTAAAGATTTTAAACAGATTGATATATTAGTTAATGCTGCTGGTGGCAACCAAAAAGAAGCCACTACTTCAGAAGAACTTTCCTTTTTCGATTTGCCGGTTAAGGCACTGGAAAAAGTAGTGGGTTTAAATCTTTTTGGTGGAGCCATTCTTCCTTCCCAAGTGTTTGGCAGGGAAATGTTGAACAACGAAGGAGGAGGCTCTATTATTAATATTTCTTCTATGACTGCCTTTCGTCCCTTGACCAAGACGGTTGGTTATTCAGCTGCCAAAGCCGCTGTCAGTAATTTTACCCAATGGCTGGCTGTTCACTTTGCTCAGCAGTATAATTCTAACATTAGAGTGAATGCCTTAGCACCTGGTTTTTTCCTGACTAATCAGAATCGCTTTCTCCTTACTACTGAAGATGGCCAGTTAACTCAAAGAGGAAAATTGGTTATTGCCCATACTCCCATGGGTAAATTTGGAGACCCTGAGGATTTAATAGGTGCCTGCATCTGGCTGGCTTCTGATAATGCTCGTTTTGTAACCGGTATTATAGTGCCCATTGACGGTGGATTTAGTGCCTTTTCGGGAGTATGAAATATAGAATAATAGTATTGTGTCGCGAGTATTGAGCATCGAGTCTAAAAACTAGCAGAATAAATGTAAGTGAAAAAAGGTTTTCAGTTGGAAGTTGACAGATAGAACAATTATTGGTTGTTGGTATTTATTAGTATCTAGTGAGCTAGTTTTTAGTATTTCAAAGATTCTTTATTTTATGGTCTAAATATACCTATGCAATTTTGACTTAATGTTAGTTTTAGACTAAAAACTATAAACGATAAACTTTATTAAAAGGAGAAAAGCAAATGTCAAAATCCCAGATTGGTTTAATAGGAATGGGTGTTATGGGTCAGAACTTGACTCTAAATATAGAGGATAAAGGATATTCTGTTTCAGTTTACAATAGAACAGCTTCTAAGACCGAAGAATTTACCAAAGGCATTGCCAGAGGTAAAAAAATTACCCCTACCTATTCCCTGGAAGAGTTTATGGCTTCCTTGGAAAGACCCAGGAAAATTATATTGTTAGTGCAAGCAGGAGAAGCAGTAGATGATTTTATTGAGAAATTGATTCCCTTGATGGATAAGGGTGATTTGATTATTGATGGAGGCAACTCATTCTTTAAAGATACTATAAGGCGCAATAAATACCTGGCCGAAAAAGGCTTTCTCTATATAGGAACCGGAATTTCTGGTGGCGAAGAAGGAGCTTTAAAAGGACCAGCTATTATGCCTGGTGGTCAAGAAGAAGCTTATCGACTGGTGCAGGACTTATTGGAAAAGATTGCTGCCAAAGCAAAAGATAACAAACCCTGTGTTTCTTACATTGGCCCACATGGAGCCGGTCACTATGTTAAGATGGTGCATAATGGGATTGAATATGGAGATATGCAATTGATTGGTGAATGTGTTTGGACTTTAAAGAAGGCCTTAGGATTAACTTCTCCAGAAATTGCCGAAATTATGGCAGAATGGAATAATCCAGAGGATGTTTTATGTTCTTATCTGATAGAAATTACAGCTGAAAGTATGAAGGAAAAAGATAAAAAAGGAGATTATCCTCTTGTTGAGGTAGTAGCAGATATTACTCGCATGAAAGGGACCGGTACCTGGACAGTCCAGAGTGCCTTAGAGCTATTGGTTCCTATTCCTACTATCACTGCTGCTGTTTTTTCCAGGGAGATGTCCCAGGATAAGGAGTTAAGAATCAAACTTTCTCAGAAACTTCCTTCCTACCAGGTAAAAATAAAACAGACTGATCGGGAAAGTTTAATCCAGATAGCCCATGATGCCCTTTATTTAGCGAAATTGTCTTCTTATGCTCAGGGTATGGCTTTATTACAGGCCGCATCAAAGGAATATCAATTTAATTTAAATTTAAAAAATATAGTAGCAGGATGGCGTGCTGGTTGCATTATTCGGGCTCAGTTTTTAGATGAAATTACCAAGGTATATCAGGAAAATCCAGATTTAATAAGCTTATTGGTAGCACCACGTTTTCTGGAAGTGGTAAAGAATAATCTAAGTAAATTAGCCAGTTTTATTGAAATTGCTCACCAGGCTGGTGTTCCTGTCCCGGGAATGGATGGCTCTTTTGATTACATTTTGCAGCTTGGTAGCCCGATTATGGTTTCAGCTCAGGTAGCTGCTATTCAGAGGGATTATTTTGGAGCTCATGGTTACTTTAAGTTAAAAAGTCCTCATAATCCAGAAATAATACTCAATAAGAATAATGAATGGAAGGAATTCCACACTCAATGGATGCTTCCCGGGCGCCCGGAAGAAGAACTATAAGATTAGTAATGAGTAATAAGTGATGAGTAATTAGTTATAAGTATTTAATATAGGGTAATAAATAAAAAATGAGTAGTAAAAAAATTTCCAGTAGTGAAAATGGTGAATCAGTAAAAAAAGAGATAAGGAATCATATTACTTATCACTTATTACTTGTTACTTAAAAGGAGGGAGAGATTATGCTCTCAATTGAAGAGCTGCAGGATGAATTGACTGATGGTCAGCTGGAGGAGATAGTCAAAGAGACGTTAGCAGGTTTTGACCAACTGAAAAAAGTATTATTGATTCATCCGGACTATTCTCGGGTGGATTTTACCGATCGGCTGGTTCCCATTATTTACCGGGAGTTAAAGAGGAAAAAGTTGATCCAGATTGATAGTCTTAATGCCGGTGGAACTCACCGTAAAATGACTGAAACAGAAATTAGAAACAAATTAGGAATAAAAGAAGATATTGTTTTTACTAATCACTTCAATCATCAGTTTGATAATCCTGAACAGTTAGTACAGGTTGGCGAGATAGATTCCTCTTTTGTTGCTGAGCAAACTAAACAGGAATTAAGGCAAGCTATACCAGTGGTGGTAAATAAGTTTATTCTGGATAATTATGATTTGATAATTGCCTTAAGCGGTACTTCTCCGCATGAATCGGCTGGTTATGCTGGAGGATCAAAGGTATTCTTCCCGGGTATTTCTGGACCGGAAGTTATTGATTTGTTACATTGGGCTGCGGTGCTGGTTGGTATACCTGATATTATAGGTTCGATTGATAATCCAGCACGAAGGGTAATCAATGAAGGTTCTTCCTATATCTTTAGGGCAATCAAGGTGCCGGTGATTTCCTGTAATATGCTCTTACAAGAGGTAGAAAACAATAAAATTATGGCTAAAGGTCTATATGTGGGGACAGGTTATGATGGTTTTCAGGAGGCATATCAAGCAGCTGCCCTGGCCAGTTCTAAAATTCATCTAATTTATATTGAACAACCGTTAAGACAGGTAGTTCAGGTTATGGATTTATGTTATGATGAATTCTGGACTGCCGGGAAGGGTTCCTATAAACTGCAGAGTCCCGGCGTGATGGCTAAAGGTGGGGAAATTATTATCTATGCACCACATATTTGCCGTTTTCATTCTCAGCAGGAGATGGAAAATAGCATTAGAAAAATAGGATATCACTGCAAAGATTATGTTCTGGAGTATTTGAAGAAATTTCCAGATACCTCTCGCAATGTTGCTGCCCATGTTATCAATGTGCGCGGTTCAGGTAGCTATAATTTACCCACCAGGGAGGAGAAATGTGATTTTCAAATATCCCTGGCTACTGGCATTCCCGAGAGAGTTTGTCATGAGGTTAATTTAGGTTATCGAGACCCTCTTACCATACACCAAGAAGATTTCAGGCAGCCTCATCAACTATGGATAGAGCATGGAGGAAAATATTTGTATAAATTGAAAAAGCATTAAAGGAGGTTTATTTTATAATGACTAATGCCGTTATTGCCCAATCAGGCGGCCCAACCTCAGTAATTAACAGTACTATAAAAGGGGTAATTGATGTTCTTTTTGAATCAGACCGAATTGAAAGAGTATTGGGAGCTAAAATGGGAATTTTAGGAGTCTTAAAAGAAGAACTACTTGATATTTCAGCACAGGATAAACATCAAATCAACTTATTATCTTACACTCCTTCTGCAGGTACCCTGGGTAGTTGTCGCTACAAAATAAAAAGTGATGAAGATTTAAATCGTATTGTAGAGGTTTTTCAAAAACAAAAAATTGGTTATTTTTTCTATTGTGGTGGTAATGATTCTATGGATACTGCTTATAAAGTAAGCAGAGTTGCCCGGGAGGAGGGATTGGATTTAGTCTGTGTTGGTATGCCCAAGACCATTGACAATGATGTGGGTGGTTCCCTGCAGTCTGATGGGACTTTTGCTATTTGCGACCATGACCCTGGTTATGGTAGTGTGGCTAGAAATTTGGCTATTAATATTTTAGAAGCAAATGAAGAGAATAAAGCAAGCTATACCAGTGACCCGGTTCTGGTTATTACGGTGATGGGCAGAAAAATTGGCTTTATTCCGGCAGCAGCTCGTTTAGCCGATCCAGAACGAGAAATGCCTTTACTAATATTTTTACCGGAAGCTCTTTCTCAGGACGATAGTAAATCCAATTTAGAATTTATTACCGAGAGTGTAAATAAAAAATTAAAAGAAGCTGGTCGTTGTATAGTGGTAGTCGGAGAGGGAGTAAATCTGGGTGATTTAACTATATTAAAAGATAGTTTTGGTCATCCTCAGTTTAGTGCCAGTGGTTCTGCTGCTGGTAATTTACTAATTAATTACTTAAATGGTTTGGATAGACGAGATGAACAGGGAAGAGCTAAAAGTCGCCTGGTGGTACCAGGTATTGCCCGCACCGAAAATCCTGGTACCAGACAAAGGCGGGAGTTGGCCTATGTTTCCGAAGTGGATCGGGAAGAAGCCTACCAGGTAGGAGTCTATTCTGCTCGATTAGCATTGGAAGGTGAAGATGGTTACATGTCAACTATTATCAGGGATCCCGGGAAAAGTTATAGGGTAAGATATGATAAAGTGCCCTTAGATGTGGTTGCCAACTCAGAGCGGGAATTTCCTCAGGAATGGATTGCTAAAAATAAGAGTGATGTGACTGATGACTATGTTCACTGGGCTAAGCCCCTAATCGGGGGACCATTACCTGAATTTACCAGATTTAAAGATATTTTTATCCCGCCAAAATGTGGAAAATATATTCCAGTAGAATATAGAAATCATTGATAAGTAATAAGTAACCAGTGATTAGTAATCAATGATAAACAGTTTCTGATTTTGTATTTAACTTATTCTCATTACTAATTGCTCATTACTGAAATTATAGGAAGGAGAGTAAAATGTCAGTACCAAGATTAACCCCTCAACAAATAAAAGAAGATCCAGAACAACAATTAAGAAACTTTAAGAAGACCAAAGAATTTCTAATAGCTATTGATACTGATGGTTGTATTACTGATAATATGAATGGTAAGCAGATGCTTATTTTTCATCCTCATTTTATGGAGTTTTATCAATTATGGGATATTGAATCATATTTTAGAGAAGTGGCGGAGTATTATAATCTTTTTTCAGTAGACCGTGGTTGTAACCGTTTTATAGCTATTCAACTTACCCTTCAGGCTTTACAAAAAAGAAGAGATGTAAAAGAAGTGTTACTTAACAAAAATATTTCCTTACCAGATAAAAAACCATTAGCTGATTATATTCAATTTGCCGAAGAGAATAAACTGGGTTTGGGTAATCCCAGCCTGGAGCAGTTTATTGATAAGCACCCTACCAATTTTGCCTTATATAAATTATTAGGCTGGAGTGAAGCAGTAAATCGTACTTTCCCTTATATTTCTGCCAAAATACCACCTTTTGATGGTGTGGTAGAATGTCTCAAGTTGATGCATAAGGTTGCTGATATTTTAGTAGTATCAAAAACACCTTACGATGACCTGGTCAATTACTGGGAAGCCCAGGGGATAGCTCCATATGTGCAGCTGATTGCCGGTCAGGAAATGGGTTCCAAAGCACATCATATTGAAATGGCTAAAAAAGCCGGGCCTTATCAAGATGAACAGGTTTTAATGTTAGGAGATGGGGATGGTGACTTAAAGGCAGTTAAAGCTAATAATGGACTTTTTTATCCCATTTTTCCTGGGCGTGAACAGGAATCCTGGCGTAATTTTCCGGAAGCATTAGAACGCTTTGTTCAGAAGAGCTATAAGGGAGAATATGAGAATAAGCTTTTAGCAGAATTTGGGCAGGCACTACTAACTATACCTCCCTGGGAGAAGAGTAATTATAATCATATTTCTGCTTATAAAGAAAAACAGGAAATCAGAAAGAGTTTATATCAGCGGTTTAATCCAGAAGGGAGATTACTAATTTTGTAGCTTATCTAATAAGCTCAAATATCACTTGGGTAAGTTAGAACTGGTAATAAACAATAGTGGCATATGTTGATATTATCACCCTCACCATCTCCCTTCGAGATAGAGGGAGGAGAGCGGGTGAGGAAAGGACAATAAATTCTTACTTTAGTTCAGGGATTGTCAAGGGGAAGGCAAATGTGGCGATCTCATTTATTTATGTCTATGATTTTGTCTGAAAACTGCTGTTAACTTAAATCTTTTTTATAATCGTGCAGGTATAAGTGAATGAGATTGCTTCGTCGCTTTGCTCCTCGCAATGACAAAAATCGTATACCGTATTACGTATAACGTATATCGTTGAAATTAGTCGTTGGTTGTTGGTATCTGGCATTTAGTTTGCCATTTGCTCATTACTTATTACTGGTTACTTATTACTGAATCGGCTCCTCGCAATGACAAAAAATGGTATACCGTATTACTTATAAGGTAAACTGAATTTTATATTGTGCCTATGGTCTATTAAAGCTAAATATAGTAATGCTTATCACCTTTAAACTATATACTAATTACTTTATACTAAATACTGATATTTGAGGGGTTTCAGGGGAATCTTCCCCTGAATATCTTATTTAAGGATTATATGTTATATGTTTGATTTTTTGGTCATCGGTCATATCTCTATAGATGAAAATATTTATTTATCTAATAAAGAAAAAAATATTGGGGGAGCAATTCTATATTCTTCTTCAGTTTATTCTTCTTTAGGTCATAAGGTAGCTGTTTGGACTAAGGTGAGTAAAGCTGATTCTCACTTAATCCAACAGTTTAATATTCCTAAAGAAAATATTTTGTTCATTCCTTCCCAGAAGACTACTTCTATTAGAAATATCTATCTGGATGAAAGTCGGGAGAAGAGAATCAGTACTGCCCTGTCGGTTGCTGACCCTTTTCTTATTACCGAAATCCCCGATCATTTAAGAGCTAAAATTATTCATTTTGCCAGCCTTATTTATGGTGAATATCAAACTGATTTGATTAATTTTTTTTCTGGTAGAGGGAAAATTGCAGTAGATGTGCAGGGATTTTTAAGAAATGTGGGTGAGGATGGAAAACTGTTTTATAAGAGCTGGGATGGAAAAGAACGATATTTACCCTATATTGATTATCTAAAGGCTGATGCGGCAGAAGCTGAATTTTTGACTGGTAAGTCAGATACCAGGGAGGCAGCAAAGATACTTTTTCATTGGGGTGCCAAAGAAATTATCATTACCCATCATAGTGAAGTGTTAGTTTATGATGGCCTAACTTTCTATCATTATCCCTTAAAACCGAAGAATTTATCAGGGAGAACTGGAAGAGGTGATACCTGTTTTGCAGCCTATCTTTCGGAAAGATTGAGTAAAGATGTTGACCAGTCTTTACTATTTGCTGTGGCCTTGACTTCTCTTAAACTGGCAAATCCTGGACCTTTCCAAGGGAAAAGAGAAGATGTGGAGCAGTTCATTAGAGAGAATTATTAATAACTTTCTTAGTTTGAATCTCCCTATGCTAAAATATATCAAAAAAAGTAACAGAGAGGTTAATATTTGAAAATATATATCCTGAATTCCAAAGAGAATATGGGCAAAACTGCCGCCGAAAAAGCAGCAGAGATATTAAGAGAAGCTATTAAGGAAAAGGGAAAACTAATCTCATAGCAGCAACCGGTGCTTCCCAATTTGAGTTTCTGGATCATCTCACCAAAATAACCTCCCTTGACTGGTGTTAAGAGACAAGAGGCGGACGTGGTAATCTCATACCATTATGCCCACGTCTTTATCTGAAAACTATTAACTGATAACTAATTTATTATTATTACCTTATGTTATAATAAATCTGGATAATTTTTAAAATTAACCTCAATAATATTAATAATATTAAGAAAAAGTGTAATGCATAATCATAGTTCCCAGTATAACCAGCATGATAAGAGCGATAAAAGTAATAAGAGAATAGTTCTGGCTATTATTCTTAATTTTATGATTTGCCTTGCCGAGATAATTGGGGGATTATTATCTGGCAGCCTGGCCTTACTTGCTGATGCCCTGCATAATTTTAGCGATGGAATGGCCATCTTAATCAGTTATCTGGCCAGGAAGATAGGTCTGCGGTCTCCTGATTTACAGATGACCTTTGGTTATAAACGAGCTGAAATCCTGGCCGCCTTACTTAATTCTTCGGTAATCATTGTTATTTCCTTTTCCCTTTTTAGAGAGGCCTATTTTCGTTTTAAAGAACCTTCTGAGATTACCATTCCCTTAATGATGGTAGTTGGTGTTTTTGGCTTTATTGCTGATTTAGTTTGTGTTTGTTTACTGCATCCAGAAATCCATCAAAATCTGAATATGCGTTCTGCTTACTTACATTTGCTGGGTGACACATTTTCCTCAGTGGGAGTCATTGTTGCCGGGATTATTATCTATTTTTATCATTTTTATCTAATCGATCCCATCTTGACAGTTATTATTGCTCTATTTATTCTGGTGCAAGGGTATCAGGTCCTAAAGCAGAGCACTCTAATCCTGATGGAGCGAGTACCAGCAAATATTAAAATTGATGATATTAAAAAGAAGATTGAATCAATCCCTCAAGTGCATAATCTACATCACGTTCATGTCTGGCAAATTGATGAAAATAAGATTCTTTTGGAAAGCCATATTACCTTGAAGAAGGATATGAAAATAAGTGAGGCAGATCAAATCAGAAAACAAGTGGCAGAAATTCTGGAAAATGATTTTCATATATTTCATCCCAATCTCCAATTAGAATTTGATTATTGCAATAGCCAGGAATGCGAAGAACCTTATTTTAACAAAAAGCAAAGGAGAGTCTAATATGATTGAACGTTATAGATTTGGGCTGAATAGAATTATTTGTCCTTCTTTTGATATAAAAGATTTTTTTCAACTTGCTCGTGATTTAGGGCTTCAGTATGTGGAATTACGAAATGATTTACCAGGAAGAAAGGTGATTGATAATTATTCCGCCCAGGAAATCAGATATCTTGCCAAGCGTTATAATATTAAAATCTGTTCCATCAATGCCTTACCACAATTTAATTATTTAGAAGAAATAGATAGGACAATTAAAGAACTAAAGAATCTTCTCGGCCTGGCAAAAGAGATTGATGGTCAGTCTATTGTTATGTGCCCTGTGAATATGAATAAAGCAAATGATTTAGTTAGTTCGGAAAAACAATATTTAGAAGTTGTACAATGCTTAAAAGAATTAATTCCCTTATTTAAAGACTATAGTATTCAGGGCTATCTTGAACCACTGGGTTTTGAAACCAGTTCTCTGCGTTCTATTCTTGTAGCTACGAAGGCTATTAAGGAGATAGGATATGAAGGATATAAAATTGTTTATGATACCTTTCATCATGCCCTTGGAACGGATGATTTAGAGAGATTGAGTAAGGAATATGATATAGGATATACTGGATTGATGCATATCTCAGCAGTTACCGTATGCTTGCCTGCTGGACAGTATCGAGATGAGCATCGTAATATGGATTTTAGAAAAGATCGCTTTAAGAACAAAGAACAGATAGATTTTTTTATCAAACAAGGTTATGAGGGCGTTATCTCTTTTGAACCCTTTGCCGAAGAAGTGCAGAAATTAAAGGAAAGAGAATTAAAAGAGTTAATTAACCAGGCTATTGCTTATTTAAGTTAAATTCAAATAAAGTATAATAGTTCTATTTAATTAATGGAGGATTAGTAATTTGGGTAATAGTTATCAAGTAGCTTTTTTGGGTCATTATACTAAAGATACCATTGTTTCTGCTAGTGGAACGAGGGTGGTAAATGGAGGAGCTTTTAATTATGGCTCTCAGGTGGCAGCTCGAATGGGTTTAAAAACCTTAGCCATTACTCGACTTGCCCATCAAGATGTTGAAGTAATTCGGGAGTTAGAGGGACTGGGAGTAAAAGTTTCAGTCAGATGGACTCCACAATCTACCTGTCTTAAACTGGTATATCCTACCGATAATCCAGATGAAAGAGTGATTTATGTGAGCAGTTGGGCTGGAGCCTTCAGTGCGGAAGAAGTGGACAAAATAGATTCAGAAGTAATTGTGGTGAGTGCTTCCATGCGGGAAGAAATTCCTCCAGAGATTATTAAATTATTAGCGAATAAAAAAACAATTTTGGCTGCTGATATACAAAGTTTTCTCCGGGTCAACGATAAGGGAAAACTGGTAGCCAAACCATGGCCGGAACAAAAAGAAGTCCTCTCATCTATTGCTGTTTTAAAGACTGATGCCGTAGAAGCAGAGTTACTCACCGGGGAAAAAGACCTTAAAGAGGCTGTTCTAAAGATAGCTTCTCAGGGTCCTCGAGAGGTGGTTGCTACTCATAAGGATGGGTTACTGGTTTTTGCAGAAGGAAAATTTTATTATGCTTCCTTTTACCCCCGGAATTTGGTTGGTAGAAGTGGTAGAGGCGATACCTGCCTGGCCTCTTATATGAGTAAAAGAATTAATTCTTCACCTGCTGAGGCGACTATTTGGGCAGCAGCCTTAACCAGTTTAAAGATGGAAGCTGAAGGTCCTTTTCGACGACCTATTGAAGATGTGGAGATACTAATTCAAGAAAAGTATCACCAGTAAATTATAAATTAAATTTTTAATCAGGGAATACAGATTGCCAGAGCTGCCTTATTTTAAGTAATGACTTGCTAGAATCGTAAGCCGGTGAATATTCAAAACCGATAAATCCTTGATAACCCTTCTCTTTTAGTAATTGAAGGATCGAGTACCAATCTATATTACCGGTGCCTGGTTCGTGTCGTCCCGGAATATCGGCAATATGAAAATAACCAATTTCTGGGAGATATTCTGTAATGATCTGTTTTAAGTCAAATCCCATCACTCCCAGGTGATATAAATCAGCCAAAATTTTTAATCGGGGATGATTGATTTCTTGAACTATTTTGACTGCTGTAGCGATATTATCCAGAAAATATCCGGGATGATCGATTTTAGTATTGAGTGCTTCTAATTCCAGGGTAATAGAATCGGGTATTAAAGTGAGTGCCTTTTTCAATCCAGAAATAATATGGTGGTATTTTTCTTCTTTTGTTAATTCTGGATAACTATTTTCTACAACTCCTCCTGCTCCTAACTGGTCTGTTAGTAACATTAAGTGGGGACAATTCAGTTTTTGGGCTACCTTGATTGCCTCTTTTAAATCTGAAAAGACCTTATAATGAGTGTTCCTGGCAATTAAGCTACCCTGACGTTGACCGCTAAAGTTGACCACTCTAATACTATAATCCTGACTCAAAGAATTGAGTAAAGGTATTTCTTTGTCTTTCCAATCCCAGAATTCCAGATAAGAAAAACCTGCTTTGGTAATTGCTTTTATTTTTTCTTCCAGACTAAATTCAGGATAGAGCATTTCTATGCAGATAGCCGGTTTCATAACTATTCCTCCCGTGGTAATAAATGAAGTCCTCTTTGAGGTAATTTTATACTTACTTCCTCACCTTTTTGAAAAGATTCACCTTCTTGAGGGTTGGACAATTCTATGGTAATCAGTTGGTTGGCAATTTCTACTAGATAGGTCATCTGATTACCAAGGTATACAATTTCCTGAATGGTACCAGTGATACTATCAGGTTTCTTCTTTTCCAGCCCAATAGATTCAGGTCGTAACACCAGCAAAACCTGCTCATCCTTCTTAAAACTATTTTTCACTTCTGGGATTGTTAATTTTTGTCCTAATAAATTAATTACCACTTCCTGCTCTGAGATAACCTTTTCTATAACTGTTTCTAAAAAATTAGCCTTACCAATAAAATCTGCAACAAATCGATTACTGGGACGAGCATATACTTCCTGAGGAGTTCCGATTTGCTGTATCCTTCCCTCTTTTAAGATAACAACCCGGTCAGAAAGGGACATTGCTTCTAACTGGTCATGAGTAACGTAGATGGAAGTAATGCCAACCCTCTGTTGTAATTTTCTAATTTCCAGGCGCATAGAAATTCTTAGTTTGGCGTCAAGATTAGAGAGTGGTTCATCAAGTAATAATACCTTAGGTTCCATAATTAAAGAACGGGCTAAACTGACCCGTTGTTGCTGTCCACCAGATAGGTGAGATGGTGAGCGATTGCCCAGTTTTTCTAAACCAACTAATTTCATTACTCTTTCTGCTTTTTCCAGAGCAGCCTGTTGAGGTTCACCATGAATTTTAAGTCCATAGACAATATTTTGAGCTACGGTCATATGAGGAAAAAGAGCATAATTTTGAAAGACCATAGCAGTAGGTCTTTTATTAGGAGGAGTTAGAGTAACCTCTTCCTGATCAATATATATCTTACCAGAGGTCGGCAATTCGAAACCGGAAATCATACGTAAAATGGTGGTCTTTCCACAGCCGGAAGGGCCTAAAAGAGTAACCAGCTCACCTTCCTTTACCTTCAAACTCACCCGGTCAACAGCAGTAACAGTATCTTTACCACTACCAAAGATTTTGACCAGTTCTTTTAATTCCAAAAAGTCATTTTTCATGTTCCATTCCTTCTGCTTATAAACTAATAATTTATTCTACAATCGTAGTTAATCGGACCCCTTTGCCAATTCTGTTTACCAAAAACTGGATGACACCTAAGGCAATTAAAATGATAATGATAAGAATAATACTCATAGCGGCAGCCCGAGCATATTGAGTATTATCTACAAATCCCAGTATAGCAATAGTAATAAGATTCCACTTTCCAGAAACAACAAAGATAACTGCACTGATGGCCGTCATTGCTTTTACAAAACCGTAAGCAAGTCCAGAGAAAAAGGCCGGAGCAATCATAGGCAGGGTAATTTTGCGAAAAGTAGTATTACTATCTGCTCCCAAATCAGTGGATGCCTCTTCGATGGATGGATCAATCTGCTGTAATGCCGCAATACCGGAGCGAATACCGACTGGCATATCTCTAAAAATTAATAATATAATAATAATCCAGGCAGTCCCGGTTAAAATAAAAGGCAAAAGAGCAGATTTTTGATTAAAAGCAAGGATGTAACCAATTCCGACCACTGTTCCGGGAACGGCAAAGGTGAGCATGGATATGAATTCCATTAGACTACGCCCGATAAATTTTTTACGGATAATAAGATAAGCGATAAACATTCCTAATATACCTGTGATAGGAGTAGCTATGGAAGATAAGAAGACAGAATCAAAAAGATAATCTTTACCAACTTCAAACATTTCTACATAGTTTTTTAAGGTTAAAGTAGGATTAACACCCCACAAGGTTTGGAAGGAACCATAGACAATGGTACCATAGAACAAAAGAACAATTGCTGCATATAACAGACAGGCACCATATACCGGTAATTTGATATACCAATCCAGATTTTTTACAGTAGCTCCAGTTGGTTTACCGGTAACTGTAACATAGGATTTTCGAGAAACCCAGTATTTTTGTAGAAAAAAAGCAGTAGCGGTTGGAATGAGTAATAACATAGCTAAGGTGGAACCACGAGGGAGGTCGTACATACCAGTGATTTGCAGATAGGCTTGAACTGAAAGAACCCTGAAATCCCCGGAGATAACCATGGGGTTGCCAAAATCGGCCATAGATTGAATAAAGACTAATAACCAGGCACTGGCAATACCGGGGGTAGCCAGTGGTAGAGTTATGGTGGAAAACACCTTTGTCCAGGAAGCTCCTAAATCCATGGCTGCTTCTTCTAAAGAAGGATCAATAGCCTGTAATATTCCATATAATACCAAAAAGGCAGTGGGACTATAGGCAATGGTTTCTACTAAGACCAGTCCACCCAATCCATAGATGGAATAATTTCCAATTAAATTTTTTAACCAGGGAGTAAGACTTCCTGCTCTCCCGAAAAGTAATATAGCAGCCAGGGCAACTACAAATGGGGGAGAAATAATGGGGAAGGTTATGGTAAGACGGAAAAAATTTTTGAAAGGTAAAGGGGTTCGGGTTAGAGCATAGGCAAAAATAAAGCCAGCTATGGTTCCAATGGTAGCAGTATAAATTCCCAGTACTATACTATTAATAAAAGGCTGCACAAAATATCTTTTAGAAAATATGGCTATATAATTAGAAAAGTCCCAACTACCATTGATATACATGCTATTTTTTACTACTTGGAATATAGGAAAGACAACGAAAGTAATTAAGAAATAAAAAATAAGTAATATAAAAATAAAGAGTATGGGTTCTTTCCAGATTAAGGTTAGCTGACTGATAATTTCTTTGATTTTTCTTTTTCTGAAGCTATTCATTTTTTTCCATATTTTCGATAGTTTTATCTGACAAACTGCTCAAATCGCTTCTTTTTGTTAAATATGATAATTTTAATTTTCTTTAATTTGATTGCTCGATTTAAAACAACACCCTGCTACCTTCAGTTTTCCAATCTGTGTTAATTGGTAGCAGGGATATTTTTTAATAAGCACACCTTAAAGAGAGTTTATTTTCCAATTCTATCTCTCCAGGCTGTTACCCATTCATCGTTATTTTCACCAGCTAAAATATGGTCATAATCAATCAGATTAACTTGATCCAGGGTGACTGAGCCTTCTGCTACGGTAGCTTTGGGATTGACCGGGAGTCGGCTATATTTCTGGAATAGATCCTGAGCTTTTACCATAAAACACCAATCGATGAACTGTTTTCCTAATTCCGGTTCAGGACCACCTTTAATAAGAGAGAGCCCTCCCACTTCATAACCAGTTCCCTCTTTAGGGAAGGTCATAACTACTGGATAGCCAGCATTAATACCTTTAGCTAAAATATCATGGGAAAAGGCTATTCCTACTGCCACTTCACCTAAGCCGACCATTCCGATACAGGCTGTTCCCGATTGAGTATATTGAAAAACACTGTGTCGGTCAAACTCTTCCCACCAATCCAGGGCTTCTTCTAATCCCCACATTTGAACTAAAGTGGCAAACGTGGTATAAGCAGTACCGGAGGTGTAAGGATATGCTAAGGCTACATTCTGTTTTAATTTAGGCTGGAGTAAATCATCCCAGCTGGTTGGGGCTTCCAGGTCATTTTCTGCCAGGAAATTAGTATTGGTAACAAATCCAATTGCCCCGGTGTAGAATCCAGTCCAGGCCCAGTCATCAGCATGGAATAGGTCTGGTAATTCAAAATCAGTATTGGGTTTATAGGGTTCCAGCAGTCCTTTGGAAGCAGCATTAATATGAGAGGTATTGGAACCGGCGTGCCAGACACTGGCCTGGGGATTACTTGCTTCGGCTTCAATTCTTGCTAAAACTTCGCCAGAGGATAATCTTACCCATTGTACATCAATACCTGTTTCTTCTTCAAAAGCTTCAATATAATATTTTGCTTCTTCAGTATCAAAAGCAGTGTAGATATGCAGGACTTTTTTTGAGCTAAAACATTTCCGTTAAGGCAAAAAAATACCAGTGCAATAGTCAAGACAGTCAATAGAAATTTCCTCATTACATAAACCTCCAAAATTTATTAATACTTTGTATAATGTAATTATTACTAACACATTAACACCACAATTTATTATTTTATCACCCCCTTTGAAACTACTCAAAAAATGTCTTTTAAAAAAAATCTATCTTGTTCCATAAACAAGATATTCAAGGGGAATCCTTCCCCTTGAGATCCCCTGAATTAAAAGCAAAATATATTGTTATTTATTTATTAAATAATTTTATATTATCTTGTAG
>JAGPKD010000042.1 GCA_018054125.1 Candidatus Oleihabitans oleiphilus | reverse complement strand
CGATGGTACAATCACCATTACAAGAACAACTTTTTCCCAATATTGAGGATTATGCTCAAGGAATAATTCATATCCTTTTAACCTATTGACTATCCCCTTGCTATAGTCAAGTCGATCTATGGAGAGCAAAACTTTATAATTCTTTAAATTTTGTTTTAACTTCTTTACTTTATCAACAATCTTTTTATTTTTTAGTGCCTCGAAATATTTTTGAAAATTTATTCCTATCGGGAACGAACCAGCCTTCACTAATCTATCAGTTATTAAGATGTTTCCCTTCTTGTATTTATAGCCTAAAAAATGTTTAACGCAATGAAGGAAATTTCTTAAATATTCGTCAATATGAAAACCAACCACATCTGAACCAAGCATTCCTTGCAGTATTTCATTACACCATTCTTTAGGTAAAATGCTAAATATCTCCAAATTTGGAAAGGGGATATGAAGGAAAAAGGCGATTTTAGCCTTAGGCATCTCATTTCTCAACATTTGGGGCAAAAGCATTAGATGATAGTCATGCACCCAGACCATATCTTCAGGCTTTATTACTTTTAATATTTGCTGTGTAAAAATAAAGTTCACCTCTCGGTAAATTTGCCAATATTCATCATTGTATTCCACATAGGAGGGGAAAGAATGGAAAAGAGGCCATAAAGCCTTATTGCAAAATCCATAATAAAATTTTTCCATAACTTCTTCTGGTAAATAAATGGGCTGGCAGCTATATTCCTTAAGAAATATCTTAGTCAATTCCTCTTTATTTTTACTTTCAGTATCTATACCAGAAGAGCCAAGCCAGAGGTGATCAAACTTTAGAAAATCAGAATATTCAATCATATTCAAATAATCATTTATACCAGAAACAAGACCACCAACGCTTTGTTTAATCTTAAATTTCTTTCCTTTTTTTTCCACAGTAACAGGGAGTCTATTCGATACTATTAACAATCTCATATTTTCCTCCTCCTATCTCTTTCTTTGAAAGATTTTCTTTATTTATCTCCATTATTCATAGAAATGCAAAAAATATCTAATTCAATAGCCAATCTTATCCCCAAACTAACCCTATCATTTCTCACTGGGTCTAAGCCCTAACTTTCCTTCGTTCAGTTTTTAGGATAAAAGCGGAGATAGTCTTTAAAAGCTTAAATACTGCCTCATTGGGCTTATGGAGGATTACCTCCTTATCTCCGCTTTATTGGCATTTTACTTAAGCAACCTGTTTGAGCTGATTCAGTCGAAACTGGTTAAAGACCAATTCTGGCTGGTAGGTAGTTTGCTTTTTCAGCAAGTTATGGATGATAGTAATAATTTTCTTAGAGATTACCACCAAGGCCTGCTTGGCTTTGAGCGGATTGGCCGGTCTGGTCTTTAGATAGTGATACAGTGTTTTCATCTCGGGGTTTACCGCTACGGTGGTTCTGGCCATCTGGTAGAGCACATTTCTTAGCTCTTTCCTCCCCCGCTTGGAGATGGTCGTTTTACTCTTATTTTCTCCGGAGCTATCCTCGATGAGATTATACCCAGCTAGTTTGCTGATCTGACGGGGATGGATAAATCTTAAAGGGTCACCGGTATTTCCTAAGAAGCCAGCTGCTGTCACTATTCCCACACCCGGTATACTCAAGATGCTCTCTTTATAGCCGGTAAGGGTCAAGGCCTCCTCCAGGGCAGTTTCTATCCGGGCAAGCTGGTTTTCCAATAGTTCTAATTCCTGGATTAATAGCGTCAATTTCAGTCTGGCTGATGGGATACCATAGGTCACCCCAATGGAGGTTTTAGCTACCTCTAAGAGTTGATTTACCCTCTTTTGACCTACCGTCTTTTTCACTGCCTTTTTAATCTGGGTGAGTACCCCAGCGGTCCCTAGTTGGAGTAGCAAAGAGGGAAAGGGACAGGATTTTAGGATCTGCCGGCAGGCCTTTCCTTTTAGGGGATACTTAAAGACGGTTACCAGCTCAGGAAAGTATTCATCCAGAACGGCCCTGATGGTATTCTTTATCGCATTCTGGCGCTTCATCATGCTGACTCTGGTATTAGACAATACTCTCAATTCAGCAAAGACATCCTGGGGTAAATACAGCTGGGAAAAGCGACCATCCCGGATGAGCCTAGCAATGGTTAGGGCATCCTTTTTATCATTCTTGGTCGGACTATTATCATCTAGTTCCTTAGAGCGTTTAGTATGGTAAGGATTAATCAATACTACCTGGATCCCCTGGCTGGTCAGGTAATGAGCCAGGGGTTTCCAATAGTGGCCAGTTGGTTCTAGTCCTAGGATTACTTTGGATAGATGGTGTTGTTTGCCAACATCCTTGATAGTTGTTAAAATATTCTCAAAGCCTGCTTGGTTGTTTAAGACTTTGAGGGCCTTACCTAAGGGGATACCCCGGTAATCGGTGAGTCTGGCCCAGTGAATATTTTTGGCAATGTCTACTCCAACAAGGAGTGTATTTGGGGTAATGGCCTCCAGTTTGGAGAAAGAATGTTTTTTCATTATTTTATAACCTCCGGTTATTTTGTGGTTTTTGTGCGTTTTAGGTTACACACACATTTACCATAATGATAACTGGGGGTTATTTATTTTTCAAAGAGCATTTTCATTTATTACAGGAATGCTCTATAAAAACCTTATATCCCCTAATTAAGAACAAACTTCACTAAATCAATATCATGCCTCATAATAGGTAAGCAGGCTTTTATTTACTTTGTATTTATTCTATTTAACTATATTATACTATTTTTTTGGAAATATTCTTTACTTTTCAACTGGAAACAAAAAACTCCCCCCTTCTCTTTATAATTTTGAAAGTCTCTTTATTTTCCATTTTAAAATCCTAATTGATATTTTCTTTTAAGAATTCATTTACTTTAGATTTCTTCTGAGGCTTTTCCTGAATAATTTTTTCTTTTACCTAATTCATTTTATCTTCTTCCCGCTGTATACTTATATCTTATTCATGGTATTCTATTAAATCAAAGTCCTATCACTGGTAATCCTGGTATGGTTCAAGCTCGCGGATTTTCAAATTAAGAATTTTATTTGCTCTCATGCGTGCTATATTGAGCGATTGCCATGGTGAAAAATTGCGAGAATCGCTATTTTTCACGCGCCAGTACAATTCACGAGCAAGTGTTTTTCTCAGATCCTCATCTGAAATATTTAATAACTTGATAATATCAGGTATAGCATCATCTGAAAGACGACTCAAATAATAAATATCAAGTTTTCCAGTAGAAGCAAACCTCTCAATATTCCGCCGAGCAATAAAGGCATCGGGATTGAGAAAATTCATAACAGTTAGAAATAAGGCGAGTGAGAGAAAAACACGAAAGGCAAAAGTATTTTCTCGTTTATCTTTATGGATTTTGTAGAGCAACAAACAGAAGATGATCGCCAACAAAATGATAAAGGCGTGGCTATACAATCTCAAAGTAGTAAATCCATAAGCTTCTTCGTAAAGTGATAAGCGAGTGAAAGCAGAAGCTATGATTAAAATTACTTGAATAATTAGAGCAGTGCTTAAAATCTTAAATCCCAACAGGTGTTGGGTCTCTTTTTTAATAACATATTTTTCTGTGGTCAAAAGCAAAAACAAAGAAATAACAGCCACCGCTATCAACTCAAAAAAGCCACGCCGTGCATATTCGGCATAGGTAAAACCTTGGGCAGATATGTTACTTTCGCCTCCAAAAAGATAAGTTAATTGAATAAGTATAAAGATGAAAAACAGAACATTAACAGAACCAAGTATAATAGAAATTTCTATGTCTCCAACTGTGTGGTTTTTACTCTTTTGCGGTATGGTAATTTGACTTTCTTTTTCTCGGAAAGAATAAGCATATGCACCAATAAAAACAATGGTTACTATCAAAATTAAAATAAACCTAAAAATTATTTCTAATTCATTATCCATACTAATTAAATCCGAAACATACTTTTGGAAAATTAAGTCTGCTGAAGAAAAAAGAAGTAGAAAAACAAATAGAACCGGAATGGCCATTAAAACTCCCTTTACAATCTGTGAGAAAACTTTTTGATTCTCTTTGGCTTCGCGCAGTGTAAATAAATTGGACAAGGTTTGAAAGGAAGTATGGATAAATTTAAACGGTAAGAGAAGAATTCTTAAATAATCTTTAATTAAAAAGTCTTTCATTTTTTCCCCGAAAGATATTTCGGTAATTACCAGCAACAAGAACAAGGAGGCAATTACATTTAAAAAGGTGAGTAAATCACTGGAACGGACAAAAATCATGGTACTGAAAAATATAAGCAACACTAAGAGTAAATAGACTTCTTTATTTATTTGCTTCTTAAGGAAATTCGCCAAAATAAAAAGCCCTGCGATAACCAAAATAACATAACACGGAAACGAAAGACCAGGAATTTTGTCATAGAAAAAGTAATCAAAAAGTAATCCTAAAACAAAAGATATTCCCGTTATAATTCGGGCCTTAGCTAAAGCATTTGACCGGGTACTTTGGATATCCATTCAAACTCCTTTCGTATTATTCAATATTCAACAAGATATTCAAGGGGAATTCTTCCCCTTGACAACCCCTAAAAGAAAAATACAATTAATTCAATAAAATGCTATCTTGTTTTGCAAACAAGATATTCAAGGGGAATTCTTCCCCTTGACAACCCCTAAATAAAACCAAAAACTAATATTTAGTAATAATAATCTCTTACATATTTTTTGTATATTTTTTAGAATATCATAATTTCTTGGAAATTCCGATACTATAACATAAAGAAAAACCCCTCAGCATGATGCTGAAGGGCAGAATTGACTGGCTCCTCGGGTAGGATTCGAACCTACAACCCTCCGGTTAACAGCCGGATGCTCCACCATTGAGCTACCGAGGAATGATACAAAAATTATTATAATCTATAAAAAAGTAAAGGTCAACAGAAATTAAATTATTTTGTTAATGATTACCATCTTTTTTTCTATTATGCTTTATATTATCTAATCAAGATAATCCCTTAATTTTTTACTACGACTGGGATGCCTTAATTTCCGAAGTGCCTTCGCCTCAATTTGCCTGATTCTCTCCCGGGTTACCCCAAATTCTCTTCCCACTTCTTCTAAAGTATGGGGATGCCCATCAGTAATACCAAATCTCAATTCTAAAACCCTTTTTTCCCGATAAGTTAATGTTTTTAAAACACTATCCAATTGTTCTTTCAACAAAGTATGGGAAGCTATTTTAGGTGGCGCTGGAGAATCTTCATCTTCAATAAAATCTCCCAGGTGGCTATCGTCTTCTTTACCAATTGGACTTTCCAAAGAAACCGGTTCCTGTGCTGTCTTGATAATCTCCTTAATCTTTTCCAAAGGTAGTTCCATTCTTTCGGCGATCTCCTCTAAAGTTGGTTCTCTACCCAACTCCTGCAGAAGTTGTCTGGATACTCTTACCAATTTATTAATAGTTTCTACCATATGTACTGGCACTCTAATAGTTCTGGCCTGATCAGCAATGGCGCGAGTAATTGCCTGTCTGATCCACCAGGTAGCATAGGTACTAAATTTATAGCCTCTGCGATAATCAAACTTTTCCACTGCCCGAATCAAACCCATATTACCTTCTTGAATTAAATCCAAAAAAAGCATACCTCTTCCTACATATCGTTTGGCGATACTAACTACCAGTCTTAGATTGGATTGAATTAAAATTCTTTTTGCCTCTTCATCACCCGCCTCCATACGTTTTGCTAATTCTATCTCTTCCGCCGCATTTAATAACTTTATCTGACCAATCTCTTTCAGGTACATCTTTACCGGGTCATCCAGCTCAATACCTCTACCAATAGTCGGCTCAGCGCCTGCTTCTTTTTTGGAGATAGCTAAGGTACCTTTCTTCCTCCCTTTCTCTTTTTCTTCAATAAATTCTTCTTCCTTTTCCTCTTCCTCATCAATAACATCTACCCCATATTTACTAAGAATATCATAGAGATCTTCAATTTTATTAATATTTAATATTTCATCGTCCAGGTAATTTTCAATTTCTTGAAAGGTAAGATAGTTTTTCTCTTTGCCTTTTTCAATCAGTCTATCTATTTCTTTTTTCTTAGCCATATAAAAGCCCCTCTATATTATCCATTTTATCAATATTTATAATTAATTCTAAATTAATATCATATCATTGCTTTAATTTTATGCAAGACATCCTGATAATTCTGTAATAGTTCTGAAGAAACCTCTTTTTTTACTCTTTCCTCTTCTCTAATTTTATTCTTTATTTTAGCTAATTCCTGCTGCAGTTTATATTTTTTAATTGCTCTGATGGAACGATTAATCACCATAGTATCTAAAGAAACTAAATCTTGCATTATAATTTTAGATAATAAACTTATCATTTTAGGATCCTCGAGTTCATCCATTACCTTCTGTAACGATACTTTTTCACCACCTTTAAACAGGTCCATAATAATAGACACAATTTCACGATGCTCCTGAACAGAAAAGTCTTCAACCTGTAATTCAGAAAATATTTTTTCAATATTATCTCTCTTCTGGAGCATACTGCCTATCAGGATTTTCTCAGCATTGATATGAGTGGACTCACTAGAGGTATCAGTTAAAATACTTGTCAATAATACTCTATTACCTTTTTTATAGCGGTTTAAATCATTAAGAATACTTTCTTCTGCCAAATCCAATTTTTCAGCAATTTTCTTTACCTCAGTTTGTAATTCTACCTCGCTGGTAATACTACTTAAATCTGGGAATAACTCCCTAATAATGGAAATCTTTCCTGCACTGGTTGAGGCATTATATTGTTCTGTTAATACCTTTACTTTATAATCAATCAAAGGTAAAGCCTTATCTAACAAATTGGAAAAATAATTTTTGCCCTCCTTTAACAGGACATCAGCAGGGTCACTATCAAGAGGAAGAGATATAATCCTGACCTTCCTTACTGCTTTTTTTATCATATTAAGACTTCTTAAGGTAGCAATTTTGCCAGCGGTGTCAGAATCAAAAGCCACTAGTACCTCATCAGCATATCTTTTCACCAAGTCGATCTGCTGGCTGGTTAGAGCCGTACCTAAAGAGGCAACTACGTTTTCGAATCCATATTGATGAGCCATCAATACATCAGTATAACCTTCCACTATAATCACCTGATTTTTTTGCCTAATACTTTTCTTAGCCTGAAAAAGACCATAGAGATGCTTCGCTTTACTGTAAACCGCTGTCTCCGGTGAATTTATATACTTTGGTAATTTATCATCTAAAACCCTACCACCAAAAGCAATAATGTTTCCCTGTAAATTGAAAATAGGAAAAATAATCCTATTGCGAAAATAATCCATTGTTTTACCACTTTTACTACTTTTAACTACTAATCCAGCCTTGAACAAATCGGAAAGTGGTATCTTTTTAGCCAATAAAATAGACATTAAATGTTCATAGCCGGGTAAAGCATATCCCAGCTGAAATTTTTTTATTACTTCTTTGGTAAAGTTCCTTTTTAATAAATATTGCTGGGCACTTTTACCTTGAGCTGAAAACAGATTTTTATGATAGTAATCTGCTGCTATTTCATTTAACCTGAAAATAAGCTCTCTATCAGGAGCGATTTTGATATTTTGGTTTTCAAAAGTAGGAAGTGCTATTCCTGCTTTATCAGCTAATATCTTTACTGCTTCAGGAAATTTTACCTTTTCCATCTTCATTATAAAGGTAAAGATATTCCCTCCCTCTCCACAACCGAAACAATGAAATATCTGTCTTTCACTATCCACCATAAAAGAAGGGGTTTTTTCTTGATGGAAAGGACAAAGTCCCTTATACCCCTTTCCACTTGGTTTTAAGGAAACATATTCAGAGATAAGCTCAACAATTTCAAGCCTGTTTCTAATTTCATCTAAAATTTCCTCGGAATATCTCACGAAATACTCCTCTTAAAAAATATCTTTTTACTATTTAATTCTACAAAATTACTCAAATATCCTCTTTTTATTTTACTTCATTTAAAAAATAATTCCTATTAAAGGTGTAAATTCACTCAATAATAGGAATGGTATTATATTTTTTCTTATTTTTGCTTAGATTTATTTTCAATCTTTTTAGCTAAAAGTTAAAACAAGGTACCCGAAAAATCTTCTTTTACCTCTTTTTTGTCTACCTTACCATATTTCCCACCACCACCAGCCACTAAAGACAGCTCACCCTTTCGGGCTAGCATAATATCGGTAGCAATTTTAAAACCAACAACCTGGCTTAACTCCTGATAGGAAGCTTTATGGAGAATATTCATCTCGGTTCCAAAATAGCCAAACAATTTTTCTAAAACCTTCTTTCCAATTCCCGGGACAAACTCAAGAGCTACCTGGTGATAATAAGGTGGTCTATGAGGTGGAGATACTGTATCCCGTCCCTTACTTATTTCCATGATTCTATCCAGCACTCCTTTAGTTACTCTACTGCTGCCACATTTTTCACAGTGAAATACCGGAGGTGATCCATTGGCAGTACTGTTACATTCTTCACAATAGGTGCGGTGGTATTTCCCCAATTTGGGGTCAAGACCATAATTAGCTATTACCTTCCTATCTGATTCTCTTCTTAAAGCCATCAACAACTCTTTAAAGGTAGGCTCCTCAAGCTGGATAATATTATATTCTCGACCAATTTTGGGAAGAGAATGAGCATCAGAATTGGTTAAAAAAGTAAAATCAGAAAGTTCTGCCAGACGATCAGCCAGATAGGTGTCAGCACTCAAGCCCAGTTCGATAGCTGGAATCTCCCTTAGGGTTGAAGGCGTAAAAATTTCATTCAATTGGGTTGCACAACTTCCAAAAACACTCTTATGGGGTGTAAAAGCATGGGCGGGAATGACTATGCCACCCAACCTATTTACAGTTTTAAAGAATTCCTGAGCAGTAATTCCACTATTTTGAGAACTCAAATTAAGATTGGTAACTATTTTACTCATTATTTTGCTGAATTCGCGCATATCAGCAAAATAAGGAAAAAAAGCAATTTGATGAGCTAAACCACCATTCTTTTCCTTAGTTTCTATTTCTGACCCCAAAATAACGGTGACAGCATTACCATAACGTAATCCTCCGTCTGGCAATTCTTTCATTTCTCCTGAATAAATCATCGCCCCTATATCTTCAATTACCCGGGGAGAAGCACAATCTACAATGCCTACAATATCAATACCTTTTCTAATCTGGCATTCTTTAGCAATATTAGCAAAGGTTAAATCTCGGGAAGCAGTAACTTTTACTGGTAAATTATTTTGATTTCGTCCGATATGAACATGTAAGTCTACGAAATAATGATTTCTATCATTCTCTTTCATTACTTAGCCACCACAGTATCCCTACTAATGATTTGGCATCTCTAATCTGTTTCTTTTTTAGTAATAAACCTATCTCTTTTTTATCAATTTCCACTACCTCAATAAATTCATCATGATCAGTATTGCTTTTGGTCTTAATAAGGTTACCGGCAAAATAAAGGGTTAATCTCTCATTACAAAAACCAGGGGCTGAATAGAAATCAAAAACTTCTTGCCAATTTTTCGCTTGATAACCGGTTTCTTCTTCCAGTTCTCGCTGAGCACAATCAATTATTTTCTCTGATGGCTCAATAGTTCCGGCTGGAAGCTCCAATAAAATCTCTTCCACTGGCTTTCGATACTGCCTGACCATAATAAGTTTACCTGATTCATTTTCTGCTAGAATGACTACCGCGCCCGGATGTTCGACAATTTCTCGGGTTGATTTTTTACCATTGGGAAGAATAACTTCATCTTTACGTAGATGAACTATTTTCCCCCTATATATCTCTTCAGATTTAATGGTCCTTTCCCAAAGATGATCTTTTTTCATCTCTCACCTTAACCTTATATCCAAAATAGTAATTATTTTCCGTTTTTGTTCAGTTTAGTACTAACATTTATCAATTAGCGAAAATGCCTCATCTAAAATACTTAAAGCCCTCTCTAATTGTTCTTCGGTAATAACCAGAGGTGGTTGTATCCTAAGCACATTTCCGTAAACACCACCCACACCAATGAGTAAACGATTTTCTCGGCAGATTTCCCTGATTTTCGCAGCTTCTTCTGCAGCGGGTGTCTTTTCTTTATCTTTTACCAGCTCAATTCCAATCATTAAACCCTTCCCTCTTACCTCACCAATTAAATCATATTTTTTCATTAACTCATTTTTTAATTTAAGAATAAAATTCTCACCCTTTGCTAAGGCTTTTTCCGGAATGTTCTCCTCTAACAAAAAATCAATATTGGCTATTGCCGCAGCACAAGATACTGGATTTCCTCCAAAGGTGGATAAATGATCCCCGGGTTTAAAAGACCTGGCTATTTCATCTCTGGTAATAAAAGCACTTAAAGGAAACCCTCCGGCAATACCTTTGGCCATAGCCATAATATCAGGTTCTACCTCATAATGCTCAATAGCAAACATTTTACCGGTTCGACCGAAACCTGTTTGCACCTCATCAGCAATAAATAATATTTGAAATTCCTCCAGAATCTTTTTTACTTCTTTAAAATAGTCCTGGGGAGGGACGATAATTCCTCCTTCACCTAAGATCGGTTCAGCGATAAAAGCCGCTACTGACCCACTGGTCTGGAAATCAATGACCTCTCTCAAGTATCTGGCACATTTCAGATTACAGCTTTCTTTTTTTAATTCAAAGGGACAGCGATAGCAATAGGGAGGGGGAGCAAAAGAAATGCCAGATAAATAAGGTCCACCTTCCTGTTTTCTCTTTCTATTTCCGGTTATACTTAAGGTAGCGTTTGTTCTGCCGTGAAAAGAACACTGTAAGGTAATAAATTCATATCTTTCAGTAAATTGTTTGGCTATTCTCAAGGCACCTTCTATAGCCTCAGCACCGCTGTTAGAAAAGAAGGTTTTATCTAATTGACCAGGCGTATAGTAAGCCAATTTCTCGGCCAGCAAGGCAGGAGGTTCAGAATAATAGACATAAGCACAGCAATGAAC
>JAGPKD010000041.1 GCA_018054125.1 Candidatus Oleihabitans oleiphilus | reverse complement strand
TAGATATACCATACCGGCTAAACCTGCTGATAAAGCATATTGAGCAGCATTAAATATAGTTTTATACCAGGGTTCTTTCTTCTTAAATAGTTCCCAAAAAACACTTAAAGCCTCTAAAATCATAGCAAGGGGAGGTCCATAAACCAGGATAACTAAAAAGCTGATGGGGAAAGCAACCGTAATTCTTCCCCCAGCAGGTAAGGGAACAGGAAGATATTCTGCCATGATAGCGATAATAACAAAAAACAGCATGGGAAGCCACACTTCAGAAAAAGCAGGCATAGTGGGGAATAAAAATATGAAGAGGGTAACTGCTGATATAGTAATCATTAAAATAAAAATCTTTAACTTATAATTCAACCAATTTTACTCCTATTTTAATTAGCTTTAAAAATAGGTCGGTGACCCTTAGCGATTTACCATTTAAACTTGGCGCCACCAGCCAGTAGCAAGGCCATGACACTGATTAAAAAGCTGATTAATTTAGCTTTGTTAATTTTCATGTCGCACCTCCACGGTTTTTCTTTGTTCTTTCAGAACAAGCAAAAACCGCTTCGCTTCGCTCGGTAAAAAAAGTATTTGCTACTTATTGTCTCTTTTTAAATGGTTTTATCTAAGAATCACCGACCTATCTATTTTTTTGTTATTCAATTACTGACATTTTTTACTCAACCAGAATTCTTCGATTGATCGCCTTTAGTATTGCCTTCACTAAAGATCTGTGCGGATCATCTCCTATCAGGGCAGCTCCAATTAAATTCTCCTTTCCTTGTTCATTAATTAAATTAATTGCTACCAAGACCACTTCTCTCTCATTCATATTTATTTTCTTAATTTCTTCCACCTGAAAAAATACCTTTCCTTTTAAAAAAGAGGTAATTGCCTCTAAAGTTGCCCGACTGACAATATATTCCCTATTTTTATCCCAGTTAACACAATCAACCTTTCCTTCAAATTGTTTATCATTATTTTCTAATTTTACCAGTACCTCTAAATGATCCCCTTGAGAATTTATCAAAAGGTCAACAAATTTTAATCTTGCAGAATGGTTTTTTTCTTCAGTTACCTGAGCAATACTGATTTTCCGATAATCAATTGAGATATTATATTTGGCCATTAACAAGGACTCAACATCCCGACTAATCTTCTTGGGACTATAAAAGTCTTTAGTAATAACATGAATTTCTTTTATTTCCTTGTTGTCAGCAAGAACAATCTTGGAAAATAGTACGCCATTTAAAGAATTAATCGACTTTTCAATATCCTTTATCTTGGAAGCAAATTGAGGTGAAATAACAAAATTGCGAAAATCATTCCCAGAGATATTATTCATCAGATTACCCCTCTCTTTTACAATTCGGGTTCTATTAAGCCAAAATTGCCATCCTTCCTTTTATAGATAACATTAATCTGGTCAGTCTCCTCGTTATTAAAAACATAAAAACTATGACCCAAAAGCTCCATCTGTAAACTGGCCTCTTCTGGAGACATGGGTTTCAACACAAATCTCTTTGTTTTGACAATTTTAACATCTTTATCATCTGCTTTAGCACTTATATCACTCTCTTTCTGTTCAGTGATATTGGCTTCTTGTTCTTTATTGTATTCATTACTATATTTATAGTAAAGTTTTTCTTTATATTTAATCAGCTGTCTCTCTAATTTTTCCACCACTCGGTCAATGGAGGTATAGATATTATCACTTTCTTCTTCTGCCCTGATTATTGCTTTTTTAGCCTGTAAAGTCACTTCAAATATATTTCTATTTTTTTCGACACTAACAGTAGCAACGGCTTCCATAATCTGGTCAAAATACTTCTGTAATTTCTTCATTTTCTTTCTGATATAGCTTTCTATGGAATCGGTTAGCTCAAATTGTTTCCCTCTTATAATGAGATTCATTATCTGGTTCCTCCTCTTCTTAAATTGGACACTTTATAGAGCCGAGTCTATAGTTTTTTATTATCATTAATCCTTTTTCCCTCCTTAGACTGACCTGGTCTTTTGCCCCACACTCGCCTGCAGAGAGCCTCGCTATCTTTTCACTACTACTCTTCTCCTATCATATGTTATATGATAAGGCAGGACTTACTCCAAAACCGCACCATGCTCAGTAACTAATAATCGTTACCTTACGTGGGTCGTTTCGCCTGCGGCTGGCATCGACTTTCAACCACAGCTCTAAGGAGGGATCCTTTTACATTCCTCTGGCCAGAGTTAAAACAAATAATTTTTTTATTCCTGCTTTTCTTAATTCCTTACAACAGGCCTCCACAGTGGCCCCAGTAGTATAAATATCATCTATTAAAAGGATACCGGAAAATTTCTTTATTTCAGCTAATGAATTAAGAAAATAGACATTTTGAACATTACTTTTCCTCTCTTCTTTAGACAAACCTACCTGAGAAACATTGCCTCTTTTCTTTATTAATAAATTTTCGGAAAAGGGAATGGAAAAATAATCGGCAATATATTTTGCCAATAACCCACTCTGATTAAAACCTCTTCTTAGATAATCATCTTTATATAAAGGTACTGGTACTATTAAGTCAATTTCCCCCGTATCAATAAATTTATCTCTATTTAGATAATCAATCATTATATTTCCTAACGGTTTAACTAATTTTACCTGTTTTTTATACTTTAGTAAATGGATACATTTTCTCATTACTCCCTGATAATAAGTAACAGAACGCACATAATAAAAATGATTCTTCCTATTAAGACATTCAGCACAGATTGCCTCTTTTTCAAAATACACCATTGCTGAAAAAGGTTTACCACATCGATAACAATAAGGTGCAGAAATTAATTTAATCTCACTCAGACAATCATTACAGATAGCATAACCATTAGATTCCTTTATCTGACTCCCACAATTTTCACAACTTAGAGGATAAATTAGATTAAGGATTCCTTCTTTCAGATAATCCCAAAAACTATTATCATTCATCTTTTATTAATTTACCATATTTTTACTCTTCAAGACAATTAGCAAGATATTCAAGGGGAATCCTTCCCCTTGAGAACCCCTGAAAGAAAAATACAATTCAAGAAAATGCTATCTTGTTTTAGCAACAAGATATTCAAGGGGAATACTTCCCCTTGACAACCCTGAAATAACTTCCAACTAGCAACTGTATTTAAACGATATACATTATACGTAATACGATATACCATTTTCACCCTCACCTTACTCTCCCTTCTAAGGGAGAGGATTAGAGAGATGGTGTAAAAATATATTGTTTCTTATCTAAAAAGAGTATTTTATAGTATCAGAATTTTTTTTGAAATTCCGATACTATAAGATATTCCTGAAACTACTGAATTAGGTTCCTTCTTGCCAGCTATTCAAATATCTTTTTTGCTCAAAAGTAAGTTCATCTATTTCAATTCCCATACTTTTAAGTTTGAGTAAGGCAATTTGTTGGTCAATATCTTTTGGAACAGGATAAACTTTTTTGGATAAGGAATTACCTTTTTTTACTAAATATTCAATAGATAAAGCCTGGTTAGCAAAACTCATATCCATAACACTGGCTGGATGCCCTTCGGCAGCAGCCAGGTTTAACAATCTTCCTTCCACTAACAAAAATAATCTTTTTTGGTTACTAAAGATATATGATACTACCCCCGGTCGTGCTACTTCTTTTTTTACCGCCAATTCCTCTAAAGCAGGAATATCAATTTCTACATTAAAATGTCCGGCATTGGCTAAAATAGCACTATCTTTCATCAATAAAAATTCCTCTTTACTAATAACATTCTTATTCCCGGTTAAAGTAATAAATATATCCCCCACTTGAGCAGCATCACGAATCTTGCTTACCTGAAATCCATCCATAACCGCTTCTAAGGCTTTCAAGGGGTCAACTTCGGTAATAATAACTCGAGAGCCCATTCCCCTGGCTCTATTAGCCACCCCTCTCGCACACCAGCCATAGCCACATATCACTACAATCTTACCAGCTAATAGGATATTGGTAGCTCTTAACAAGCCATCAATGGTACTCTGCCCGGTGCCATATCTATTATCAAAAAGATGTTTTGTTGAAGCATCGTTTACAGCAATAATAGGATATTGCAGGACTCCTTCTCTTTCCATACTTCTTAAGCGGGTAACCCCAGTAGTAGTTTCCTCTGTGCCACCAATAATATTAGCAATTAACTCTCTTCTGCTATTATGAATCATAGAAACCAGATCAGCACCATCATCCATAGTAAGGTGTGGTTCGAGAGCTAATGTTTTACTGATATGTCGGTAATATCCTTCTTTCTCTATTCCCTTTATAGCAAAAACTGGAATCTGATAATCTTCTACTAAGGAGGCTGCTACATCGTCTTGAGTGCTTAAGGGATTGGAGGCACATAAAACAGGTATAGCACCGCCTGACTTTAAGGTAATCATCAGATTAGCAGTTTCAGTGGTAACATGTAAACAAGCAGCAATATTAATTTTCTGAAATGGTTTTTCCATGGCAAAACGTTTTTTGATAGACTCCAGAACAGGCATTTGATTTTGAGCCCACCTTATCCGCCTCAAACCCTGTTCGGCCAGATTTATGTCTTTAATTTCATATTCTAACATAATTTTTCCCCTTAAAATCTCATTTGTATACTTTCTATTTCAACCAGGGATTATTTTCTAATTCCCATTTTAGGGTGGTCTCTGGTCCATGACCGGGAAATATCTCACAGGAAGTATCAAAAACAAAAAGCTTTTTTTTAATAGAATGGATTAGGTCAGTACTAGATCCACCCGGAAGGTCAGTGCGGCCAATACCTTCTCTAAATAGAGTATCACCCGTAAATATCTTATTATCTACCTTAAGAGAAACACTACCTGGTGAATGTCCAGGAGTGTGAATAATAAAAACATCAAATAAACCTATCTTCAAATGCATTCCATCTTTCAGATACTCATCAGCAGGAGGGGATTGGATGGGTATTCCACTATAAAAAGAGAAATTCTTTTTGGGATCAATCAACATTTCTTCATCTAACTTATGTACTAATAAGTTAGCTGAAAACTCTTCTTTTAACATTTTATTCCCCCCAATATGGTCGGCATGTCCATGAGTATTAATTATATATTTAAGTTGAAATCCATTCTCCTTAATCTGCTCTAAAATAATACTACTGGCTATAGCAGGATCAATCACTGCTGCCTCTCTGGTTTTGCTACATCCCAGGATATAACAATTGGTAGCAAGCTCTCCCAGGATTATCTTTTTTATGTACAAATTATTTTGCTCTATGCTCACGACATATTTCCTTTCTTATTTTATCTTTTCTGGAGATCATCAGTATCTAAAATAATAGTAACCGGTCCCTCATTGATTATCTCTACCTGCATCATGGCTTGAAATTGCCCGGTCTCAACTGTAACATTCTCCTTCTTTAAACATTGAATATAATATTGATATAACGAATCAGCAACTTCTGGTAAAGCAGCCTCAATAAAACTGGGTCTTCTACCTTTTTGGCAATTTCCATAAAGAGTAAATTGTGATACTACCAAAACCTGACCCTTGATATCTAATAAAGATAAATTCATTTTCCCTACCTTATCACTAAATATCCTTAAATTGGCAGTCCTTTTTGCCAAAAGTTCTGCTTCTTTTGAGGTATCATTCTTTTTTACCCCCAGTAAAACCAACATACCATGACTAATCCGGGCAATTTCCTTACCCTCCACTCTTACCAAAGCCTTACTCACCCTCTGGATAACTGCTCTCATCTCTTTGTTTTCTTTAATCTCCTTCCATCCTCTTTACTTCTTTAACTGCCCTCAGGCTCCTCAAGCGAGCCATAATTTCTTTTAAATGGTCAAGTGTGCTTACCTCTATAGTTAAATGAATGATAGCTATGTTGTTTTTATTTGCTACCCCATTAATATACTTAATACCTGCTTTATAATTGGAGAGTACCATTGATATATCGGAAATTAAATCTTTTCGGTCTACAGAGATTATTTTTATACTTACTGGAAAATAATCATCCCTTGTTTCATACCATTCAGCATTAATTAATCTTTCTTCCTCTTGCGAAAAATTTTTTAGATTGGGGCACTCTACTCGATGTATGGTAACTCCCCTTCCTCTAGTAATATAACCAATAATATCATCACCAGGAACCGGATGACAACATTTGGCAAAACGTATCAAAATATTATCTACCCCATCAATTTTAACACCCCTATCAATCTTTTTTTCTTTTGGCAGCTCTTTAGGTAATTCTTCTTTAACTTGAATATCCTGCTTTTTCTCCTGGGGTAAAATTTTGTTAATCACTTGAGCAGGATTTAATTTTTTATATCCTATTGCTTCCAATAAGGAATCAGAATCAGTATAACCCATTGGTTGGCAGATATCGGTCAGTTTTCTTTCTAATTCAACACTCCAGGGAATTTTAAGTTTTTCCAATTCTCGTAATATCAATGTTCTTCCCCTTTCAATATTTTCATCACGAAACTCTTTCTTAAACCAGGATTTAATCCGAGTTTTAGCCCCTGAAGTTTTTACAAATTTTAACCAATCTCTACTGGGGCCACTGGAGGTTTTGGAGGTAATTATCTCTACGATATCGCCACTCTTTAATTCACGGTCTAATGATACAATTTTATTATTTACTTTTGCACCAACGCAATGGTGGCCAATTTCGGTATGGATGGCATAAGCAAAGTCAACAGGAGTAGAGCCTAAAGGTAAAATTTTCACATCACCCTTGGGAGTAAAGGTATAAACTTCGTATTGTAATAGATCAATTTTCAAATTCTCCATAAATTCAAGCGGGTCTTTTAATTCTTTTTGCCAATCCAATATTTGCCTTAGCCAGGTTAATCTCTCTTCAAATTTACTATCTTTTAAGAAATCACCTTTCTCTTTGTATTTCCAGTGAGCTGCGATACCATATTCAGCAGTTCGGTGCATTTCTTCTGTTCTAATTTGCACTTCTAATGGTTCACCTTCGGAAGTTATCACAGTAGTATGTAAAGATTGATACATATTTGATTTGGGCATGGCAATGTAATCTTTAAATCTTCCTGGCATGGGTTTCCAGAGGGAATGGAGAAGACCTAAGGAGGCATAACAATCGGTAATAGAATTACAAATAATTCTGATAGCCATCAAATCATAGATCTGAAAAAAATCTTTATCCTGTTCTTCCATTTTTTTATAAATACTATAAATGTTTTTAGGCCTACCCTGAATTCTGGCTTTAATACCAAATTTTTGTAATTCCTCTGCTATTCTCTTTTTAACTTCTTCAATATACTTTTCTCTTTCTGCTCTGCTTTTGGCCACTTTTCTGGCTAATTCATTATATTTTCTGGGATCTAAATTAAGTAAAGCATAATCCTCTAATTCCCATTTTACGCGGTATAATCCCAATCTATTAGCAATGGGAACATAAATATCTAAGGTTTCTTTGGCCTTTTTTAAACGCTTTGGTGCTGGCACATACTTTAAGGTGCGCATATTATTAAGTCTATCGGCTAATTTAATCAGAATTACTCTTATATCCTCAGCTATAGCTAAAAACATTTTTCGAAAATTTTCAGCCTGTCTTTCCTCTTTGGTTTTAAAAGATATTTTGCTTAGTTTTGTTACTCCATTTACCAGCATGGCAACTTCTGCACCAAATTCCTGTCTTATTTCTTCCAGATTTACTTGAGTATCTTCCACAACATCATGCAGTAAACCAGCTACAATAGTAATAATATCCATATTTAAATCTGCTAAAATGTCAGCTACTCCAAGAGGATGAGACAAATAAGGCTGACCTGAATATCTTTTCTGGTTCTGGTGAGCCTGCTGAGAGAAAATATAAGCTTTCCTGAGGAAATCGATATCAGCATCAGGATTGTAAGATTTAATTTTGTTGATTAATGTTTCTATCGTGATGGGATTATCTATTTTAGACACCTCTTTATATATATTTAAAAAGGCTTAATTATCACCCTCTCCCTCGAAGAGAGCGGCTTAGGGTTAGGATGAGGAGTCAGACTAACATGACCAAAAATAATTAATGATAATTTATATGTTATACTTTACCAGTGAAAATATTTCATATCCAGATAACTTTTCCCGACCTTTTAACATCTCTAACTCAATAATAAAATCAGCCCCCACTACTTCTCCCTTTAATTTTTCAATTAGTTTAAAGACCGCCAGAGTTGTACCACCAGTAGCAAGTAAATCATCAATAACCATAATGCGGTCGCCTTCTTGGAATGCATCTCTATGAATTTCTAAAACATTCTCTCCATATTCTAACTGATAAGAAATCCTCTCCACCTCATAAGGTAATCTACCTTTTTTCCGAATGGGTAAAAAACCTACTTGTAAATTATATGCTACTGGTGCACCAATAATAAAACCACGGGCTTCAATACCAGCAATATAATCAATATTTAAATCTTTACAATGCTGGGTAATCTGGTCAATACAATATCTATAAGCTTCCTTATCCTTCAGTAAGGTAGTAATATCCTTAAATTGAACACCTTTTACTGGAAAATCTGGTATATTTCTTATTTTAGTTCGCAAATCCATTTAGTATATTTCCTCCTAGTATAATGTAAGATATTCAGGGGAGGTTTCCCCTGAAACCCCTCATCATCACCCTCACCTTACCTCTCCCTTCTAAGGGAGAGGATTAGAGAGAATGTAATGCTATAATAGTACACTTTTTTTCATTTTTCATTAATTTAAATTTAAATAATTTTTTCTCACCTGATAGCCTATTTTACTTTATCTTTTTTCTTCTTGGCCTTTCTTATATTTTTAATATCTTGCTGATCTTTTACCTTTTGATTAGTGGAAGATACTGATTTAATTGGCATTTTACCTTTTTTCTTTAATTCTAAAAGCAAAGGTCCGGCTATACAAATGGAAGAATAAGTTCCTACAGTGATACCCACCAACAAGACAAAAGCAAAATCAGATAAGGTACCACCAAAGAAATAAAGAGGAAAAAGAGGTAAAAGCGTAGTTAATGCTGTATAAATAGTTCTAGTTAAAGATTGATTAATACTCAAATCTATTATTACTTCTAAGGAAGAACGTGATTTTGATTTTAAATTTTCTCTTAATCGATCAAAAATGACAATAGTATTATTAATTGAATAACCAACAATAGTCAAAATAGCAGCAATAACAGGCATGGTAATTTCCTTCTGTAATAGAGAGAGAATACCAAGAGTAATTAAAACATCATGGACCAGAGCAATAATAGAGGTAATAGCAAATCTAAATTCAAATCTTATCGTAATATATAAGATAATACCTATCAAGGCAAAAATAATGGCAAAAATAGTTAATCGTTTTAAAGATTCGCCGATAACCGGACCAACCATTTCTACCCTTAATACCTCAAATGATCCAATTTTGTTTTCAATATTTTTTAATAATTCCTCCCTTCCTTCTGATTCAATCTGATTTGTTCTTATAACAAACTCATTAGGAGATAAAGACTGAATAGTACTGGTGTCTAAGTTCATCTCAGCTAACGCACTTCGGATCTCTGCTACTGTTACTTCTTCCTGTTCAAATTTAAGCTGAATTAATGTTCCTCCTGCAAAATCTATACCAAAATTAAAACCCTGGAATAAAAAAGAAATGAGACCTACTAATATTATAATAGCAGAAATAAAATAAAAAATTTTTCTGTGAGAAACGAACTTTAGGTTGGTATCCTTAATAAGTTCCATTAATATTCCTCCCATCTAATATGTCAAACTAAAGCATTTTTATGCAGACGTTGCCCTAATAATTCCAAAATCAATTTGGTTACCACAATTGCGGTAAACATACTGGCGGCAATTCCTATACTTAAAGTTACCGCAAACCCCCTAATAGGACCAGAACCAAAATACAGAAGTGCTATAGCAGCAATTAAGGTAGTAACATTGGCATCGAGAATTGTTCTAAATGCTTTAGAAAAGCCAGCCTCAATAGATGCTCTAAATGTTTTATCCATTTTCAATTCTTCTTTTATTCTCTCAAATATTAGAATATTGGCATCAACTGCCATTCCTATCGTTAATATGATTCCACCAATGCCCGGCAAGGTTAAAGTAGCATTTAATATTGCTAACCCTCCCATTATCAGAAGCAAACATATCAATAAGGCCAGATCAGCTACCAGTCCGAACAATTTATAAAAAATAACCATAAATAATAGTATCAAAGATAATCCCACTATCCCCGCTTTTAAACTACGATTAATAGAATCTCTACCTAGAGTTGGTCCAACTGAACGATTCTCTAAAATTTTTACCTCAACTGGAAGAGCACCACTTCTGAGTAATAATGCTAACCTCTGGGCTTCCTCTACAGTAAACTGTCCGACTATAGAAGCTTCACCATTGGGAATTGGTTCTTGTACTACCGGGGCAGAAATTTCTTGGCCATCTAAAGTAATGGCTAAGACTTTACCCACATTTTTTAAAGTTGCCTGTTCAAATAATTTAGCTCCCTCTTCGTTAAATTCTAATATAACATTAGGCCTACCAAAGCGATCAAAAGAGGCTTTGGCATTTTTCAAATAAGCCCCTGTTAATAATGTTTCACCATTTTCGTCTTTAAATTCTAATAGAGCAGTCTTGCCAATTAGATTCTCTGCCTCCTGGGGGTCATCCATGCCCGGTAATTGGACTAATATCCTTCTTTCACCCTGACGTTGAATGACCGGTTCTTTTACCCCTTCTGGATTAATTCGATTGGTAATAATTTCTATCACTCTATTTACAGCATCGCTATCTACTGGAGCATTTGGTGAATCAATACATTCTAAAACAATATGAGAACCACCTTGTAAATCAAGACCCAGGTTTATATTTTTTTCTAAAGGGAAAGCGTAAAAAATGGCAACCCCAATGACCAAAATGACCAGAATTAGCCTTAATATCCTCAACCTCTTCATGTTTAAATAACTCCTTTAAATATATAAGAGGGGAGAAACTCCCCTCAAGATAATGATTTAACACCCTTTCCCTTCCCTCTCC
>JAGPKD010000181.1 GCA_018054125.1 Candidatus Oleihabitans oleiphilus | reverse complement strand
GTAATTAACTGTCCCACCTGAGATAAACTATTCTTCCAGGTACCATATGATTTTCTAACATCAACAAGGGGAACTAGCAGAGAATTTAAAGTACTGATAGAACTCTTTACCATATCTGGTAGCCCAATAATTTTGGGGCAAAAAAAGGCCCCTTTTTCCACACAAACCATTCTGGGTATCAAGATATAATCTACCTGGTCAGCCAAACTTAAGGCATGTCCGTAAAATATCTTAACTGGAAGACAGACCTCACTTAAAGAAGAACGTACTCCCAGATCAAGAATATTTTTATTAGTAGGTTTAGAGAGTATCACTTCAGCACCCAGGCGAGTTAAAAATTCTTTCCAGAGTGGGTAATACTCATAAAAATATAGGGCATAAGGTATGCCAATTCTTATCTTCTTCATCTTTTTTACCATTTCCTAATATCAGTATAGCATAAAACAAATTCAGATAATCAGGGGAGGTATCCCCTGAAACCCCTCTCATTATCACCCTCACCTTCCCTCTCCCTTCTAAGGGAGAGGGATATAGTGCTAGTATATTATATTCTCTAATTAAAGATAAAAGTTTTTAAGAATATCGGAATTGCCTGACAATTCCGATATGCAAGGGAAATCCTTCCCCTTATTCAATACGTCTGAGCATAGGAACAAAACGAACACCAGTAATCCCTTCCGAAACTCTCTTCCCATCTTTCATATAAATTTTCATTAAGGTCTGTATCATCCATACACTACCTACCGGGATAACCATTCTACCCTGCTCTGGATGCAACTGTTCTAATAAAGGAGGAGGCACATGATCAGGAGCACAGGTTACTATAATGGCATCAAAAGGAGCTTCCTCCTCCCAGCCATAATAGCCATCACCGACCTTAAACTTAATATTATCATAACCTAATCGGTTCAGTAACTCTTGAGCCTTCAGGGACAGGGATTCATAAATTTCTATGGTATAAACTTCCTTGGCAATCTCTGCTAAAATAGCTGCCTGATAGCCAGAACCGGTCCCTATTTCCAGCACTTTTTCCTCTCCAGTTAATTCCAGTAGTTGGGTCATCAAGGCTACTATGTAGGGTTGTGAGATAGTCTGTCCTTCACCAATACCTAAAGGATAATCATTATAAGCTTCATCTCGAATGGCCTCATCTACAAATTCATGACGGGGAACTTTCCCCATAGCATTTAAAACAAAATTATCTTCAATGCCACGACCCTTTAATTGGTTCTCTACCATAAGCTTACGACTTTGGGAATAAATGGATTCTTCTTTCTTATTAATTGAAAAAGGAACTAAAAAAATTAACAGTAAAATTACTATTATAAAAATAAATAATGTTAACTTATTCTTTAACATTCTCTTCCTCGATTCAACAGTAGTAGAATCAAGAAACGCTGTCTACCATTACAGGCATCTACTTTTTAAGTCAGAAAGAATCAACCTGTAGTTAATAATATTACCCTTTTATGCCTCTTTTTTCAAGTTAGCAGTTTCTTTTTCTTCGTTATTAATTTAGAACTTTTGGAGTGAAATTTTTAGGAAAATTTTCTGCTATTTTACCAATACTGGACTACAGGAAAGCCCTCGCTGTCTTATCATAAATCAGCAAGATTAAATATAAATTATAAAAAAGAAAATTATTGAGAAATTAATAAAGCTTAAACAGGAGGTATTATAACCTTGACTTCTGAACCAAATAATAAATTGATTCTAAAAGCAAAAAAGGGAGATAAAGAAGCTATGATGCAGTTATTACAACAATTTAATCCTCTCTTAAAAAGACAGGCTAACTTTTTTCAGCATATGGGGTTAGAGTATGAAGATGCCTATCAGCAGGCTGCCTTATACTTTATCTCAGGTGTATATCAATATCAACCACTGCCCCCGGTTACCTTTGCCGGGTATATGAAAAAAAGAATTAAATGGGGACTGTGGATGTATTGGAGGAAAGAAAAACAGTATAACATATAAAGTATACCGTATAACGTAGAAGAATAAAGGAGTTAGAAATTATGGAAGAAAATTATATTGACAAAATAATTTTATGGGAATGTTTAACTCAATTAGATAAACAGGACCAACAAATTATCTTACTCTATTATTGGTGGGGTTATCGAGATACGGAAATCGGAGAAATATTAGGTTTATCTCAGCAGGTAATAAATTATCGGAGAAATAGGGCGCTAAAACAGATTAAACAGTATATATTCAAGGGGAATCCTTCCCCTTGACAACCCCTGAAATTAAATTAAAACCAAGCTCAATAATTATTATTTTTTTACTTCCTGTAATATATCTTCTTCAATATCTCTTCTAATAAATCATTTGTCTCATCTAAAGATATAGGATTTTTTTTATTAATTCCTATATCTTTAGATATTCAAGGGGAATCCTTCCCCTTGACAACCCCTGAAATTAAGATAACTATTAAACTCAATAGATATTAATCTTTTGCATATCTTGTCTTTGATAGCCTATCTTTTTATTCTTAAGAATATAGAA
>JAGPKD010000180.1 GCA_018054125.1 Candidatus Oleihabitans oleiphilus | reverse complement strand
GTACCATTAATACTGAAGAACAGTATGTTTTCTATGTCCAGAAAGGTGACCCAGAAGGAATACTGCCCATTATTAATGAAGGATTAAGCAAAATTCAGATGACCTCTATCTGGAATAATTTAGTAAACGCCTATTTTGTGGGAGATTTAAATAAAATCTCCGATTGTTACGCTAAATTTGGTTCTTTATTAGCAGAAGATGTAGAGGCTTTTGCCCAAAATTTAGCGCAATGTATGATGGCAAAGTAGCAATAACCAATTAGGTAAACAGGTAAAGCATTAATATTTAGAACTACCGGTGTTAATAAAACCCGTTCTGGAAATTGGGATACCATTCCAGAGTGGGTTTAATTTAATTTGAAATAGTGACTTAATTTTTGGTCAATTAAGGGGCTTCTCTTTTTTTCATTTTTAAAACAGGAATAGGAATTATAACAACCAATGCTAAATGGGAACCTGCTTATTCTTTAAAACTTACTAAATATTTTAAAAATTACTAAATATTTAAGAGTATAATCTTAAGCCCTATTTATTTTAGCAAAGTTTTGTTATAATGGAAAAATTGAAAAAGAAGGGATTAAAAAAGATGAAAAAATGGTGAAAAATAGACAAGTTGTTTTTGTACCATGTAAAACGTATCAGAAAAATGATATAAACCAGGCTACCAATCAATTGTTCACCGAGTTAGGTGGTTTAAATCAATTTATCCAACCTGGACAGAAAGTCCTGTTGAAAGTAAATCTATTGATGAAAAAACCTCCTGAAGCGGCAGTTACCACTCATCCTGCTCTGGTAGAAGCTGTTGTTAATCAAGTCCATGCTCTTGGCGCAAAAGCCATTATAGCTGACAGTCCGGGCGGTCCTTTCGCCAAATCCTGGCTAAAGGGAATTTATCGAGAAACTGGCATGGAAGAGGTAGCTCAGAGAACAGGTGCAGAGTTAAACTGGAATTTCAACCAGCAGAACTATGCTTATCCAGAAGGGAAAATTTTAAAACAGATTACCCTGGCTCAGATTATTAAAGAAGTTGATGTTATTATCTCTCTTGCTAAACTGAAAACCCATGGTTTTACAATCTATACCGGTGCAGTAAAAAATCTCTTTGGTACTATTCCAGGTCTCTTAAAGGCAGACTATCATTTAAGAATGAGTAATGTTAAAGATTTTTCCGAAATGCTGGTTGATATTGCCGAATTGGTAAGACCACAATTAACCATTATGGATGCAGTGATAGCCATGGAAGGTGCTGGTCCTTCCGCTGGTGATTTAAAAGAAGTTGGCCTATTAGCTGCTTCTACTAACCCTCATGCTCTTGATTTGGCCTTCTGTTATCTGGTTGGCTTAGACTCTAAGAAGGTATTTACGGTACAGAAGGCAATAGAAAGGGAGTTAGTCCCTCAAAATTTTCAGGAGCTTGCCATTAGCGGAATGAATCGAGAAGATTTAAAACCCATTCCCTTTAAAGTTCCCACTTCATCCGGAATTAGCCATATCCCTATTTCCTTACCTCCCCGCCTGGATGCCTTTTTTTACAAAATACTACGCCCCCAGCCTTATTTTATGCATAACAAATGTGTCGGTTGTGGTTTATGCGCCCAAAATTGCCCGGCTAAATGTATTGAAATGATTGAGAACAGACCACAGGCAGATCTTTCTTGTTGTATACGTTGCTTCTGCTGTCAGGAATTATGTCCTTATCAGGCAGTGGAGATAAAGCGGAATAAATTATCACAATTAATATTCCGATAATTTATTTGTATTAATTAAGGGTAAGATTAATGATAAAAAAGGCCTATGGCTTATTAAGAATAAGAGCTGACCATGATTGCCATTACCCTTGATTTAATAAATTCGTGAATAGAATGGTATCCTCTTAATTAAAAATTTCAAATCCTAACCTTATTATATTTGTGGTGGAGATAAGGGGATTCGAACCCCTGACCTCTGCGATGCGAACGCAGCGCTCTCCCAACTGAGCTATATCCCCATAATCGAGTAGGAGGCAGATGATTAATTCATCTGCCGTCCTCTCACACCACCGTACGTACCGTTCGGTATACGGCGGTTCGTTAAGAATGAATTACTTGTGCATATCAATCTGTAAGAATAAATATGCATTTTCACCGTTTCTTCGGTTATCTGACGCCGAAGGAATACTAAGCGCTTTTCCAATATCTCCAGCTTCCAGCCTTACCTAATGGAAATAGCCTTCCTAAGAAGTTGTCTGCTTTAAACGTATTTCTCTCGAGTCCTTCAAACTTAGAAAACCTCTTAACGTTCAGCCCTTCACTGGTATTAACCAGCTAATATGGCCTCTGCTGAGGTCTGACAGTTCAGGCACACATCACTGGGTGGGTTGTTGCTTCAATCCACAACCTATCTGTCAGACCTCCCCGCTTAAGAGCAATAACTTTCCTCTCATCTCACCGCTACATTTACAGCGTGGAATTCGGGTAGTGTTGGACTTTGTTTTGTTCTGCAAACTCGTCCTTTCCACGTATGCCTTCTATGT
>JAGPKD010000179.1 GCA_018054125.1 Candidatus Oleihabitans oleiphilus | reverse complement strand
TTTCATATACACCTTCCTTTAATTCCTCAATAACTTGCGCCTGGCTAGCAGAAGTAGTAGTGATGTAAAATCCGTCAAGAAATATTCTGGCACCATCTTCATTACAGTATAGGGCAACGGCACCTTCTTCAGGTTTCTGATATTCCTGTTGCATTATAACATCAATTTTGGAGATACGAGCAGGATAGATTCTTACCGTGGTAAGATAATCATCATAACCTTCTTTTACCATCCTCAATTCGTAGCTTCCTTCCGGTATATCACTAATAGTTATTCTTCCACTTGAAGAAGTTTCCCCATAATAAACCTCATCTAAATAAATCAGGGCATTATCAACATTACCGGTAATTTCTAAACCCCCGGTACCTACAATTTTATCCAGGTAAATAGTTAATTGCGCTTTTTGATTAGGTTTCACCTCTATCCTTTGAGACCAATCATGATATCCGCTTAAGGCAATACTGAGATTATGGAAACCAGCTGGTATATCATCTAAGACAATATCTCTATTTTTATGTGTTAAGCGTTTAAACTGCCCATCAAGATAGATTCTGGCTAGATCTACATCACATCGAATAACAATTGTGCCATATTGCCCTGTGCTCTTTAAATCAGCACTAAGAAATGTTGTCCTGCTGTCATTAATCTGAACTACCCTCTGCCATGATTCATATCCATTAAGTTCAACTTGAACTAAATATTCTCCCACATTTATTTGGGCTAATTCCAGAGGTGTCTGTCCCACATAGTGTCCATTTAAATAAACAGAAGCTCCTTCCGGATGGGAATTTACCCATAACTGACCGGTGCCTGGTCTTCGTTCTAATATCTGGTAATGTAAAACTTCACTACTAACCCAATTCTGTGCTGGCAATCCTGTTAAAATTCCCATTATGTTCTGGATAAAGCTATGAACTTCTGTGCTAAGTCTAGGTAGGAATTCTACTTCCAACCTTCTTTCCATTTCTCTAGTCAGAAGAACTGGTTCAGTGGTAGCAAATCCCTGAATATATTCAACCCCTGGTAACGTTTCTCGTTCAATCATAAAATCGAAATAATAGCTATGGTTTGCTTTTACCAATGGATTTTTTTGATTTTGGTTGGGAAATAATAATTGCACATTTCCAAGAACATCATATCTAAACAGAGTAACATAGGTATCCTTACTGGTACTAAATGAAATCCTGACCATCTCTCCTGGCGCATAGGTGGCACCAACTCCTTTATCCAGTCTCAGGAATAAAGAAAAATTAGGCCTTGGATTAATAATCTGGATGCTTTTTTTCATCTCTTCCTGCCCAGTTACTGTCATCACTAATGATATTACTATCAGTAAAACCAACATAAACAGACAGCAGGGTAAAAAAGATGCCATTCTAATATTAATTTTTTTTCTACTATTTTTAACTAACCTCTTCATATATTAACCTCCCTGATTAATAGAAAGTAATATTAACCTTTCATCCCTAATTTTATCAGATTATCCCAAAATATTAATTAAAGTAATCACTTTTTTATTTTATATCTTCCTCTGAATCGTCTGATTTTCCCGATTTTCGAATAAATATCTTAATGGTTAAAGCGACTATAGCCCATACTAGAATAATAATTCCCAGTAATAAAAACAAATCTCTATAGGAAGCCCAGAAAATCTTTATTCCCTTCATAAATTTTTCCGTCACCTCAGGTTCACAGATATAGTAAAGTATTCTAACACTCAAACAGGGGACCGTTCTCTATTTTATGCTCTAATTACAAGATATTCAGGGGAAGTATCCCCTGAAACCCCTCCAAGATAATACTTTAATAAAGAAATTCTATCTTGTTTTGCAAACAAGATATTCAGGGGAAGTATCCCCTGAAACCCCTCCAAGATAATACCTTATCAAGAAAACCTCTTGACAAATGAGAAAAAATGAAATATTATTTTCTATTGGAAATTTAAGGAAGGAGCTGAAAAAAATGCCGACCTATGAATATCAATGTAAAAAATGCAGTTATGTTTTTGAAAAATTTCAAGCTATTACTGATCCACCATTGCGTGAGTGCCCCAAATGCAATGGAGAAGTATTTCGTCTGATCAGTAAGAATGGTAGCTTCATCCTGAAAGGAAGCGGTTTTTATAGTACAGACAACCGTAGAACTAATTTACCAAAAGAGAAATTAAGTAGTTGTAATGATAAAACCGCCAAAAAAGATTCCGAAAGCTCTATTGATAACGCTAAACCTGCAACAGAAAAAACTCAAAAGGAAACCGCCCATGTTTAAAGTAAACAGGGGGATGGTAGATGGTAGCTAAAAAGAAAACCGTCCCCCTGTTAAAATTATAGGGGTGTCTCTTCTTTTTTCTTTTTCTCCAGTACCTTTTGTGAAAACTTTTCCAAATCTATAATAAACCTCTCTACTTCTCCCTCTCCTATTTTTTCCACTTCATCAAAAGCGGTGACTTCAAAGATAAGACGATTCTGAAAAACATCTTTCAATTCTGCCTGGGCAGTCACAGTCATTCCCTCTGGTG
>JAGPKD010000178.1 GCA_018054125.1 Candidatus Oleihabitans oleiphilus | reverse complement strand
CTTATTGGCAATCAAGTAACTCGGCCTTTTAGTTTGGTAACTGTTAAATTGCCTCCGCCCAATCAGGAAGCAATTCATTATCTACAAGAAATATCAGCTATTAAATACGGTAGAGATAGAGAAGAAGTAGAGCAGGAAATAAAAACGAGGTATCAATAAAAAATTAATAAAATAAAAAGGGGGGTATCTTACTGATACCCCGTGATTTGCGGGTCGTTAAAAAAAATTTTCTACAGCTTTAGCAAGTCTAGAAATAGAAGGAGCAGAGATAAGAGTTCCCTCCATTCTTTTGACCGGATAAATTATGACAAAAAAATTTGGAATGGGGAATGTTTCTGTCTCATAAGTCAACCCTACACTGAACTTGCTGATGAGGCCGCTTTTTAATTTCTGCTCTAATAATTCTGTTATAATTTTTCCATTTTCATTAAAATCGCTATTGCTGTTGTTATTGTTATTGCCATTTATAAATGCAAACACCTACACCTCCTTGTATTTTTTTCAAGATTCTGTCTTTCCTCAGTTCGCCTTACAGTGAATTGAGGAAAGGAAATCTATAAATTAGATTTCTGCGTTACAGAATATCAAATTTTTATTAATCTGTCAACCTTATTTTTCTCCGGCAGGTTAGAGGTGGTCTGAAACCCTATGGTGTTTTTAATTGTTTAATTATTTTGACGTTCACTTAGTTCGGGTCTTGAGTTTATTAGGTTGATTGATTAATCGGAAAATAGGGAAGTCGGGTAGATTCTATTGTTTAATTCGCCTTAGAGCAACTGTAACACTTGAGTGGTTTTTACGTCTATATTAGTGAAGAACTGAGTATGAATTAAATATGAACTAAATATAATTAAAATGACCGACGAAGAATTAAAGCAACAATCAGTAAAGTTAAAACAAATAAAACCCAATAAAGTTTGGGCTGATTTACTTTTGAAAAATGTTATGACTCAAGTTGCTAAGAAAGAAGTTCAGAGTTTGGCTTCAAAACCTAAAGTAGCGCCTGCTCAAGCTTCTTATCTTTTTTCTCATTATCGGGTAGCTTTAACAGCTTTTGGATTATTATTAATTTTTGGAATTAGTTTTGCTTTAGCCCAAAATTCTTTACCCGGAAGCGCCCTTTATTCTTTAAAACTTTTTAGCCAAGATGTTGTAGTAGCTTTGGCGCCGAATCAAACTAAAAGTTTGGTAAAACTAACTGCGGTAGAGGAAAGGGTTAAAGATTTAGCTAAGACCGAAGATAGGGAAGAGGTTGTTAAGAAAATAGCCCAAAGCGTCAGAGATGATTTGCAAAATTTACCTGTAGATGTTCAAAAAAATAAAGATAAAGCAGTAGTTTTAGATATTTCTAAAAAAATTCAAGAAAAAAATGAAGAATTGCAAAAAGTTATTACAGAAAGCAATTTACAACCAACTATTAAAGAAGATTTACAAAATACCTTAGCAGAAACTCAAGATAAAATTTTAGCTTTAATCACTGAGACCACTAATATAATTTCCAGCTGTCCGGAATATTTGACAGTTAATTTGGAAAAAATCTCAATGTATTTTCAGGATAGTCAGGTTTTGGCAAAATGGTCAACCGATGAGGTGACTAAGGTTAGAATTTTATTAGGAGATATAGATAAAAATTTGAAAGCCGGTAATTGCTTAGAAGCGATGGAAAAGATAGAAAGTATTAATCAACTTTTGCAAATCCATTCTTTGGATACGCCTGATTAGTTTTTTAGATAATAAAAAGCTAATCAGCTGGGGGGTCGAAATATTTCCCAGCGCGCGCCAAAGAATTCGGATTGATTCTACTAAATTTATTTAGTAGAAGTAAGAGCTCTGCTTTTATCTCTTTAACCTTAAGGGAAGAGATAAACTTGGTCGATGGAGAGTTCGCCTACCCACCTTCTATAAGAAGATGGGGTAAACAAAAATTAATTACAAATAAAACAAATGTCTAAAAAAATTCTTGCTTTGGCTTTAGCCGGTCTATTTGCTTTTTCCTTTACTGCTAAAGCTGTTACCGTAGAAGAGCTTCAGGCTCAAATTCAGGCCTTATTGGCTCAGGTTGCTACTTTGCAGGCTCAGCTCGGCGGTGCTACTACCGGAGGTGTTTGCTTTAATGTTGATTTGAAGTCTGGAATGACTTCTGATGAAGTCAAGAAACTTCAAACCCAATTAAAGCTTGATCCGACTGTATACCCAGAAGGGTTGGTGACTGGTTACTTTGGTCCTTTGACCTTAAAAGCTGTTAAAGCTTTTCAGACCAAATACGGAATTACTCCTGTGTCTGGTTTTGTAGGTCCTTTGACCAGAGCTAAATTAAATGCTTTATATTGCACTCCAGTTACTCCTACCACCACTGCCGCTGGTGTTACCACTACTACTACAACCATAGTGGCTCCTACAGAAGGAACCTTGACTGTCACCCAAAATCCTTTACCTAGCAGTGGCACAGTCACTGTTTATGGCGGGGATGTTCAGAAAGAGGTAGCTGCTTACAAAATAAAAGCTACCAATTCTGATGTTAGGGTTAAAAGA
>JAGPKD010000177.1 GCA_018054125.1 Candidatus Oleihabitans oleiphilus | reverse complement strand
GATAAACTAAAAAAAATGAATGTCAATATATTAACACCGTCCATGGTTCCTCCCAGGATTGTAAAAAAACAGCTCAAGAAACTATATAAACCTATATTCTGGAGCCTTTCTCGGAAGGCAGTTGGTGCTGCCTTGTATTATTTTGAAAATAGGGTAGAAGGTGTTATTCATTTAACTTCCTTTGAATGCGGAGAAGATTCTATGGTGGGTGAACTGATTCACCATCAAAGCAAACAATATCCTGAAGTTGCCTATACCGAATTTGTCTTTGATGAACATACCGGAGAAGCTGGTATTAATACTCGTCTAGAAGCATTTCTGGATATGGTCAGGAGGAAAAAACAATATGAAATTAACTTTGCCCCGTCTCGGTAATATAGAAGTTGCTTATGAGACCATCATTACGGACATGGGCCATGAACTGATAGAACCACCCCCTAATAGTAAAAGAACTTTAGATTTAGGGGTGAGATATGCTCCCGAGTATTGTTGTCTACCTTTAAAAATTGTGCTGGGTAATTTTATAGAAGGTTTAGAACTTGGTGCAGAAGGACTACTTATGGCCGGAGGTTGGGGACCATGCCGTTTTGGTTATTATGCCCAGGTGCAGAGGGATATTCTGATAGATTTGGGGTATAATTTCAAGATGCTTATCATGGAATTACCCCGGGGAAATTGGAAGACCTTATGGGATAATATTAATATTTTACGTAATGGGAAGAAATGGTCTTATTTTGCAAATCAATTTGGCTTAGCCTGGCAGAAAATTTTGTTAACAGAAAAACTGGAAAACAAAATTCTGCAGGTTCGTCCTCGGGAAAAGAAAAAAGGAATTACCTCCCGAGTATTTGCAGACACTATTGTTAAAATTAAGAAGGCCAAAGACCGAGAAGTATTAAAACAGATTGAAAGAGAAGCTTTACAACAATTTGATGAAATCACTAATTTTAAAAAGAAGAATCTTATCAGAGTAGCTCTGGTAGGTGAGTTTTATGTTTCCCTGGAGCCTTTTGTTAATCATCATTTAGAGGAAAAATTGGGCTATTTAGGGGTAGAAGTAGTTCGGAAAAATTCTATTAGAGCCTGGGTTGAGCCCATTGTAAATCTTCACCTATTTAGAGAAAACATTAAAGATGAGAAGGAGATTGAGCAAGCTGCCTATCATTATCTGGCTCATTCAGTAGGAGGCGAGGGACAAAGCACTGTGGGAAATGTAGTATTAGCTCATCAGGAAGGTCTAGATGGAGCTATTCAAGTTATTCCTTTTACCTGTATGCCAGAAATTGTTGCTGAAACCATTTTAAAAAAAGTTAGTGAAGACTTAGATTTTCCTACTTTGACTCTAACTTATGATGAACAGACTGGCGAAGAAGGGCTTAATACCCGTATTGAAGCATTTATTGATTTACTCAAGATGAGAAGAAGAAAAGGAGTCATGGTATCATGAAGACATTTTTAGGCATTGATGTAGGTGCAGTAAGTACTGATCTGGTTTTATTAGATGAAAACAATAATGTGCTAAGTGATGTTTACCTTAGGACCCTAGGCCAACCTATTAAAATAATTAAAGAAGGACTTTCTATTATTAAAAAAGAGAATGAGGGCATTTTTTTAGAAGTGCTTGCTGTTGGTACTACTGGTAGTGGAAGAGTTCTGGCTGGTGCTGTAGTAGGAGCAGATGTGGTTAAGAATGAGATTACCGCCCATTCTGTGGCAGCGCTTTATATCAATCCAGAGGTGCGTACCATCTTTGAAATAGGTGGACAGGATTCCAAAATGATTGTTCTGCAGAATGGCGTAGTGGTTGATTTTGCCATGAATACTATCTGTGCTGCCGGTACTGGTTCTTTCTTAGATCATCAGGCCTACCGATTGGGGATTCCTATTGAAGAATTTGGAGAATACGCCCTGCGTTCGGAAAATCCAGTCCGAATAGCTGGCAGATGCACCGTATTTGCCGAATCGGATATGGTCCACAAACAGCAGATGGGCTATAAAGAAGAAGATATTATTGCTGGTCTTTGCGAGGCAATGGTACGTAATTATCTAAATAATGTAGGAAAGGGAAAGAAGATAGCACCCCCCATCTTTTTCCAGGGTGGGGTAGCAGCCAATTCTGGAATTAAAAAGAGTTTTGAAAAAGAGATAGGTTGTGAAATAATTGTTCCGGAATATTATCGGGTTATGGGGGCTATTGGGGCAGCATTACTGGCTAAAGAAGAGATGGAACAGAATCCCCGCTCCTCTACTTTTTATGGTTTTGAGTTAGTGGATAAGGATTACCAGACTACCGGTTTTGAATGTGATGGCTGTTCCAATCATTGTGAGGTGGTTGAAATTATGATTGATGGAGAACTCATTGCCCGCTGGGGTGACCGCTGTGGTAAATGGTCTTTGGGGTATCAACCCATTCGTTAGAGCAGAGGTATAACGTATATCGTTAAAATTAGTCGTTGGTCGTTAGTATCTGGAATTTAGTTTGCCTATTACTTATTACTGAATCGGCTCCTCGCAATGACAAAAATTGTATACCGTATTACGTATAACG
>JAGPKD010000176.1 GCA_018054125.1 Candidatus Oleihabitans oleiphilus | reverse complement strand
TCTTTATTTTATTATCTTCATCACAATAGCTTTTACTTGGTCTATATAATTCTTTAAAACCAAAAACATTTTGATAAAAAGTAATTGCCAAGTCTAAATTAGTAACAGATAAGCCGACATGCTGGAATAATACTTCTTTTGTACCCATTCTTTTAAAACCTCCTACAAGTTAAATGTTTCATAAATTGAATCCAGAAACATTCACTCAAAGTAGACACTGTAATTCTTTTTTAATCCAATAAAAATCCACCATCTACAACAATAGTTTCGCCGGTAACATAACTTGAGGAATCAGAAACTAAAAACAGAACAACTTCTGCAACTTCTTCAGGAGCTCCAAATCTTTTCATCGGGATTCTCTCTGTTATTGCTTTATTAAGAGCTGCATTTGTCATTCCAGCCATTTCAGTTTTTATAAATCCTGGTGCAACACTATTTACTCTTATATTATATTGAGCTAATTCAAAAGCAAGACTCTTAGTTAATGATACAACACCAGCTTTTGATGCCATATAATGATTTCCTGCGGGACCAGAACTCCCAAGTTTTGCAGCGATAGAGGCCATATTAACAATTCGCCCATATTTTTGCTTAATCATTATTTTAGCTACTTTTTGGGCACATAAAAATACCCCCTTAAGATTAACCGCTAAAACCTTATCCCATTGAACTTCGGGAATCTCAAGAAAGGGTATTTTAAAACCATCCTTTGTTTTATAGGAAATACCGGCATTATTTACTAAAATATCAATTCTGCTAAATCTTTCAACAATTTTTTCGATCATAGTATCAACCTGTTTTGCATCCGATACATCACCAACTATAGCGATTGAAGTGAATCCTAAATCTTCTAGCTTTTTTGAAAATATTTCGGCTCTTTCTTTATTTACATCATTAATAACTAATATTGCGCCTTCTTCTGCAAATTTCCTGGCAATAGCAGCTCCTATCCCTTGACCTGAGCCTGTTATAAAAGCTACTTTATCTTTTAATTTCATTCTCTAAATCACCTCTCTATCGATTATATTACTCAAAATAATTAAAATTAGTAACTAGTCATAATACTATAATTTTATAAGAAAAATTTACCAGTAAATTATATTAATTGTTTAAATGCTTAATAGTTCGACAGGGCCAGGCAACGGTATAGAGGTGCTTACCCCCCTCAGAAGGCCCTTTAAGTAGTTTATCTATTTCCTCTTTATCTCTCTGGGTCATATATTTGGCTTCTGGCAGCACTCCTGGGGGAAATTTCTCCACAGGATATCATGGTGCAATTTCACCACATAATCCAGATAGGTTTCAATTGCCTTAAAGGCCTTTTCGGCCTTGGCTAAAGACGGTTTCCCCAAAACGCCTTCCGGATAAACAACACACTCAATCCCACCACCACCGATATGACTCTGACCAGGAATGGGATATAGATTCTATTGGTTCCCTTTGTTGAAGCTAATTACAAACTAATGCTATTCCCACTCTCAGAAGATCTTTTTATTGCATCGATAACCCGAAGTGTTCTCAAGGCATCATGAGCTGTAATTTTTGATTCTACTTTTCCTTCTATTAGTTCACAAAAGTGTTTCAATTCTTCTTCCAGAACATCAAAGCGTTCGGCTAAAAGAGTCTGCTTTTTTAAAGGCCGATGCCATCCTTCGCCAAATTCTTTTTCATAAGAAAATAAAGTAAGAGAGGGGAAGGCAAGGCTGGCTTTTTTACCGAAGAAAAAATAACAATCATAGTAACTGGGATAGAAAAAAGAATATTCCTGAGTGCAAGCTTCATAAAACCAGGGCGATGGACAATTATCTGTTAAAAATATGGTTGCTAAGGCCCCATCTTGGAATTTAATATTAATGACTCCTGAATCTTCTACTTCTTCTCCTCTAAATTTATTAGTGGTATAGGCTTGGACTCGGTCAATATCCCCAATAATGTATCGCAGATCATCAATATCATGGATGGTATTAATTAATAGTGGGCCGCCGTATTTTTTATCTGTTCTCCAGGCTTGCTTAAAATAATCATCTGGTTTTTTACCAACCCAGAAAACGTGGGCTCCGATAATTTCTCCTAATTCACCTCCCTGTACTGCAATTTTAGTACGCTCTATGAGTTTTGAAAATCGTCTATGATGTCCAACCATACACTTAATATCTGACTGATCTATGATTTTGCAGATTTTTTCACCTTCAGGAATGGTAGAAGCAATAGGCTTTTCCAGTAATAAGTGAAGTCTGTATTTAGCAACTTCTTCGGTGACTTCAACATGTAAATCATTGGGCAAAGCAGCAATTACACCATCTACTTTCCCGATCATCTCTTTTAACAGGTCTTTATAATCCTGGAATATTTTAACATCCGAATCCACTAATTTTGCTTTCTTCTTACTCACTTCTGATTCATCTATACTATATGACTTCAAAGCCGCATCAATATTTAAATCTGCTACTGCTACTAGTTTGGCAAAGTTACATCTTTGTAATCGTTCTACAAATTTATAGCCATGGGAAAGCCCTAAGACTGCAAGTCTCGGATAAGACATATTTAATCCTCCTCT
>JAGPKD010000175.1 GCA_018054125.1 Candidatus Oleihabitans oleiphilus | reverse complement strand
ATGCCTTGTTCTTTTAGTTTATGTTGCTCTGGTAATTGTCCTATAGAGAGACAAGAGAGTGATTTATCTCAGACATATTTTGTTGAGAAAAAATTTATAGAAAGAAGGAGGTGAAAACTATGAAAGTTCAAAAAGAAAAAAAGCAAGACTTGCCTGAGGTTGAAAGTTTCTACTTTCATCCTACGCCATGTATACAGTGGGCTATGAAATTAGAAAAAGAGATAGTCTCTCAAGAAACTCTTTGTCGACACCAATGTGGTTGTACTTGTCTTTGCCCTATCCCTCCGTGCACTAAATTGTAAAAAGAGAAAGGGTCGGCTATCCGACCCTTTTTATGTTAAAATATAATCATTAAGCAACTTAATATGGAATTGATTTATCAGGGGCCTCAAAAATATAAGAAGAAAATTGCAATAATAAACTCTTTAAGCAAAGAATTAAATCCAGTAAATTATGTGAATAGTCTTTGTAATCTAAAAGGTCTTTCAAAAATTATTCTTATTCACAAACCTATAAAATTTGCCGCTCAGTTTCAAGAGCCTAATAAAATTTTTTTGGACTTGCGGAATAATCTCGATTATATAAATCTTTCATTAGCCCACGAATATACTCATTTATTGTTAAGATATAATCAGTGGACAAATTATCCCTCCATTAAAAATATCCTCAAAAAACATCGAGATTATCGAACCTCTCTCTTAAAAAATAGTTTTGAATACTCAATAGAACAAAGTATAGCCATTCTAGGACAACTATCTTATGAAGATAAAAATAGAATTAGGGCTTTTAAGGAAAAAAAAGTTATGACCCTTATGAGATATATGGATGTTTTAAAAGTTGGCCAATTTTTTCTTCAAAAGTGGAATGGCTATTGGAAGAGAAAATACCCTTTTCATTCTCTTCGTTTTTCAAACATCTTAGATTTTATAGGTTCAATTTTAAAAGAATCATTTTGAAAAATGTGAATAATATAGCCAACCAAAATCTATTGCTTGACAAAAAAATTTAAGGTATAATAAAAAGTAAGCCAAAAGATGGAAAGAAAACTGAAACTTTGGAACTTGAAAATTAAAATTTTTTAAATATGACTCAAAAAACCAATAAAATTATAGTATTACTATCTTTACTTTTAAGTGTCGTAGTATTAATAATAGGGGTAAAGATTTATTATGAAAAGGATAAAAAGGATGAGTATTTCTATAATGAGGCTATACCCACGGAGGCGATTAAAAAATGTGAATATTTTTTGTCTGTAGAACAAGAATTTCGGAACGAAAAATTCATTCCTGATTGGGTTATGTGTAAAGTAGAAAATCGTCAGGTAACTCTAATAAATTATGAAGATTTATTTAAAGGGACAGAATCAATAGAGCCTAAGTCGAATAGCAAAATAATAGTTAGTTTTAATTTGCCCGAAATGTTTAAGAGGGGGTTAGTAACAGTAGAGGATACACATGGAAATATAGAAGCGAATGAGAGAATATTGATACCTAATAATTTTAATCTTTGTTTTATTATAGGTCCGCGCGTTCAAAGTAAAGAATGGTCATTTTGGCCAAAAGAAATAATAAGTTCTACTAGCTATGATTATCCATGCAAGAATTATTCTAAGGCGCCATATGATTTATTCGTATGCACCAAAGCTATGACTAAAGAAAATGCTCCGATTATAAGTATAGGAATGAGAATTCCTAATGAAGGAAGACTCAAAAAAGAAACTACAGAACGAGACAGGTGGGATAGAGTATATTTTGGTATTAAGATGTTTATAACTAAGAACGAGGTAATAGTAGGAGGAGAAAAAAATGTTTCTGATCTAATAGAACACACATATGAAGAATTTATTCCTTTTTATAGATTTAGAATTCCGATAATTTTTTAAATTTAAAACAAATAAGCTGTAATATAATTATATTGAGTAATATAAATTAAAAATATGAAAAAATTGACTTTTTTTATAATTATTATTTTATTTTTAAATCTAGTAATAATACCGAGAAGGCTCTTAGCAAATGGTGGTATGTGTACTTCGGAGTACCATAATACAGAAGGATCTTGTCTTGTGAAAGATACAAAAATTACTTTATCAAACTTTGAATTAAAAAATATTCAAGATATAAAAAGAGGGGATTTTATTGTGGGCTTTGATATTAAAACAGGTAAATATCTCCTCCAAGTAAAAGTAGAAAATATATCTCAGCATGTGGTAGATAGTTATTATCTGATAGAATTGAAAGGAAAAAGGGTATTAAGGATTACGGGTAATCATTTGGTTTTTAGTAATGATCAATATAAAAGAGTAGATAGTTTAAAAATAGGCGATCTTTTGTGGGTAATGAATGAATGGTTGCCCATAGAGAATATTAAATTAATAAAAAAAGGGATCGCTGTTTATGATATAGAGGTGAGTAACCCTCACAATTATTTTGCAAATGGAATTTTGGTACATAATAAACAGGCTCCCCCAGAGACAACAGGGGAAACCTCTCCTCCTCCACCACCACCACCTCCTCCACCACCTCCTTCACCACCTCCATCACCACCTCCTCCACCACCACCTCCACCAC
>JAGPKD010000040.1 GCA_018054125.1 Candidatus Oleihabitans oleiphilus | reverse complement strand
TTTTTTCACAGGGTAATTACCTGAGGTAACAACCCTACTTACTTTTTTACCTGAGGGGTAGTTACTTTTTTACCACCTAATAAGATCAATAAAAAGAAGAACAATCTTCTGAGATGGATTTACTTTTTTTATTATTTGGAGAGATAAGGGAAGAAGTTTTTGGTCTTTAGTTTATGGATTTTAGCTTAATAAAAACCCAGGAAGAATTCGATAAAACTTCCCTTTTTAATTTAAACAAACAAAATAACTTAAAATGCGGGTGCTTTTATAACCATTTCTGTTTTTAAGATTAATCAAACTATCTTTCTCCGTTTAATAATCTCTCAAATGCCTCCAGGTTTCCCATTGCATCATTAACAGGATTATGGTCGTGTTGCGTAATCCGCAGTTTCTTCCACGAACTGGAATCTGTAAAATCTCCAACAAGCCCGGCGTAAAAATCGCCTATCCTTCTGGCAGAATGACCAAAAGGATTCCTACCAATGGTGCGCCAAAAACCATCGTTGATCCACTGCCAATCAAAGGCCGGATTATCGCTTATAAAGATTGGCCTTCCCCCTCTCGATACCCGAAGAATCCACCTATCAAATTCTTCAAATACTTCTTTTTCCTCCTGCGGACTTTTACCCGACAATACTCCGTGGAAAGTAACTTTTGAGGGATAAGCTACTGCACCAAATTCAGTAAGTTTCCCGGTGCTTGGTGACTTACCGTTTGCCTCACAATCAACAAAAATTAAGTTTTTCGTATCTTTTTTTATCATATTTTGAAAAAACCTTAACAAAGTTTACATTATATCTCTGCTATCATTCTTCTTAAAATCTCTTTAATATTTTTACTCAAATTCTTTACCAGCTCAGGATTATCAATTAATGGCTCAAGATCAATACGAATACTCCTGGCATCAACCTTCATAATTACTGCCAGTAACTGTTCTTTAAGTTCCTCTTTATTACTAATTCCTTCCAGGCAGCTGAAATTTGGCCTGATACCTTTTTCTAAATACCACAGCAAATCATAATAATCTCTCCCCTTTACTGTGGCTATAGTTTTCCCTGACTTATCAGTCTTTTCCCACTTTCTCATCAAAACAGCCCGAACTTTGGTAGCCATCAAAGTAGGTAAATCAAAAGTCTTAACTAACACTGTCTTATTAAATTTAAACAGAGGGATGGTTTCAATTTTATAACTGGTGCAAAAATCAAATTCCTTAAAAACTTCTATTTTCAAAAAAAGTAGGTCTGATTCACTTTTTCCAGCTAAACCTAGTTCGTGAAGTACAGGAAACTTTAAATAGATTCGGAATTTCTGGGATACTGCTTTTACTTTGAGGTCTGTATTTTTCTTAAAATACCTTTCTAAGTCTTCGGCTAATTCGGGAACATCTACATTTTTCTTCCAATCCACAAAATCCAAATCTTCAGAGAGACGCGGCAGATGATGGCAATGACAAAGGCAAGAGCCGCCATAAAAAATTAGCTGACTATATTTGCTGTCGGCATAAATAAAATCCAAAACAAGAATCTGTAAATAATTCTATCTCACCACGGTTTTTCATTCTTTCCACATAATTAGTAGTGGTGTAAATTCCCTTTTTTAAACGGACTAGTTTACCACTTTTCTGGTAACGATGCAGAACCAACCGAAGATAAGACTTACTTTCTTCCGCACCTAAAAAATCGTTAAAGGTAAAGACTGGCAGTTTCTCTGCTAACTCTATTATTATTCGACTTCTTTTTTTATCGTTTCTCATAATTTACTAATATTGTAAATTATGAGAAATGCTTTGTCAAACATTACTGATCTATCTCTCTTTATCAATTTTTAGGGAACAGAATCTTTTAGCTCTTTTTTTCACAGGGTAGTTACCCGAGGTAACAACCCTACTTACTTTTTTACCTAAGGGGTAGTTACTTTTTTACCACCTAATAAGATCAATAAAAAGAAGAACAATCTTCCGAGATGGATTTACTTTTTTATTCCTTTGAGAGATAAGGAGTTTTTGGTTTTTAGTTTTTGGATTTTAGATTAATATTAATAAAAGACTAAGAATAATTCGATCATCTTAGATTACTGCCATTTTAATTAAATTAAATGGCATTACAAATAAACCAGGAAGTAGTAAGGTAATCTTATTTATATATTCCATGATTATGCTCTTCTCGGAGGAATTCTAGTGGAAAGTTATAATATCAAAGGGGCAAAAATAATTAAAAAAATGATGAGGATTAAAAACAAACTGATATTTCAAGATTTAAGACCTGAATCCAGGTCTTACAGGGGGGTTAAAGAAATGGTAGGCGGAACAGGACTTGAACCTGTGACCCCCTACATGTGAAGCAGGTGCTCTGCCGACTGAGCTATCCGCCCATTACCATAACAGGGATATTCAGGGGAAGTATCCCCTGAAACCCCTCAATTATCAGTATTGAGTATACAGTATTTAGTATATAGTGTAAATTCTAATAAAAAAATAAAAAAAATACCTTACACAAAGAAATACTATATTGTTTTGCAAACAAGATATTCAAGGGAAATCCTTCCCCTTGACAACCCCTGAAAAAATACTAAATAAAAGTCAATATTTAATATACATTACTCTCTTTAATATCTTATTTTTGATATCTAATCTTGGTATATTTAAGATTATCGAAATTGCTTTGCAATTACGATATTCAGGGGAAGTATCCCCTGAAACCCCTCAATTATCAGTATTGAGTATACAGTATTTAGTATATAGTGTAAATTCTAATAAAAAAATAAAAAAAATACCTTACACAAAGAAATGCTATCTTGCTTACCAACAAGATATTCAGGGGGGAAAATTCCCCTCTTAAGAGGGGTGTCCCGAAGGGACGGGGTGTTCCCCTTGAAATCCCCTAATTAACCTTAGGGTGATAAAAATATTGTTTATAGTCTAAAAGAAAATCTTATAGTATCGAAATTTTTTAAAATTACGATACTATAAAATAGGTGCCTCCAAGGGGATTTGAACCCCTGCCGCCGCCGTGAAAGGGCGGTGTCCTTAACCCCTAGACGATGGAGGCAAACTATGGTAGGCCGTGCAGGCCTCGAACCTGCGACCCTCTGATTAAGAGTCAGATGCTCTACCTACTGAGCTAACGGCCCGCATATATGGCTTTCTATTCCATCCCTTTTGGTTGCTTCCCATGTTACTATATTTTAGAAAAAGTGTCAACGAAAATTCAGAAAAACGCTTAAGGTAGTAAGGAAAGTAAAACTACAACTTCCTTCTCCCTTTTATTAAACTTCTTCATTAGTTCTGGCTAAATTTTCAAAACGGGTATACTCTTTTAAAAAGGCTAATTCAACTGTTCCAGTTGGTCCATTTCTTTGTTTACTGATAATTACCTCTGCAATCCCTTTTTTACCACTTTTTGGTTTATAATATTCTTCCCGATAAATAAAAGCCACTAAATCTGCATCCTGTTCCAGTGCTCCACTTTCCCTTAAATCGGAAAGACGAGGACGCTGAACAGACCGTTGTTCTACTGCTCTGGATAACTGAGAAACAGCAATCACCGGGATATTTAATTCTCGAGCAAGTCCTTTGAGAGAACGGGAAATTTGAGATATTTCCTGCTGTCTGTTTTCAACTTTTAATCCAGTTTGAATTAATTGCAGATAATCAATTACAATAAGACCTAAATCATGCTTGGCTTTTAACCTTCTGGCTTTAGCCTTGATTTCCAAGGGAGATATACCTGCTGAATCATCAATAAAGATAGGAGCAGAAGATAATCTACTGGCAGCCATAGATAATTTAGGCCAGTCTCCTTCTGGCATCGCCCCTCGGCGTAATGCATGAGTATCAATACGGGCTTCAGAACATAGCATCCTCTGCACAATTTGTGATTTAGACATTTCTAAACTGAAAATTGCCACTGGAATCTTATGCTGCATAGCAGCATACTGGGCAATATTCATACAAAAAGCGGTTTTACCCATAGAAGGCCTACCAGCAACAATTATCAATTCTGAGGGCTGAAAACCAGTAGTTAGCTCATCAAATTTTAGAAAGCCACTGGGGACTCCAGTGATAAAGTTACCACTGTGATATAAATCTTCAATTTTTTCAAAACTTTCTGTTAACAAATCCTTTAAAGGACTGAAAAAATCCCTGATTTTTTGTTGAGAAACCTCAAAAATAAGGTTTTCTGCCTTATCAAGAATCACCCGGGCTTCTTCCTGTTCCTCATAACCCATGGCTACAATCTGGGTAGCATGATTAATTAGCTTTCTTAAGATAGCCTTTTCTTCCACGATTTTGGCATAATAAATCACATTAGCAGCGGTAGGAACACTACCCATTAAAGTAGCCAGGTAAGAAGCTCCACCTACTTCATCCAGTTGTTTTCTTTTCTTTAATTCCTCAGTCAAAGTAACCAGATCAACAGCCTGATTTTTTTCAAATAAATCCAGGGCACATTGATAAATAATTTGATGGGCGTTTTTATAAAAATCTTCCGGCTGTAAGATTTCAATACAATTTAGGATAGATTCTTTTTCTAAAATAATTGACCCTAAGGTAGCCTGTTCGGCAGCTATATTTTGAGGAGCAGTTCGAGTCAGTTCCATCTCTTTTTCTCCTGATTTTTATTACCTTACCAATTAGAAGATTTTAATAATTATTCTTTCTTTTCTTTCTCTTCTTTCTCTTCTTTTACTTCTTTGTTTTCTCCTTTTTGGCTCTCACTATCAATATTCTCTTTCGCTTCTTTTGCTAATTTTTCTGCTTTTTCTTTATTTTCTTCTTTTTCTTCTTCCTCAGGAACTATCTTGATAGTTAACGGGGCCTCAACTTCTTTGTGCAAGTGAATACTTACCTGGTAATTGCCAACCTTTTTTAGTGGTTCATTATGCTCTATTTTTTTCCGGTCCACCTCAATCTGATAATTATCGGCTAAATATTGGGCAATATCTCTATGGGTTACCGAACCAAATAATTTTCCATCCTTACCTGCTTTCACCTGGAAGACAACCTTAAGCTGACTTATCTTCTCCGCTAATTCTTTGGCCTCTAAGATTTCCCGATTTCGCTTTTCCCATTCTTTCTTCTTTAGGTATTCCATGGACTTTACATTACCACTGCTATATTCAATGGCCAGCCCTTTTGGAAATAAATAGTTTCGAGCATACCCTCGATTAACCTCTACTACATCTCCAGTATACCCTAAATTATCAACATTTTCTTTTAATACGACCTTCATAGTCTTACCTCCATATGCTACATCTGAAAATTAATTACTATAATACTCTAAAATCCTCTTTTTATTTTTTCTCACAAAATCTGATAAAAATCAACTTCCCTTCTTAGAAAAAAACAACCTTCGAAAATCAAACCAAACATCAAATATCCCCATCCAGGTGACTATTAAAGACAGAGCAGGTTGAATAAAAACGATAAGGCAAACTATCCAAAAGAAAACTGATTTAATTTGGTAATAATAAAATATATACGATAGGAGAGCCAAACCAGTAATCAAAAATATAATTGAGAATAATAGTTGAATATTAACGCCAATTTTTTGTAAAATGGGCAAATTGTATCGACTATTTAGAACAAGTAAAAATAAACCAGCGAGATAACTCCAAAAAAAAGAATGACCCACCCGCCATTGGCGAAAAGGTACCAAAGGGGCTAGAACAAATCCAAACCTTTTTAGTATTTTACCCGCTACCCAGTAATTGATTATAGTATCAAAAACTGAAGTGAGAACCAGCATAGCCGGAAATGCTATCTTAATCAGTTCTAAAGATTGCAAGAAAGAATCCTTTAAGGTCTCCAGTTGTTCAGGGCTCAATCCCAAATTTTGAGAAAAGGAAAGGCTTTGCCTTATACCCTGCTCCATTTGCTCCAGGCTCAGTAATAAAGGATTAAAACCTAACAACCATAATCCAATAAGCATTAAAAAAAGCTTGGAAATAAAGGAAGTCACACTTCCCACCAGCAAGATTTCCCATAAAGACAATTTCTTCTTAATAGCAATACCTAAGGCTAGTCCTAATATTCCAAAACCTAATACCGCAATTAATCCTTGATAGGGTCCCCCCAATAAAGTAACCAGTAAAAAAGCAATAAACAAGGCAATTAAGGCTACTTTGGTATTATGCCGTAAGCATAAAATGATAATGGGTAAGGGACATAAGAAACTAATCAGGGTTCCCAATAAAGGAATATAGAGACTGGCTAAAAATAAGAGGGCGGTAATTGCTGAAAGAAGGGCACCTTCCACAATTGATTTAGTTGGCATACGATCTTTCAATAAATAAACCCCTTTTGTCTCTCTTCTACTATTTTATTTATTATCTTTTCTTCTTTTATATATTTTATATATTCAATAAATATTCACTATTTCCTTTACATTTAACGACTAACGTAGGGAAGTAAAGCCATCTCTCTCGCTCGTTTTATAGCCAAAGCCAGAGTCCTTTGGTGTTTAGCGCAATTACCAGTTGCTCTACGAGGCAAAATTTTTCCCTGATCACTGATAAAACGATTTAAAAGTTCAATATCTTTATAATCTGCTACTTTTTTTTCAGCACAAAAATAGCATATCTTTTTTCTTACCCGTAATCCTCTATAATTATTTCTTTTAATCATATTCCATTCCCTTATTTTTTAAATTTTTTTTTATCACTCTTTTACCTCTCTCCATCAAAGGTAGAGGTTCAGGGTGAGGATGTCAAAAACATTGTTCCTTAATTTAAGATTAAGAATATTTTTACAGCATCAAAATTTGTTTAAAATTCCAATAATCTAAAAATTAATTAGTATCACACTATCTTTAAAGTTAAGAATTACTTATTTGTTGTTTTTCTTTTTGTTGTTTTTCTTTTTGGGAAATTTGGGGAATTACCTGGTCAGAACCTAAAACCAGTAAATATCTAATGATCTTTTCCTCAAATTTAATACTATTCTCTAAATTAGCAATATGGGCTGGTTCTAATTCAAAATCAAGGATTACATAAATGGCTTCTTGAAATTTTTTTATTTCATAAGCCAATTTTCTTTTTCCCCATCGATTTATTTTAATGATTTTACCTTGATTGGTAGTTATGGTTTGTTGGATTTTGTCAAGTAAAGCTTTACTTTCATCTTCTGGAAGATTGGGATCCAATAAGATCATCAATTCGTAATTGCGCATATTATCACCTCCTTCTGGTCTTGATGGCCCCTACCATTAGGGCAGGAGCAAGGAAAAATGCCTTTACATTATAGCATGGTGTATTTTATATATCAAGTATAAAATTAGCCTTTATTTTAGCTAGCACTTTTTTCTAAAAAATTTATCATAAAAATTTATCGACTTTGATTGATTTCAATCTCTTTTAATGATTTGCCTTATTCTTCTTTCAATCTTTACCCTGGGAACCAATACTTTTCTTCCACAACATAAACATCTCAGTCCAATATCAATCCCTGTTCTGGTGATTTCCCAATGATACCCACCACAAGGATGTTTCTTTTTCAATTTAACTATATCACCAACCCTTAAATCCAGTGGCATTTACCGCTCCCTCATTTCAAATTTTTAATATAGGTAGTAAGCTATCCTTATTAATGTTGACAGCAGTGGGCGAAAAAACTACCAGTTTTATCATATGACTTTGAAAGAGGTAGTCGGCTAATTTTCTAATATCTTCCGGCTGGACCTTTTCTATCTGACCTATTATTTCCCGATAATTATATTCTTTATGGTATAATAGGGAATAACTTCCTAACTGAAAGGCATGGCTTAAAGTATTTTCCAATCCCATCAAGATACCGCCTTTATACATTTCTTTTGCCTTTTTTAATTCAGAATGACTCACCTGATTCTCTTTAATTCTTTTTAATTCAGCCAGGATCTTTTGGATACTATGAATTAACTTATCCGGAACCACACCCGCATAGATATTAAAAGAACCGGTTTGACTGAAATACTGAGTATAGGAATGTATATCATAAGCAAGACCTTCTTTGACTCGAATTTCCTGAAATAACCTGGAACTAAGTCCGGCTCCCAATATAATATTTAGCAAGTCCATGGTAATTTTATCCTGATGGAATCGGGAAACACCTTCAAAACCAAAACAGAGATGTGCTTGATTGACTTTCTTAGTTATCAATTTTACTTCAGGTGACTGATTTTGCGCTATTTCCCAGGAAGGAACTTTTTCTGATAGCCCTTTTCTGTTTGAAAAGGGATATTTTCTCAGCACTTCCTCGATTTTCTCAGGAGATATATTACCAGTGATACTGATTATCATATTTTGGGGTTGATACCTTTCCTGAAAATATTGTAATACTGCTTCCCGAGTAAACTTTTTGACAGTCTCCTTTTCACCTAAAACATTCTGCCCCAGGGCTGTTTCTTTCCACATCAATTTGTTAATTAAAAAGGTAATCCAATCCTCTGGTATATCCCGGTATTTGTTAATCTCTTCCATTACGATAGCTTTTTCTTGAACAAGGTCCTCTTCTCGAAAAAGTGAATTATTTACTATATCAGCCATCACTTCAAAGGCACTGGTAAAATTTTTATGAAGCACCTTACTGTAAATAAAGGTAGCTTCCTCAGAAGTAGAGGCATTTATCTCTCCACCCAATTGTTCTATACACTGAGATATCTCTAAGGTATTTTTTCTTTGTTTAGTTCCTTTAAAAAGCATATGCTCGATAAAGTGAGAAATACCCTGTTGATTATTGTTTTCATAGAGGGAACCCGCCTTTATACCAATTACCGTAGATACTGAACGCATATGCGGCATCGGGCAGAAGGTTACCTGAAGGCCATTATCCATTCTTATTGTCCCAAGGTTATCCATTAAATAAACTCCAAACTCCTCCTTTATCTCTATTATCACTCATTTACTGACTCATACTCTGGTCGTTTTACTACATAAAGTTCTTCCAGTTTGTTAAAGTCAACCTCTGGTTTAACCAATATTCTCTGAAAAAGGTCATTCTTTTCTTTTTTAATAGCTAACACTCGACCTATCCTGATTCCTTTCGGAACTGAACTACCCATACCGGAGGTAACCACTATATCATTTATCTGGACATCAGCATCATGTGCAATATAGTCCAGATAACAATAGAGCCCTTCAGTAGCTCCTTTTATCACTCCCATCTCTCTGGAACGTTGCACCAGAGCGCCTATAGCACAACCCTGATCTATCAATAAAAGAACTTGAGAGGTATGCGGTTCTACCTGAATAACCTTACCTACCAAACCATTATGATTAGCTACGCCCATATCAACATCTACTCCATCAATACTACCTCTATCAATAATTATACTGTGGAACCAGTTTCCTGGTTCCCGGCCAATCACCTGGGCAGCAATCATCTGGTAATTATAGTATTCCTTAAATTGCACCATTTTTTCTATTCGTTCATAGGCTGCTAATTTTTCTTTAAGAATAGCATTCTCCTGCACCAGCTCCAAATTCTGCTTTTCTAATTGATCATTTTCCTGATATATGCTTTCTGCTTCTTTAAATATTTGATAATATTTTCCTAAGTGATTTATTATTCTTTGGGCAGTCTGATTAATTGGCTTTAAGATCATCGCGCCTAAATCTTTCAGTAGTCCCCAAACTCCCCTGCCATGATAATCCACAGTAATAATGAGAGCCGATAATAGGAAGAAACATAAAAATACTATAAAAGCTCTTCGTTCCTTAGAAAATTTTTTCAATTAAAAATACTCCCCAGAAGCCTTGCTAAATAATTATATTGTCTTTTAACGTCATTTTATTTACTCTTTACTGTTCTTATGAGAACCCTATGATATTTTTCGAAATTTTCTAAAGCTGCTCCAGTCCCCTTTACTACACAATATAGTGGCTCTTTGGAGATAAAAACCGGTATTTTTATTTGCTCCTGTAGTATTTTATCTAAATCAACCAGTAAAGCACCGCCTCCGGTCATAATCAAGCCTTTATTTATAATATCAGAAATAAGTTCTGGCGGTGTCTTCTCTAAAGCTAACTTTACCGTATTGGCTATTATCTCTACCGAATCATAAATAGCCTCTCTTAATTCGTTTTTAGTTAAATTAGCTCTAACCGGTAAACCAGTTATTCGATCCCTTCCTCTTACTTCAATATAATCATCTTCCTCCTGGTTATTAGGTTGGGAAAGGGCAATTTTTAGAGACTCAGCAGTCAAGTCACCGATAAAAAGCCCATGATTATCTTTAATATATTTGACAATTTGTTGATTAAGATAGTCTCCAGCCACTTTAGTTATCTCATTAACTACAATCCCCCCTAATGATACAACTGCCACTTCTGTGGTACCACCCCCGATATCAATAATCAAGTTACCCATTGGCTCAAAAATGGGTAATCCAGCACCAATAGCAGCAGCAATAGGTTCCTCAATTAAAAATACTCTATGAGAGCCACACTCATAAGCAACCTCTGAAACAGCTCTTTTTTCTACTTCAGTAACTCCAGATGGGACACAGATAGTAATAGAAGGTTTGATAAATTGATACTTTTTAAAAATTTTTTTAATGAAAAAGCGTAGCATTTCTGCCGTTGCTTTGAAATCAGCAATTACACCATATTGTAAGGGGTGAATGGTATACACACCTCTTGGTGTTCTGCCAATTATGGTCTTCGCTTCTGCTCCCACCATTAATACTCGATGGCTGTTTTTCTCATATACTACTACGGAAGGCTCTTCCAGTATAATTCCCTTACCCTTAACATAAATTAAGGTGGTACTGGTACCCAAATCTATACCGATATTTCGGGAAAAAGAAGATGAAATTGAAAAGTTTAACATGCAACGGAACCCCTTTTATTAGTACATTATTATAGTATTTTAGTATTTAGTATTGAGTATCTAGTATTCAGTATATAGTTTAAATGCTAATAAAAAATAAAGAAAAATTCCTTTTCAAGAAATGCATATCTTGCCTTGCTAAATTTTTTATAACAAATCATCAATCCTTTATTTTGTTTTACCAACAAGATATTCAAGGGGAATTCTTCCCCTTGACAACCCCTGAAAAAACTTCTGACTAGCAACTTTATTTAAACGATATACGTTATACGTAATACAAGTATACGATTTTGTCATTGCGAGGAGCAAAGCGACGAAGCAATCTCATCCACTTATACCTGCATCTTTGGTCTAAAAACTATTTATCACCCTCACCTTACCTCTCCCTTCTAAGGGAGAGGATTAGAGAGATGGTGTAACAAGATATTCAGGGGGCTTCGCCCCCTGAAACCCCTCAATTATCAGTTTCAAGAAATGCATATCTTGTCTTGCTAAATTTTTTATAACAAATCAATCCTTTATATTTAGGTATCGGAATTATTGAAAT
>JAGPKD010000174.1 GCA_018054125.1 Candidatus Oleihabitans oleiphilus | reverse complement strand
CTTCTGTGCTAACTAAGCTTCCCTGGCTTTCAACAGGTACGGAAAACAGCACTAGAAAGAATAAGTATAAAAAAATGGGTAAGACTATATCTAACTTTCTTGGAAGGTTAAGATTATATTTTAACATAATACTGTTAACAATCTTATAAAATTATGTGTTAATCTACTATAATCTTCCTGGCTACACTGGCATAGCGGTCCTCAGAAAGAAATTCCATTCTTTCTCCTTCAGAATCTATAATTATTCGGAATGTTTTAATACTGTAACCCGGAATTCCTTCTTGCAAAATATTATCCTCACCAACAACAGCACTTTCCCGCTTTATTTTAATTAAATCATAATCGTAAGTTTTCATATCCTGAAAAATTATTTTAATAGTCTTATCCAGCGTCTTTTCTCCATAAATAGTAACTACCAGTCGATTTGATTTTATATCGCAAAATATAACAATTCGCTGGTCTAACGAATTTCTAAACTTTAGGTCTTTATAACCATAAAATACTGCCGCATCCCTGCCTAAAGGAACATAATTTGTTGCTTCTCCATAAATAGAATGATGGTATCTTTCTATAATCTGAAGATTGGCCAGTAAAGCAGCATTATATAAGGTAGTGGATACCTGACATACTCCACCACCATATCCATTGACAAACTGACCATTAGCAATAATAATACCTTCTTTATATCCATCTTCTTTTTCTGCTGGTCCCACTATCTGATTAAAGGAAAAAATATCCTGGGGATTTAATATTAAACCATTAATCTGTTTAGCTGCTTTTTGAATATTATAGATAGTATTTTCTGCTTTTCCCTGTAAAGAAGTTTCATAAGTACTTATTATTTCATAAACACCTATCTGAGCAAGTATTTCTGTAGTAGAAATAGTGGGTTTTTCATAATATACTGGTAATTCTATGGAATTGGGAATATCAACTGATGCTGAGTCAATTATATTTTTTTGCAATTCAGCCAGTAACTCTTGTCGATTTATAGTAATCCCAATCTGGGCTGGAATTACTCTACTGGAGGTTATTGAGGCAGCACAGGGTGGCTGTTCAACTTTAGACTGTAATTGTTTATAAAAAGAGTTCAATTTGTTTTCATTAAACTTTAAAAAATTGGAGAGCTGATAATCATTTTTAATCAGAGATATCCTCTCACTTATTCTATTAAAAAGTGACCCCCGCCTGGCAATAGTATAAGCTTCGTTGACTAACCAGATAACATCGATGGAAGCACCTAAATGTTCTTGAGGAATTATGCTGATTAATTTCATATCATCATGGTTAATTATAATAGGGGTCGATAAAATTTTTTCCGCTACCGGTTTTATAATCTGATAGGCCTGGTCCGTGTTTAACTTGCCAATGTCTTGCTGAATAACTATCACGTTAGGATATATTTTCCCTCTATAGATTATTAAATCAATAGAATAAACTAAAAAAAACGATAAAACTAATACCAGAATAGCTAAAACTATTCTTGTTATCACTTTATTATTACTTTTAGATTTCTTATTTTGGTAATAATGGCTATGATGCACTTGCTTCCCCTTCTTTATTCTATCTCTCAAAATGATTTCATCCTATCTAAAATTAATTATAATTATGCTAGGTAACACTAATTGAAAATAAAATATTTTTCATATATAATATTAATTACCCGATTGTTGAGCGGGAATAGCTCAGGTGGTAGAGCGTTGGCTTCCCAAGCCGAAGGTCGCGGGTTCAAACCCCGTTTCCCGCTCCATTTTTAAACAATTCTCACTAATTAAACACAGCTCAACCACAAACTATTGTGATGGTCCAAAAAGTTTACTGACAATATCTTCACCTTTTAACATTAGAAATACCAGATAAATAAGCATTGCTAATAAAAATCCTAACAACACCCTCCCATAAAGAATGAGTATTCGGTATTTGGCATTACCCGATTTCATCATATTAGTAATAGTATGGGAAAGAATAATAATGATAAATACTAGAATTAATAAGATAATAATTTGATTCGTCATTTTATCCTGCTCTCCATTTAATCAGCAGATTGAAAAACTACTCATTTCCATCTCAATCTTATCATTCTCTTTTTAATTTCTCTGGCTACCATAACCCCGGATACAGAGGATTGAATAAGACCTCTGGTAATACCTGCTCCATCACCAATAGCAAAAAGGTTTTTAATATTAGTTTCCAGCTGTTGAGATAGTGCTAACCGGGCTGAATAGAACTTAACCTCTGCCCCGTATAATAATGTCTGTTCACAATAGACACCAGGAGCAATCTTATCTAAAGCCTTTAACATTTCCAGAATATCAGTAAGGATTCGATAAGGTAAAACAAAACTCAAATCCCCCGGGGTCGCACTTTTTAAAGTTGGTGTGACAATAGAATGTTTTATTCGGTCAGGAGTAGACCTTCTCCCGGAAATTAAATCACCCAAACGTTGAATAATCACTCCTCCACTTAAAATATTTGCTAAATTAGCAATATATTTTCCATAAGCAATCGGTTCCTGAAAGGGTTCAGTAAAAGTAGTGCTAACCAGTATAGCAAAATTTGAATTATCCGTCTTTTTATTTTTATAACTGTGACCAT
>JAGPKD010000173.1 GCA_018054125.1 Candidatus Oleihabitans oleiphilus | reverse complement strand
TTATTTTAATTAATTCTTCTAAAGGACAATCTGCTAATACACTAATAGTGCTCCTGAGCATAATATCCTTTATCTTCATATTAGTCACCTACCATAAGATATTCAAGGGGAATCCTTCCCCTTGAGAACCCCCTGAAAGAGAATACAATTCAAGAAAATGCTATCTTGTTTTATCAATAAGATATTCAGGGGAGGTTTCCCCTGAAACCCCTCCAATAATAGTATTGAGTATGTAGTATCGAGTATCTAGTAAAATACAGTTAAAAAATAAAGAAAAACACCTTTCCAAGAAATGCTATCTTGTTTTATCAATAAGATATTCAAGGGGAGGTTTCCCCTGAAACCCCTCCAATAATAGTATTGAGTATGTAGTATCGAGTATCTAGTAAAATACAGTTAAAAAATAAAGAAAAACACCTTTCCAAGAAATGCTATCTTGTTTTATCAATAAGATATTCAAGGGGAATTCTTCCCCTTGAGAACCCCTTACATTAATTTCGACTAGCGACTATATATTTAAACGATATACGTTATACGTAATACGATATACCATTTTGTCATTGCGAGGAGCGAAGCGACGAAGCAATCTCATCCACTTCTACCCGCAGAATTAATAGCAAGAGGGCTTACAGTTATCAGTTTTCAGGCTAAAGACACAGGTATAATAGTATGAGATTGCCACGCCCGCCCCTAAACTAATGTTTAGAGGCAGGCTCGCAATGACCAAAACCGTTTATAGCATTAGCATAAGATATACCACCAAAATAAAATATATATACCAATAACTGTATACCAATTGGTAAACATTATACGTTTACGATATACGTTATACGTAATACAATATACTATATTCACCCTCAGCATATTATATTAATTTAGTTTCTTTAACACTAGGAAGACAGGCAATAGAAATATTAATACCCTTTCCACCTGATACTCAGGATACTTTTTCCACTAAATTATAATGGTTGAGTAAAAACTGCTTTAATTCTAATACAGTATCAAGAGATAGATTAAGGGTTACAGTAGTAATCATTAATCCATCTCTTATTTTTTTACTACTAATATTTAAAACCTCTCTAAAATTATATCTTAATTATCAAAATTACGCAAAAACTGTAAACAAGATATTCAGGGGAGGTATCCCCTGAAACCCCTCCAAGAATAGTATTGAGTATGTAGTATCGAGTATTTAGTAAAATACAGTTAAAAAATAAAAAAACACTTTTCCAAGAATGCTATCCTTTTGTACCAATAAGATATTTAAGAGTAATTCTTACCCTTAACAATCCATGAATTAACTTCAGGTTAGCGAATTTATTTAAACGATATACCTTATACGTAATACGATTTTGTCATTGCGAGGAGCGAAGCGACGAAGCAATCTCATCCACTTCTGCCCGCATCTTTTATCTGAAAACAGTTAACTGCCAACTGATAACTATTTATCACCCTCACCTTACCTCTCCCTTAGAAGGGAGAGAATTATGATGATGAACATAACTGTTAGGGTAATATTTTTAATTTTACAATTTTAGTTTTCATCAACAAGATATTCAGGGGGCGAAGCCCCCTGAAACCCCTCCAAGAATAGTATTGAGTATGTAGTATCGAGTATTTAGTGAATTATAGTTTTTATTATTATAGAAAAAAGTAATATCTTTTTTTAGGCTGAAATAGTTTGATCAAAATTATTCCTCCTATGAAGCCACCAATATGGGCAAACCAGGCTACACCTGCTTCTGCCCCCAAGGATAAATTAGACAGTCCATACAATAATTGAAAGATAAACCAGAGCCCTAACACAAACAAGGCTGGCATTTTTATTAATCTAATAAAAAACCCGAAAAAGATAAGGGTAGTAATCCTGGCCCCAGGAAACAGGATGAAATAGGCGCCTAATATTCCAGCAACAGCCCCACTGGCCCCTATCATGGGAACCTGGGAATTTGGGTTGATTAATATTTGTCCTAAAGCGGCCAATAAACCAGATAGAAGATAAAAAATGATAAAGCGAAATTTACCCAGGTAGTCTTCCACATTATTACCAAATATCCAGAGATAAAGCATATTTCCAAAAAGATGAACGAAGCTACCGTGCATAAACATGGAAGAGATAACGGTCAACTGAATTGGTGAAGGACCAGGAGGGAATAAATCCACACTTCGGAATACCTCATAAGGTATTAAACCATAGGCATAGACAAAAGTCGTAGCATCCGGAAATATGAATGTTTGATAGTAATACACCAAACAATTAAATACTATAATAAGGATAGTAACAAACGGTATTTTTCTAGTTGGAATTTCATCCCACAATGGAAACATAAATCACCTGCTTCATTTTGTTCGTTGAAACATTCTGTCTATTTAATCAAATTCTGAGGGAGGCTCATCCAGGTAATGATATTGATAAAGGAGGTACTGAACAATTCTTTTAGCTGCCAAACCATCACCATAAGGTGATTTTTCAACTACCATTTTATAGTAATCAAGTGAATTATCTAATAACCTTTCCACTTCTCTACCAATATTTATTGCTTCAGTTCCCACTAATTTAGCAGCTCCTATTTCTAGCACTTCAGGCCTTTCGGTTTCTTCC
>JAGPKD010000039.1:7393-11511 GCA_018054125.1 Candidatus Oleihabitans oleiphilus | reverse complement strand
CCAGTTTAATTATCTTATTAGTTTTACTTTTACGGAAGCGAGTATTTCTGAAGAGCCCAGTGCGGTAGTTCCGCACGCTGGGATCTGTACGGGGGCAGTCAGGTAACTGGCTGTCCTACCGTGACGACTGAAATCCATATTGATTTTCATTCAGGGGTTCTCAAGGGGAACTATTCCCCTTGAATAATTTTTAGTATCGGAATTTCAAAAAAATTCTGATACTACAAGATACTCTTTTTAGATAAGAAAATTTATATTTTTACACTATCTCTCTAATCCTCTCCCTTAGAAGGGAGAGGTAAGGTGAGGGTGATAATGAGGGGTTTCAGGGGATACCTCCCCTGATTATCTTGTAGTATCGGAATTTCAAAAAATTTCGATAACAAGATAATATAAATATTATTTAATAAATAATTAACAATATGTTTTGCTTTTAATTCAGGGGTTGTCAAGGGGAAGGATTCCCCTTGAATATCTTGTAAAACAATGAACATTATAAAAGATTTTATAAAAAAATATTTTTTTGTTTTTCTACTAGCCATAATCTTTCCAATCTGTATTCCAATAATTACTGTGGCAAATTCTCAGGAAGAATTTATATCAGTGGAAGAAATATATCCAGGCATGAAAGGTATAGGGAAGACTGTGTTCTCGGGTACCAAAATTGAAGATTTTGATGTTGAAGTTATCGATGTTATTTATGGAACTGGAGTTAATTATCCCTATATATTGGTAAAATTAAGCGGTGAAAAAATTGATAATAATGGTGGTATTTCAGCTGGCATGAGTGGAAGTCCAGTCTATTTAGATGGCAGATTAGCCGGGGCGATATCTCATGCCTGGGAAATGAGTGAACATAATTTATGTCTTATAACACCAATTGGTGCTATGCTTAACTTATTTGACTATATCCAAAATGGAAATAAAGATATATATTCCAATTCTTTTCTACCCAATAATGATAGTGTTTCCATACCTTTAGATGGTGTACTGCAAGGAAAATTAGACAATAGTAAATCAAGATTTAAAAAAACAAATAACATTTCAACAGAAAATCAAAATATGGAACTTAATTTCCGATATCTTCAATCACCATTACTTATAAGTGGATTAGATGGCCGTGCCAGTAAGTATATAACAGATCTTCTTAAAAAACAAAATATAGTTTTTTTACAAAATATTCCTGAGTATCAGAATATTAAAAAAGAGTTAGAAATTAGTTCATATATAAAAGATTTAGAGCCTGGTTCTGCTATTGGGGTACAATTGTCTACTGGCGATATAAGTATTATTGGAATTGGCACAGTAACCTATGGCCAGGATGGTTACCTGTTATCATTCGGTCATCCTTTCCTCCATCATGGGGATGTTTCCTATCTTTTTTCTTCAGTGTATATCTATCATAGCTTTCCCAGTATTATTATGCCCTTTAAAATTGGTTCTCCTTATCTACTATTAGGTGAGGTAATACAGGATAGAAGTGCTGGAATTTTAGCAAAATTAAATCATTTTCCCCATATTATTTCTTGTCAAATAAAGGTGTGTGATTTAGATCGTGACCTAGAAATGACTAGTGCTGCCAAAATAGTATCACAAAAAGAAATTGTAGGGAGTATAATACCAGCATTCTTAATTCAGTCTGTAGATAATGCCATTGATCGCATAGGCCAGGGAACAGCACTTGTTAAATTGGATATGCGTAATGCTAAAACAGGGGACTATTTAAGCCATAAAAATATATTTTTTAGTGAAGGTGATATAGCAATACAATGTAGTAAAGATTTTAATGAGTTATTCGATCTATTGAGTTACAATTTTACAGAAAAAATAGAATTAAATGAGATTAAATTCAATATTACTATTAAAGAACAAGATCAAAGAGCTATAATTAAAGAAGTTAAATTGGATAAAACCGAATATAATCCAGGTGATAATTTAGAAGCTAAAGTAACAATTCAACCATTTAGACAATCTGATGAACAAAAATTGATCAAGATAGAGTTGCCTAATGATATTAAATCGGGCAATGCACTATTGATTGTTAAGGGTGGAGCATCTAAAGAAGAAATCAGGGATAAAGCCGTTTCTCAGAATGATAGTCCATATTTATTAAGTGGATGGAATGAAATCCAAACATATATTGAGAAAAAAGAAAAAAATGACCAAATAATTGCTGAACTAATTTTATTTGGTGAAAATGAAAAGACAGATCTAATCAGTAATAGTAATAAAGAAGATTTAGAAAATAACTTAAAAGTAATCCTGGATACTGATTTTGTAATAGATGGATACCATGAGATATTTTTTAATATTAAAAATAAAGAAAAATCGGAGTAAAATAAATTCATGAGTAATTTTGCCATTATTCCAGCTGCAGGAGACGGCGAGAGATTAAATAATTTTGATAGTAAAATATTAGCAATGATTTTGGGGAAACCATTGCTCTGTTATACCTTAGATATATTTGAAGAATCGGATAAGATTGATGAAATTATACTGGTTATTAGAAAAAAGGACTACCAAAAAATCGAAGAAGAAGTAATAAATAAAAATAGATATAAAAAAATAAAAAAAATTGTAACGGGTGGTTTGACCAGACAAGAGTCTGTTTATCATGGATTGATGGCTATTACAGAAAAAGATGGTATAGTTTGTATTCATGATGGAGCTCGTCCCTTAGTAAAAAAATGGATGATCGAAGAGAGCATAGAGAGTATAAGAATGGCTGATAACCATGATGGGGTAATATTAGCGGTTCCAGCTACTGACACGATGAAGGTAGTAAAATTACCAGATATGGTAGTAGAAAAAACAGTTGATCGTGATAAATATTGGAATGTTCAAACTCCCCAAACTTTTAAGCTTGGACGTATCAGAGAGTTATATAAAAGAGCAATAGAAGAAGGTTTGATGGTAACTGATGATGCTTCCATTTTAGAATACTACGGGGGTAAAGTAGGGATTATTCGTGGTTCTGAAGAAAATATTAAAATTACTACTATAGTTGATTTGAGGTTAGCAGAAGTTTTACTGAAAAAATATTATCATGGACAGTATGATAAATAAAATTATTAATTTAAGAAGTTATGCCAAAATTAATTTATATTTAGATATTAATAAAAAATTGGAGAATGGTTATCATAATATTGAAACTATCATTCAAACTATAAATCTATATGATGAAATTAGCATAAAAAAGATTGAGGATCCTTATATTTATATTGAATGCAATAATCCTGAGGTACCAATTGGGAGGGATAGCATACTCTATCGTGCGATAGAAATGTTGCTCAAAAATGAAGAGAAAGGTTTAGCAGTGTCTATTTATAAGCGTATACCTCTTGCTGCTGGTTTAGGTGGGGGATCATCAAATGTGGCTACCATTTTAATGGGTATTTGCAGACTATTTCGCTTAAAGCTAAGCTTATCTCAACTTATAGACTTGGGAACACAATTGGGAATGGATATTCCCTTTTTTCTGGTTAGAGGCACTGTCTATGCTAAAGGCAGAGGGGAAATTATGTTTCCACTTAAATCTATTTTTCCACCAATTCCTCTCTTGTTAATTAATCCTGGTATTAAAATTTCTACTAAATGGGCTTATCATCTCTTTGATGAGGAAGCCAAAAAAACTACTTTTCATTCTACTACACCTGATTTAAAAATTAATTATTTAATAAATAAAAATAAGACTATTAAACCATCTGATATTTATAAAAATATCTATAATAGTTTTGATTCTATTATTTCTAAAGAATATTCTATTGTCGGGGAAATAAAAAAGCATCTAAAAGCTATGGGTGCTCTAATAGTTTCTATTTCTGGGAGTGGTCCTACGGTATATGGTATTTTTGAAAACAAAAATCAGGCAGATTGGGCCTATAACGAAATAAAGGATAAATATCCCTTTGTGTATAATACCAGCACTGTTAGAGCAAGAAATATTTTTGACTGAATATTGAAATTGCAAAGCAATTTCAATATTCTTAAAATATAAAGATAAAATATCATAAAAAAGATATCAAAGAGATAAATAAATAATTGACTTATTCTTAATTCAGTATTAATTCAGGGGTTCTCAAGGGGAATCCTTCCCCTTGAATATTGGAATTGCAAAG
>JAGPKD010000039.1:0-7293 GCA_018054125.1 Candidatus Oleihabitans oleiphilus | reverse complement strand
CAATTTCAATATTATTTAGAAAGACCTTAGGTAAGAAATATAAGATAAGATATCAAATAGATAATTGTATACTACAACTTTAAATTAGTTTATTTCAGGGGTTGTCAAGGGGAAGGATTCCCCTTGAGAATTGGAATTGCAAAGCAATTTCAATATTCTTAAAATATAAAGATAAAATATCATAAAACAGATATCAAAAATACAAATATAAAACTGACCTTGATCTTATTTCAGGGGTTGTCAAGGGGAAGGATTCCCCTTGAGAATTGGAATTGCAAAGCAATTTCAATATTATTTAGAAAGACCTTAGGTAAGAAATATAAGATAAGATATCAAATAGATAATTGTATACTACAACTTTAAATTAGTTTATTTCAGGGGTTGTCAAGGGGAAGGATTCCCCTTGAATATCTTATGGTTTGTGAATAAAATAAATGATTATGAAAATTGGATTTGGATATGATATACATCCTCTAAGAAAAGGTAAATCTTTAATTCTTGGTGGTGTAAAAATTAATTATGATAAAGGGTTAGAAGGACATTCTGATGCTGATGTAGTTGTACATGCCCTTATGGATGCTCTGTTAGGTGCTGCAGGCGAAGGTGATATTGGAGTTCATTTTCCTGATAATGAACCTAAATGGAAAGGTATTTCCAGTTTATTTTTGCTAGATCAAATATGGACATTTATTGAGGGTAAAAAATATAAAATAAATAATATTGATATTACCATTATTTTGGAAAAACCTAAATTATTACCTTATTATCCATATATGAAAGAGAATATTGCCAGAGTATTAAAATTAGATGAAGACAATATTAATATAAAAGCCTCTACTAACGAAGGAATAGGAATTATTGGGAAAGAAGAAGGCATTGCTGCCTTTTGTGTTACCTTGCTGGAAGAAAGAGGGAAGGATTCCCCTTGAAAATTGGAATTGCAAAGCAATTGCAATTTTCTTAAGATATAAATATAAAATATCATAAAACAAATATCAAAGACAAAGAGATAAATAAACAGTTGACTTATTCTTAATTCAGTATTAATTCAGGGGTTCTCAAGGGGAAGAATTCCCCTTGAATATTGGAATTGCTTGGCAATTTCAATATTTTAAAAATTTTATCCTTAATATAGATAATATAATATACTAGTACCATATTCCTCTCCCTTAGAAGGGAGAGGGGAAGGTGAGGGTGATAAATATTACCTTAATATTAAATATTATGGGAAGGAGTGCCGATATGAATGAAAAAATGCCTGAAAACTTTGATAGTAATGATCAAGATAAAAATGAGAATGAGAAACTATATCCTCATCAACTAACATTAGAAACACTATTTATCTGGTTTATAGGAATATTAAATGGTAAGGCATGGGAATATCTAGGTTTGATGATGAATCCTGAAACAAAAGAGATTAAACAGGACTTAAAGAAAGCCAAGATTTCTATTGACAGTATTGAATTTTTATTAAATCAGATTAAGACCGAACTTAAAGATGAAGATAAGAAAGAGCTGGAAAATATATTAGCTAATTTACAGATGAATTATGTTGAAAAATACCAGGAAAGCAAAAAACCTAATTGATTAAAAATAATAAAAATGTTAATTTAATACAGATTAATTAATTAGATGAGAAGAGGAGCTGAGAGAATGACAAAAAATCTTATAAAGAGAGGAGAATGGAAAGAGATAAAAAAGTCAATTGTAGTAGCTATTATCCTTCTAATTTTATTTTTCAACATCTCAGATTTAGGAATGACTCAAGACGCTCAGTCTTATTATCAAATGGGATATCAATACTTTTCACAAGGTGATTATCAAAAAGCAGAGGAGAATTATCAGAGAGCTATTGATTTAGATCCTAATTTTGAAAATGCACATTATTGGTTGGGCAAAGTTTATAGACAGACTGGGCAATATGATAAAGCGGTATCAAAATGGATTGAGGTATTAAAGATAAATCCAAGGAACCCCTATGCTTTTAGATATTTGAATGAAAGTTTCCGAGATACTTCAAAAGTAACAAGCGGCACTGCTGATGCCCATTTTTTAGAAGGACTTAAAATATTAGGGATTAATAATGAGGCTTTTCTAAATGAGAATAATTTAAATAACTATGTATTATTATCAGCAATACCATATTTTAAAAAAGCAATTACCTTACAAAGTGATCTAATTAAGGCACATTATTGGTTGGGTGAGGTTTACCAGGCTTTATCAAAAAAGATTAGCTGGCAATATACTTCTTTGGCTATCAGTAGTTTTGAAAAAGTAATTGCTAGTGAAGAAGAAAATAATCCTTCTTCATTCCAAAGGCCATCTGAATATTGGTATGCTTACCAGGAATTAATGCAAATCTTTCAATCTTTGGGGCTGAAGGAAAGGAGAGAGAATTTAATATCTCAATTAAGGAAGGTAAAAGCAATTCCTTATGAACAAGCCTTAGCTAAGGCCGGTTATAGCAATTTTGGTTATCCGGATACTATTGAGATAATTAAAGAAAATCGAAAAGAAACAATAGAACTCTGGAAGTATCAAGAAGAAGGCAAGACATTTAGAGTTGTGAATAAAGAAATAGTAGGTGAAGAATTTTCTGAAATAAATTAAAAAGGAAAAGGATTTATATGCTTATAAACCAACCAGAGATGGTAATAAATTGTCTTAAAGAAAATAAAGTACCAGTACGAATAGGCATTATGGGGGGCGTATTTGATCCGATTCACATTGGGCACCTATTTACTGCTGAAGAAGCAAGAATTCAATTTAAACTAAAGAAAGTTATTTTTGTTCCCTGTCTCCAGCCAACTCATAAGAGAAATGAAGAGGTTAGCGATGTCAAACATCGCTTAACTATGACTTATTTAGCTGTCCAAAGTAATCCTTATTTTGAGGTATCAGAGATTGAAGTAAATCGTCCTGGTCCTTCTTATACTATTGATACAATTAAAGAATTTCGTAATATTTATGGTTGGGAAGCAGAAATTTATTTTATTACTGGTGCTGATGCATTTTTAGAGATTGATACCTGGTATAAAAAAGATGAATTATTAAAATTATGCCAGTTTGTAGCAGCAACTAGACCAGGATATGATCTGGCAAGGTTACATAACAATTTTAAAAAAGTATTAAAAATTATGGAGATACCAGCATTGGCTATTTCTTCAACCGATATAAGATATCGTATAAAAAATGGTTTAAGTATAAAATATATTGTGTTAGAAGAAGTAAGAGAATATATCTATGGAAATAAATTATATATAAATAAGTAAAATAATAAATAAAAAAATGTTATAGTGGAACCATGAATTTGGAGCAGATTGATACTAAAATAAAAAAGATTATGAACGAAAAGCGATACCAGCATTCCTTACGGGTTAGTTTAGTAGCTGAAAAAATAGCTGAATATTATAAATTACCTTCTGAGCAGGTTAAGATATTGGGTCTAATTCATGATTGTGCTAAAGATTATTCTGTTGATAATTTAAAAAAATTAATAAATAAGTATCATATTAGACTTGACGAAGTAGAAGAAAAAATTCCTAAAATCTGGCATGCTTATGTGGGTGCAGAATTAGCTAAGGAAATTTTTCAAATTAATGATAAAGAGATGTTAGATGCCATTAGGTATCACAGCACTGCTTCAGATAAATTAAGCTTAATAGGAAAGATTATTTATATTGCTGATAAAATTGAACCAGACAGAGGTGCAAAAAAAATAAAAAAGTTATGGGAATTGTTAAAACAAGATATTGATTTAGCAATGCTAGAATTAATTAATCAAGAACTTAAGCATCTGATATCTAAAAACTTAATTATTCATCCTGATACTTTGTTTGCCAGGAATAAAATACTAATTGATAGAAAGTAAGCTTGAACTATGGGAAGGTCAGAAAGACATAATGCCATAAAGAAAAAGAGGGCGGGAAAATTACTACAAATTATAATATTTGTTTTTTTACTTATAATATGTTTAGCTTTTTTGTATTTTTTAAATATATTCCCATTTCATTCAGATATTTTAGCTAATGATAGGTTAAATATATTGGCGGTAGGAACTGATAGCTTAGAAGCTAGGGGGAGAGCTGATTCTATTTTAGTATTGAGTGTAGCTCCCAAGACTAAAGATACTATCTTGTTTTCCATTCCTAGAGATTTAAGAGTAATGATTCCTGAAAGAGGAATGGACAAAATAAACCATGCCTTTGCCTATGGAGGAGTAGATTTATTAAAAAAAACAGTGGAAGATTTAATTGGTTTGCCCATTAATTATTACGGAGTTGTTGATTTTGAAGGCTTTAAATATATAATTGATGCTCTGGGAGGTATTGATATTTATGTAGAGAAAGATATGTATTATATTGACCAAGCAGGATCATTTAAAATTAATCTACAGAAAGGACCACAAGTCCTTGATGGTGAAAAAGCCTTGGAGTATGTCAGATTTAGATCTGATTCATTAGGTGATTTAGGGAGAATCCAACGTCAACAAAAATTAATTAATGCAGTAATTGATAAAATATTGAATGTTGATAACCTAACTAAGATACCCAATATTGTTAGTAGCTTACCAGATTATATCAACACTAATATGGGTTCAAGTGATATAATTTCACTAGCCAGATTAATGAAAGATATTGATAGAGAAAAAATATGGATTGAGACAATTAAAGGCGAACCTCAATATATTGGAGGAGTAAGCTATTTAGTGGTTGACACCCAAGAAGTAAAAGATAGAGTTAATTACTTAATTGAAAATAAATATAAAGGGCTTAATATTGAAGTGTTAAATGGTAACCAGATGCCCGGCATTGCTCATCGGGTAGCAAATAAAATGAAAGAGTTGGGATTTAACGTAGTAAACATAGATAATGCTGACCATTTTGATTATCAAAAAACTGTGATAACTATTTATAGAAAAGACATTAAGCCAGATAATTATCTAAGAGAAATTTTTGGTGATATTGAGATAATTAGAAAAGAACAGCCAAATAAGGAAATAGATATGACTATAATAGTCGGTAAAAATATGGTATACTAAACAAAAAAATATATTTATATCGAAATTTCCAATATAAGTGGCAGATTGTTAATTAAAGGGAGAGGTGTATTTGAAGAGTAACGCCAAAAAAATTGCCATTTTTTTTGCCCAGGCATTAGAGGAGAAGAAAGCCAAAGACATTGTCATTTTAGATATTAAAAGAATTTCTATTATTGCCGATTATTTTATTATCTCTACTGCCCAATCCACCACTCATTTAAAAACACTTTCTAATACAATAATCAAGAAATTAAAAGAGAGTAATATTAATCGAAATTTAATTTATGAAGGGAATGCTAATACTGGTTGGGTTTTACTTGATTGTGGAGATGTAGTAATTCACCTTTTTTCTGAAGAAAAGAGAAATTATTACCATTTAGAATATATATGGCAAGAAGCTAAAAAAATTACTGCCTGGTAGCATGATATATTATTTTTAAATGAGAACAATATATTCACCATCGGAGGAGGGGAATTATTAATATGAACATTGTTAGCAGAAACTCTGGACAGTGGTTATTTGGATTAATTATTCTTATAATTGGCATTATTTTTCTGGTAGAAAATTTGTTTGGTATCCAGATGTGGAAAAATGTCTGGCTTTTTTGGCCAATTTTGCTTATAATCTGGGGCTTGATGCAATTATTACAGAGGAGATCTGTCTTTTTTAGTATTATATTATTAACAATAGGTACTTTATTTTTATTAAAAAACTTTCAATTATATCAATGGCCAGACACCATATGGAAATATTGGCCACTGATTATTATTGCTGTTGGAATTGATCAACTAATTAAACGGCCGGAGTCAGAATCATATTTCTCTCAGTCTAATCAAATTTCCCGAAAAGAGAAGAAAAAAATAGTGACTCAAGATGATGAAATAATATAAAACAATCGAGTAATTTAGGGGTAGCATGTTTGGAACTATTGTTAATAGCTTAGCTATTATTAGCGGATGTATTATTGGATTGATATTAAAAGGGCATTTTCCTGAAAGAATAAGCGCAATTCTTTTTCAAGCTATAGGTCTGGTAACCTTGGTAATAGGAATGCAGATGGCAATTAAAGCTCAAGAAATAATATTAATTATTCTTTCACTGATTTTTGGAGGTATTATTGGTGAGGTTATAGATATAGAAAAGATACTAGATAGATGGGGAGAAAAAATTAAATTTATTTTCAAACAACAAAAAGGCAAAGAAAAATTTACGGAAGGATTTATTACTGCTAGTCTATTATACTGTGTAGGTTCCATGGCCGTAATGGGAGCGATAGAGGAAGGTATTAATGGTAACCCAGATATTTTATTAGCTAAATCTGCTTTAGACGGTATATCTTCTATTATTTTTACTGCCTCGTTTGGGATAGGTGTTTTATTTTCTACTATTCCTGTATTTTTATATCAAGGGACAATTACCCAAGTTGCTATTTTAGTAAAAAATTGGATTACAGTGGATATGATTAACGAGATGACTGCAGTAGGGGGTATCCTTATTTTAGGATTAGCTTTGGGTATTCTAGAGATAAAAAAGTTGAAAATAGCAAATCTATTACCATCTTTATTAATCATTCTTTTACTTACAGCTATCAAAAAATAATTTTCCAACTCTCTAATCCTCTCCCTTAGAAGGGAGAGGTAAGGTGAGGGTGATGATGAGGGGTTTCAGGGGAGGTATCCCCTGATTATCTTGTATAAAGAGAAAAGGAGTAATAAATATGGAAAGGGGTCAAACTATATCCCTTTTAGAGGATTTAAAGGGAGTAGCATTAGAAAACAAAAGAGTATTGGTTAGAGTAGATTTCAATGTACCCTTAGGTAAAGATTTGCAAGTTAAGGATGATACTAGAATCAAAGCAGCATTAGATACTATTAATTATTTACTATCTTATAATTGTATTATTATTTTGATGAGTCATCTGGGTAGACCTGGAGGAAAAATTGTAGAAGAGTTGAGATTAGATCCTGTGGCAAAAAGTTTAGAAGCAATCCTTCAGAGGAAAATAATTAAATTAAATGATTGTGTGGGGGATCTAGTACAAAAGACTATCTTAGAATTAAAACCGAGAGATATTGTGTTATTAGAAAACTTACGCTTTTATAAAGAAGAAGAAAATAATGATCCTGTATTTGCTAGAAAGCTGGCTTCTTTAGCAGATATTTATGTTAATGATGCTTTTGGCGCTGCCCATAGAGTACATGCTTCTACGGTAGGAGTGGCTTCTTACTTACCATCTTATGCCGGATATTTA
>JAGPKD010000038.1 GCA_018054125.1 Candidatus Oleihabitans oleiphilus | reverse complement strand
GCTCTGGGAAAGCCATCAAATATAAATCCTCTTTGACAGTCTTCTTTTCTAATTCTATTTTCGACAATCTTCATAATATATTTATCCGGTACCAACTTACCTGAATTCACATACTTTTTTACCTTTTCCCCTAAGGTGGTCCCTTCTTTAATAGCATTTCTTAAAATATCACCCGTAGCTATTATAGGTATTTCAATTTTTTTGGTTAACTCTTGAGCAATAGTACCTTTCCCTGCTCCTGGTGGTCCCAATAAAATAATAATCATCTAATACCTCATATTATTTCTTTATAAATCCTTCATAATGACGCATTAGCATATGCGACTCAATTTGTTGCACTGTTTCTAAAGCTACTCCCACCATAATGAGAACAGAGGTACCACCAAAATAGATGGTGGTAATCCCGGTAACTTCAATTAATATATTTGGTAAAATAGCAATAATAGCCAGGAATATTGCACCACTTAAGGTAATCCGAGTCATAATTTGATCAATATACATTGCAGTTGCTTTACCTGGCCTTCTACCCGGAATAAATCCACCATATTTTTTCAAATTATCTGCCAAATTTTGGGGATTAAAGGTAATTGCAGTATAAAAAAAAGTAAAAACGATAATTAAAATAGTATATAAAATAAGATATAATGCTGTATCAGGAGAAAGTGCTGCAGCAACTTTTTGCATAAAGGTTGAACCTTGAAAAAATTGGGCAATAGTCCCTGGAAATATAAGAATGGCAGAGGCAAAAATAATGGGAATAACCCCAGCCTGATTTACTCTTAGGGGAATATGAGTTCCTTGTCCACCATATAAACGTCGACCTATTACTCTTTTGGCATACTGCACTGGTATCCTTCTTTGTCCTTGCTGAATAGCAACAACACCAGCAATTACCAGTATTACTATTACTATTAAGGCAATGACAGATATTATACTTACTTCTCCTACTTTTAATAAACTCCAGGTTTGAATAATTTCAGATGGAATTCTAGCAACAATACCAGCAAAGATGATGATGGAGATACCATTACCAATACCATAATCACTTATTTGTTCACCTAACCACATTAAAAAACAAGTTCCTGCAGTTAAGCTAATAACTAATAAAATTCTAAATAATAAACCAGTTATCATTAATACTTGTAAACTTTCTAACCAGGCACTAATGCCTACTGCTTGAATTAATCCGAGTACCACGGTTCCATAGCGAGTGATACGGTTAAGTTTATTTCTCCCTTCTTCTCCTTCTTTAGACCATTGTTCAAATAAAGGAATAACTGACTGTAATAAAGACATAATAATAGAGGCATTAATATAAGGCATAATACCAAGAGCAAAAAGTGAAAATCTGCTTAAGGCTCCGCCGGCAAAAAGGTCAAAAAACCCAAGCATACCACCTTGAGCAAATAAATTAGCTAAAGCTTGTTTATCAATACCGGGAAGCGGAATATGACTTCCTAACCTTACTACAATCAACATAGCAAAAGTAAATAATATACGACTTTTTAAGTCAGGAATTTTAAACAAACTACGTAATTGTTCTAGCACTTACATCACCTCAACCTTCCCACCAGCAGATTCAATTTTACTAATTGCTCCTTTACTGATTTTATGAGCTCTAATAGTGAGCTTTTTATTAATTTCTCCTTTACCTAATATCTTGATACCATTCCTAATCTTTTTGACCATGCCTTCTTGTAATAGCCGTTCTGGTGTAATTATTTCATCTTCATTAAATCTATTTAATTCTCCCACATTGATAATAGCATATTTTTTACTAAAAATATTCTTAAAGCCACGTTTAGGTACTCTTCTGCTTAAAGGCATCTGTCCGCCTTCGAAATAAGGTCTAATGCTAGAACCTGAACGACTCTTTTGTCCTTTTGTCCCTCTACCAGCAGTAGTACCGTGTCCGGATGCATTACCCCTGCCTACTCTTTTTTTGGTTTTGATTGATCCAGTATTAGGTTTCAACTCGTTTAATTTCACTATAGGTTCCTCCCCCAATCCTAATTAACTAAATATTCTTTCTACTGGAATGCCTCTTAACTTAGCAACTTCTCTGGCACTTTTTAAGGTTAATAAAGCTTTCATGGTTGCTTTAACTACATTTAAATTATTATCACTTCCCAAAGATTTAGTAAGAATGTCCTGTATTCCTGCCGCTTCAATTATTGCTCTGACTGGACCTCCGGCAATAACACCAGTTCCAGGAGAAGCCGGTCGCAAAAATACTTTAGCTCCACCATGAATACCAGTTACCGCATGAGGAATTGTCCCATTTTTTATTTTGATTTTATGCATGTTATTTTTAGCTTTAGTAACTGCTTTCCGAATGGCATCCGAAACGTCTTTTGCTTTACCATATCCAATGCCCACAAATCCCTTACCATCTCCTACCGCAACCATGGCACTAAAACTAAATCTTCTGCCACCTTTTACTACTTTACTTACTCGATTTACAAAGATTACACTTTCTTTTAATTCTTGTTCTTCAACAATCACCTTTGGCACGTATTCATCTCCTCTCCCTTATTAATATGTAAAAATCCCTTAAATCTTTTATAAATTATGATAATTTAATCTGATCAGCTAATGCCTTTACTCTTCCATGGAATAAATAACCATTGCGATCAAAGACTATTTTCTTAATTCCTTTTTCCTGTAATTTTTTAGTTAGTATTTTACCGGTAACTTCGGCTGCTTTAATATTACCGCCATAAGTAATTTCTTTTTTAACTTCAGAAGTTAAAGTTGACAAAGATACCAATGTTTTTCCTGTTTCATCGTCTATAGCCTGTGCATAGATATGTTTTGCACTACGAAAAACTGTTAAGCGTGGTTTTTCGCTAGTACCAAATATATTTTTTCTAATGCCCTTTTTCCTTCTTAAACGAGCAATTTTTTTCTTATTTTTCATAAAATTTGCACCCCTCTTCAGAATATTGTTATAAAATATTATGAATTTATTATTTGCTACCTACCGTGGCCCCTGCTTTACCAACTTTTCTCCGAACATGTTCATCAATATATCTTATACCTTTCCCCTTATAAGGTTCTGGTTTTTTTAGACTTCTAATTTCAGCAGCAATTTTACCGACTAGTTGTTTATCGGCACCTTTAATCTTAATAATCTTTTGTTTGTCTACATAAAATTCAATTCCTTCAGGAGCTTTCACTCTTATAGGATGAGAATAACCTAAATTCAATTCTAAGTCTTTCCCCTTAACATCTGCTCTATATCCAACACCATTTATTTCTAAGGTCTTTTCAAAACCTTCACTTATGCCTTTAACCATATTAAAAATTATATTTCTGGTTAAACCATGCAATGAGCGATGTATCCTGGAGTTACTTATCCTATCAACTATAATTTTATGGTCTTCTAATTTGACTTTTATACCAGGAGGTAATTTATGAATTAATTCCTGATTGCCTTTTTTTACTTTAATTGTACTGTTGTCCACTTCAACTAAAACACCTTCCGGTATTACAACAGGTAACTTGCCAATTCTAGACATAACATCCTCCTTACCTCTCCAAAGTGCTATTTAGTTATTTTACTATTACTGTTATTTAATATAAATTAATAAATTTCTGGTAAATATTACTAGTTACCAGATATAGCACAATACCTCTCCACCACAATGTCTCTTTTTAGCCTCTTTTCCAGTCATAATTCCTTTGGAAGTAGATAAAATACTAATCCCTAATCCACCCAAAACTTCTGGAATATCATCCTTAGGCACATAAACCCTTAATCCAGGTTTACTAATTCTTTTAAGGTTATTAATAATTCTCTGTTTTCCTGAATATTTTAGCGATATAGTAATAACACCTTGCTTATTATCTTCTTTATAATAGTAATCAAGAATATAACCTTCTTCTTTTAGTATTCTAGCAATTTCTAATTTAATTTTGGAAGAAGGTATTTCTACTTTTTCTCTTTTTGCTCGGTTTGCATTTCTAATTCTGGTAATCATATCAGCAATGGGATCCGAAGTTACACCCATAATCTTTTCCTCCTTTCTATCGGTCAGAAAGATATCTAAGAATATAATAGAATATAATATAGATTATTAATAATTATTTGTTGATGTTAATAAAATACTCTTATTTTATATTTATGTTACCAACTTGATTTAATAACCCCAGGTAACTCACCATTGAGTGCCATTTTTCTAAAACAGATACGGCAAATTCCAAACTTTCTTAAATAACCTCTTGGTCTTCCACAAATATTACAACGGTGGTATTTTCTAACTTTGTATTTTTGTTCTTTACTTGCTTTAACAATCAAAGCTTTTTTTGCCACTTTTTACCCCTTCTTTCTCACTTATTCATCTACTCTAAAAGGCATGCCAATTAAAGATAGCAATTCCTTTGCCTCCTCATCACTTTGAGCATTGGTTACTATAGTAATATTCATTCCCAGGTATGTTTTTACCTTATCAAACTCAATCTCTGGAAATATTAATTGTTCCTTAATGCCTAAAGTATAATTTCCTCGACCATCAAAAGAATCGGGAGAAGTGCCTTGGAAATCACGAATTCTGGCCAGAGCAACATTAATAAGACGATCTAAAAATTCATACATTCTACCTTTACGTAAAGTTACTTTACAACCAACTGGCATTCCTTTTCTAATAGAAAAGTTGGAAATTGATTTTTTTGATTTGGTTATTATCGGTTTTTGACCAGTAATGGTTGCTATAACTTCGGTAGCCTCTTCTACAATTTTAGCGTCATCTCTCGCCTTACCAAGTCCCATATTGATAATAATCTTTTCAATTTTTGGTACTGCCATTATATTTTGGTAATTAAATTTTTTCATCATGGCAGGAACAACTTCTTGTTCATATTTCTGCTTAAGTCTGAGTACCACTCTGTTTACCCCCTCTAGACTTTGTCTATAATTTCTCCACATTTTTTGCAAACTCGAACTTTTTTCCCTTCTTTAGTTACCTCATGCTTAATGCCGGTCGGTTTATTACATTTATTACATATTAATCGAACATTTGATATATTAATTGAGCCTTCCTGTCTTACAATACCACCCTGTGGTGATTTTTGAGTAGGCTTCATATGTTTTTTTAAAAAATTTACTCCCTCTATAATTACCCTTTTTTTCTTGGGAAATATATTTATAATTTTCCCGCTTTTTCCTTTATCTTCCCCACAAATTACTAAAATATTATCTCCCTTTTTTAGCTCCGCTATCCCTTTTGACATAATTAATTCTCCTTTCTAATATGCTACAAAACCTCGGGAGCCAGGGATATTATTTTCATAAATTTTTTATCCCTTAATTCTTTTGCTACCGGCCCGAATATTCTAGTCCCGATTGGTTCATTTTGATTATTAATAATCACTGCCGCATTATCATCAAAACGAATATAAGAACCATCAGAACGACGTATTTCTTTTTTGGTCCTGACAATAACCGCCTTAACCACTTCCCCCTTTTTTACCGCACCTCCTACATTTGCTTCTTTTATTGAAGCAACTATTACCTCACCAATTCCGGCATATCTTTTTCTTGATCCACCAAGCACTTTTATACATTGTATCTTTTTTGCCCCAGAATTATCCGCTACAAAAAGTTTTGATTGCATTTGTATCACTTTTGCCACACTCCCTCAAAAAAATCATTAATAATAAACAATTATTTTCTTTTTTGAATGATTTCTGCTACTTCCCATCTTTTCCTTTTACTAAATGGTTTGGTAGATACTATTTTTACTTTATCTCCAACTTCGCAGATATTCTTTTCATCATGTGCCATAAATTTGGAACTTCGTCTAATTCTTTTCTTATAAAGTTTGTGAGCTACCAGATAGCTAACCTGTACCACAACGGATTTATCCATAGCATTGCTTGTTACGACACCTACTCTACTTTTTGCTTCAGTGGAATTAGTCATTGAACATCTCCCTATTCTTTAATATTTACAGATTTTGTGGTTGTTTTATTATTGCTAATACTAAAATAATTCTCTCTTAATATTGTTTTAACCCTAGCAATATCATGCTTTACCTCTTTTATCTTCATATAGTTACTTAACTGACCAGTAACTAATTGGAAGCGTAAACTAAATAATTCATCTTTCAAATCAGATAATTTTTTCTCCAATTCTTCCTTCGATAAATCTCTTAATTCATTCGTTTTCAATTTAACCCACCACCTGTTCTTCTCTCTTTATGAATCTAGTTTTAATTGGTAATTTATGAGAAGCTAATCTCATTGCTTCTCTTGCTATTTCCTCCTCAACGCCTCCAAGTTCAAATAAGATAGTACCTGGTTTAACTACTGCTACCCAAAATTCTGGTGAACCTTTCCCCTTTCCCATTCTTGTTTCAGCGGGTTTTTTAGTAACTGGTTTATGAGGAAATATTCTAATCCAGACTCTGCCTCCTCTTTTAATGGCATGAGTAACTGCAATTCTAGCTGATTCTATTTGAGCACTAGTAATCCAGGCAGACTGTAATGCTTGCAAACCATAATCACCGAAGGAAATAAGATGACCTTTGTATGCTTTACCTTTTATTTTTCCCCGCTGCATTTTTCTATATTTTGTTCTAGTTGGTTGAAGCATTTTTCTCCTCCCTCAATCTCTCTTTTTCTGGTAGGTCATTCTCTAAAGATGCTTCTATTTTATCCTTTTTGGTCTCTTCACTTGTATCACTTACTATCTCTGAGCTAATGCTACCAGGTAAAACCTCTCCCTTAAATATCCACACCTTAACCCCAATTTTACCATAGGTGGTATTAGCTTCGCTAAAGCCGTAATCAATATCAGCTCTCAAGGTATGCAAAGGTAACCTTCCTTCCATATGCCATTCTGTTCTGGCAATTTCTGCACCGCCAATCCTTCCTGAGATCATTATTTTAATTCCTTCTGCCTTCATTTTAATAGCTCTTGAGGCAGCTTGTTTCATAGTTCTTTTTACAGCAGCTCTTCTTAAAATCTGATTAGCAATATCTTCGGCAACTAACTGGGCATCAACCTCTGGCACTTTGATCTCTTTGATATTAATTTGTAGCTCTCCATCTACTATCTTTGACAAATTATCCTTTAATTTATTAACCTCAGTTCCTTTTCTACCAATAATAATGCCTGGCCTAGCACAATTTATGGTTATCCTAATTCTATTAGCAATTCTATCGATGTTTATAACAGAAATACCAGCATGTGCTAAAGTATCTTTGATATACTTTCTTATCTGATAATCCTCATAAACATGCTCACTGTATTTTCTACGGCTAAACCATTTCATATCCCAATCTTTAATAATTCCAAGACGTAAACCTTTTGGGTGAACTTTTTGTCCCAATTATTTTTCAACCCCTTTCTCTTCCACTTCAATGGTAATATGACTAGTTCGCTTATTAATTCTCGCGGCTCTGCCCATTGCTCTTGCTCTAAATCTCTTAAGTGTTGGACCTTCATCAACAAAGGCTCTATAAATATATAAATTATCAACACTCATATTATGATTATTTTCAGCATTAGCAATGGCTGATTTAAGCACTTTGTATACCATTTTTGCTGATCTTTTTGGTAAAAATTGTAACATTACTAATGCTGCTCCGGCATCTTTACCCTTAATTATTTCTATCGTACGGCGACATTTTCGGGGAGATATTGGGAGATACCTTCCTTTAGATTTTGCACCCATAACATTCATTCCTCCTCTATTCCATGCCATAACAAAAAATTTCCCTTTTATTTAATAGCTGTTGACCTTTCTGTATGTGCTCCATGCCCTTTGAATTTTCTAGTAGGGGCAAACTCACCCAACTTATGTCCTACCATATTTTCAGTAATATAAACAGGAACGTGTTTTTTCCCATCATGTACTGCAATAGTATGACCAACCATTAAAGGGAAAATGGTTGAATTCCTAGACCAAGTTTTAATAGGTTCCTTTTTTCTTTTTCTATTTAAATCCCGCACTTTCTTTAATAATTTTTCATCAATATACGGACCTTTTTTAACTGATCTTGACATTGTTCAATGATTCCCCCTTATTATTTTGTCCTTCTTCTTACAATAAATTTGTCAGAATATTTTTTCTTTTTTCTAGTTCGATAACCTTTGGCAAGTACGCCGGTCGGGGAGGTCGGATGTCTTCCACCAGCACTTTTACCCTCCCCTCCACCCAAAGGATGATCAATAGGATTCATAGCCACTCCTCTTACCTTGGGTCTCCTGCCTTTCAATCTGCTTTTACCTGCCTTACCTAAATCAATGTTAGCATGATTCATATTGCCAACCTGACCAATAGTGGCAAAACAATCTAATCTGATAAGTCTAACCTCTCCAGATGGTAATTTAACATGAGCGTAATTGCCTTCTTTTGCTAAAATCTGAGCACTTGTTCCTGCTGCTCTGGCTAATACTGCACCCTGTCCTTTTTTTATTTCAATATTATGTATAAAAGTCCCTTCTGGAATATCTTTTAGTGCTTTAGTATTTCCAGCACTAATTTCAGCATTGGAACCAGATAGTACAGTATCACCGACTTTTAATTTTTCTGGACAAACAATGTAGCGCTTCTCGCCGTCAACATATTTCAACAAAGCAATTCTACCAGAACGATTAGGGTCATATTCAATCTCGGCTACCTTAGCAGGTATACCTTCTTTTTCTCTTAAAAAATCGATAATTCGATACTTTCTTTTATGACCGCCACCCTTTCTTCTTACCATTATACTTCCATTGTTATTTCTACCAGCTTTTTTACTCTTCCCTTTTGTTAAACTTTTTTCAGATTTAAAGCGAGTAATATCTTCGAAAGTCGATACAGTCATAAATCTTCTACCTGGTGAAGTTGGTTTATACTTTTTTATATCTGCCACTTTAATCGACACCTTTCTTGTATTCTTATAATTAAAATTGGACTTTTGGTAATTTCGATAACCAAGGAGAATTCTCCTACTTGAAAACCGCAAATCAAGTTCAAGATTTAATATTTAAAATATTTGGTAATGCATTACCTTAAATATTATCCAATTCTTTGATAGACTGTCCTTTTTTAACAGTAACTATTATCTTCTTCCATTGTGATGTTTTCCCAACATATCTTCCCATCTTTCTTTTTTTAGCAGGAACATTTATAGTATTTACTTTATTAACCTTTATTTTAAATTTATCTTCAATGGCTTTTTTTATTTCTGATTTATTGGAGTCCAAGATAACTTTAAATGAATATTTATTATATTGCTTATCCTTAACACTTTTTTCAGAAATAATAGGATGAATTAAAATTGTCTTAGGAGAGGTCATTATCCAAATACCTCCTCAATAATCTTTAAGGCATCTTTAGTAATTATCATTTTCTCGTAGTTTACAAGATCATAAGTATTAATCTTATTAGCGGTAATAACCATAGCATCTTTCAAATTATGAACCGCTCTTTTTATAAGATCATCTTCTTTATCAATTACAATAAGCACTTTATTATTACTATCTAAATGTAAATTATTAAATACCTCAATAATATCTTTGGTCTTTCCCTTTTTTAATTCTAACTTATCCAGAATAATAATTTCATTATTTTTAACCTTGTCCGATAAAACAGATTTTAAGGCCGCTAACTGTACTTTTCGAGGAATTGAATAACCATAATCTCTGTTTTCTGGACCAAAAACAACTCCACCACCTACCCAAAGTGGTGAACGTATAGAACCAGCCCTGGCTCTACCAGTCCCTTTTTGTCTCCAGGGTTTTTTCCCCCCACCACTTACTTCACTTCTATTTTTAGTAGATGAGGTGCCTCTTCTTTTCTCAGCTAAATAACGTTTTACCATCTGATGGATAATATGCTTATTTATTTTTGTATTAAACAAGCTGTCATTAAGTTTTATTGCACCAACTTTTTCTCCCTCTATACTATGTATAAACATTTCTACCATAGCGCTACTCTCCTTCCTGTGCAGAATAAGTCATTAAAGTTAATAGGAATTTTTTTCAATTGCTACCAGAGCATTATTAGGACCCGGGATAGCACCTTTTAATAAAAGTAAATTCCGATCCACATCAATTTTTATGACTTCAACATTTTTTATTTTTACTCTGTTATTACCCATCCTTCCGGGAAGTTTTTTCCCTTTAAAGACTCTAGCTGCATCGGTAGCACCAATGGAGCCAGGAGATCGGTAATAATCTTTTTGGCCATGAGTTTTTGGTCCACCGGAAAAGTGATGTCTTTTTATGGAACCAGCAAATCCTCTTCCCTTACTAAAACCAATTACATTAACCTTTTCCCCTTCTTTAAAAAGATCTACTTTTATTTCAGAACCAATTTCATATTGGTTGATATCTTTATATCTAAATTCTTTTATATACCGACAAGGATTTACATTTTGTTTTTTAAAATAACCATTTAAAGGTTTACTTACCTTATTTTTTTGGTTAATATTACCAAACCCTAGTTGTAAGGATTCATAATTATCTCTTTGTTTATCTCTTTTATTTATAACTATACATGGCCCAGCCTGTAATACGGTAACACCAATGCAGTTACCATTTTCCAAAAAAAAATTAGTCATACCAATTTTTTTACCTAAAATTCCAGTTTTCACTATGACATCCACCTCCTAGTAAATAGTGAACAAAAGATATTCAAGGGGAATCCTTCCCCTTGACAACCCCTGAAATAAAATCAAGTTCAATAGTTATTTTTCTCTTTACTATTCTATTTTAGTATCTTATCTTTGATATCTTACTTTGCTATTTATTAAGAATATTGAAATTGTCGGGCAATTCCAATATTCAAGGGGAATCCTTCCCCTTGACAACCCCTGAAATAAAAGCAAAACATATTGTTAATTATTTATTAAATAATATTTATATTATCTTGTAGTATCGTAATTATTGAAATTCCAATACTAAAATATATCAGCGAATTTTTTCAAGAACAAATTATCTAAATTAAATCAATTTAACTCTTATTTTATATTTATTTTATTATTTATTTTAATTTATTAAAACAAAAAGAGCTCTATACTACTCTTATTTAAATATTAACGTCAATTTTTAAATTAATATTGTTCTCTTCTATTATTTCAAATATTTTAAAAATTAAATATCTATTCTAAGGTTTTTATCTCAATATCAACACCAGATGGTAAATCCAGGTGCATTAATGCTTCAACTGATTTTGAGGAAGGATCTATAATATCTATCATTCTTTTATGTGTTCTCATTTCAAATTCTTCTCTTGATTTTTTGTCAACATGAGGTGATCTTAAAACACAATATTTATTTATCTCAGTTGGCAAAGGAATAGGACCTGAATACTTACCACCAGTTTTTTTGATTGCATCAATGATCTTTAATGCTGAATTATCCAATATCCTATGATCATATGCTCTAAGCCTAATCCTTATTTTTTGCATTTAAACCTTTTTACCTCCTCATTGTTATTGTTTATCAACCATAATATCATTATATAATGTTGTCACTCAATTATCTCTGTAACCACTCCGGCCGCAATAGTTCTGCCACCTTCTCGAATGGCAAAACGAACTCCCTTTTCCATAGCAATAGGAGTGATCAGCTCACAGGTGACAGTTAGATTATCACCA
>JAGPKD010000172.1 GCA_018054125.1 Candidatus Oleihabitans oleiphilus | reverse complement strand
ACGTAATACGGTATACCATTTTGGTCATTGCGAGGAGCGAAGCGACGAAGCAATCTCATCCACTTATACCCGCAGTATTAATAGAAAGAAGGTTTATAGTTATCAGTTTTCAAACCAAGGATGCGGGCAATAATAGTATGAGATTGCCACGCCTGCCCCTTGCCCCTTAACTGGTGTTAAGAGGCAAGAGGCAGGCTCGCAATGACCTTTTTCTTTGGTAGTTTATCTTATAGTATCGAAATTGCCTGGCAATTACAATAATCAGGGAAATAATTCCCCTCTTGAGAGGGGTGTCCCGAAGGGACGGGGTGTTCCTCTGTAAATTCACATACTATAAATATTCTATTCAACTATCTAATTATATCAGTTACCCAATTTAATGTATAACAATATTTCTATATTAGAAAATCTGGTACATGCTGAGAAATGAAATGAGAAAATGAACACTATTCCAATTATGTCTTGCAAATAAAAATAGCATAAGTTATAATATTTTTGTAAATCTTACTACATCAAGTAAACCTAAACTTAATCATAAAACTAAGGTAAGGACTATTGTTATGGAAAAAGAAGGATGCCCAAGTCCACCTTCTCGTTTCACTTCCCGATTCCTTCAATTACTGATGATTAAAGAAATGGGTATATTAATTGCCCTGATAGCCATCTGTGCCTTCACTGCCGTAATCAATCCCAAATTCCTGTCTTCCTTTAATATTCTGATTATAGTCAGACAGATTGCTATCTTTGGAATAATTGCCATTGGGGAAACTTTCGTTATTATTACCAGTGGAATTGACCTTTCCCCCGGTTCCATAGTTGCTTTAAGTGGCATTATCGTCGCCTGGTTAATAGTTAATGGTTTCGGAATATATCTTTCTATAATCCTGGTACTGCTTATTGCTGTAGCTATTGGCATATATCATGGATTTTTTGTCAGCAAACTTAATGTACCCCCCTTTGTAATCACCCTTGGTACTTTTTCTATTGCCCGTGGTTTGGCAGCTGTAATTACTAAAGGATGGCCGATTATCAATCTTCCCAGAAATTTTTGCTATCTCTGGGAGGGATATCTATTCGAGATATTACCAATGCCAGTGGTAGTTTTACTAATTGTGATTATTCTGAGTATCTTTATCTTAAACTATACAGTACTGGGTCGTCATATTTTTGCAGTGGGGGGAAACATTGAAGCTGCCCGCCTCTCCGGTATCAATGTAGATAAAATAAGAATTATTGTATATATAATTAGCACTCTATGTGCCTGTATAGTAGGAATACTAATTACTGCCCGATTATCTCAGGGTAATCCTAATACCGGTCAAACTTATGAGCTATACGCTATCGCCGCTTCTGTTATTGGAGGAACCAGCCTATTTGGTGGAGAAGCTACCCTATATGGAGTATTAATTGGCGCTACTATTCTCTCGGTTATCTGGAATGCCCTGGTATTGTTAAATGTATCTGCCTACTGGCATCAGGTTGCCTTAGGGATAGTCCTAATCAGTGCTGTAGTAATGGATTTATTAAGAGAAAGAAAGAAGTAGGTCTGTTTTTTATTATTATATGATTATCAATATTCTATGGCTAAATTACCTTACTCTAATTTTTTATTAAATCAGCTCCTACCATTAAATTAGCCACTTCTTCCGGTGTTGTTTCTTTAATCTTTTTATCACCAACCATTTTACCTTCCCGTAAAATCATAACCCGGTCACCTACTAAAAAGATATCCTGCAAACGGTGACTGATAAATATAATAGACACACCGCCAGCATCCTTAATTCTTCTAATCAAATCCAGCAATTTGCTGACCGCCTTGGGACTGAGGGCTGCAGTAGGTTCATCCATTATAATTACCTTTGCTTTTCGGGAAATACTTCTGCCAATGGCCACCGCTTTTTGTTGTCCTCCAGATAGATTGCTTACCCTGGTTTTTAAAGAACTTACCTTAATTTTCAATTGAGCTAAAACTTTCTGGGATTCTTCTTCCATTTTCTTCCGGTCCAATATTTGAAGAGGAGTACCGAAAAGATTTCTCTTTAATTCCCTTCCTAAAAAAATATTACCGGGCACATCAATATTGCCAGCAAGAGCCATATCCTGATAGATCATCTCAATACCTTTATCACGAGATTGATGAGGATGGGTAAAATGTACCTTCTCCCCTTCAATATAAATTTCACCGGAGGTGGGAATAAGTGCCCCGGTCAATATCTTCATTAACGTTGATTTACCAGCCCCATTATCACCAACCAATCCAGCTACTTCATTTTGATATAAAACCAGGTCAACACCTTTTAATGCCTCAACAGTGCCAAATGATTTACAGATACTTATCATCTTAACCAGTGGTTCGTTTTTCTCCATTAAATAAAAGTAGCTCCTTTTCTTTTTTAAAAATTCTCCAGGTTAAAAGTTTTTTACAATTTTTAACCTGGAGAAAAAATTCTACTCAAGCAAAGTATTTTAACTTTGATTGTTTCTATAAATTAGGTTAGCAACATCATTACAGTTTAAATTCGTGCTGCACCCCCCAGAGGTCCATTTGTTTTACATAGTCAGCCAGATTATCTTTGGTAACTACATCAACTCCAGTATCTACTATAACATCACCTTCAGCTGTTTTGGGAAGAAGCATAAGGGTATTATCAACT
>JAGPKD010000037.1 GCA_018054125.1 Candidatus Oleihabitans oleiphilus | reverse complement strand
TAATTATTTTTTAAATAGTTTCTTTTAATAAATATAAAAAAATAAAAAAATTAATATTTTTTATCCTTATTCCATAAGATATTCAAGTGAAGTTTCCCCTGAAACCCCTCAATTAAGATTAAGATTCAATATTTATTTGTATTAATTTATCTGTATTTAATATTTTGATTTATTACCGTATCTTTTATTTTTTAATAATTATCTTAATTTCAAAGAAATTAAGATAATCAAGGGGAATCCTTCCCCTTGATATCCCCTTTATCTCTATATCAATCTTATCTTTCTCACTAAGCAATAAGAATGTATTACCTAATTATTTATTACCCTTTCTATTTTGTCTTTTAAAATCTTTTATAACAAATCAATCCCTTATTTTAAGGTATAGGAATTATTGAAATTCCTATACCTTAAAATAAATAAAATTTACACACCAAATTCTGGAGCCCACGACCGGAGTTGAACCGGTGACCTCATCCTTACCAAGGATGCGCTCTAACCAACTGAGCTACGCGGGCAGACATGGTGGGGAGGGAAGGATTCGAACCTTCGAAGGCGTTCAGCCAACGGATCTACAGTCCGCTCCATTTAACCACTTTGGTACCTCCCCAGTAAAATCACCAAGCACAGGAGCCGATGATCCGATTCGAACGGATGACCTGCTGATTACAAATCAGCTGCTCTACCAGCTGAGCTACACCGGCAATATTTAACATTATAATTTTTTTATACTTTTAAGTCAATTTATTTAGCGATAATATCTCTAATTTCCTTTTAATTCTTTGCATCGCATTATCGATACTTTTAACACTTTTTTCCATCTCTAAAGCAATATCTCGATAGGTTTTACCTTCCAGATAACACTTTAAAACTTTTCTTTCCATTTTTGATAATATATTATTTAATTCAATTTTCAATTCCTGAAATCTTTCCTGGGCTAGGAATATATCCATAGGGTCATTAATATTTATATCATCGACAACATCAAATAGAGTTCGGTTGTCACACTCAAAATTTATATTCTGATTTAATGATATAGAATAATTAAGAGGTTTATGTTTTTGTCTAGAAGCCTTTTTTATAGCGGTAATAATCTGTCTATAAATACAAATTTCAGCAAAAATTCTGAAAGAAGGAATTTTTGAATCATTATAATTTCTTAATGCTTTATATAACCCAATCATCCCTTCTTGAATAACATCTTCAATATCTGCCCCAATAAAAAAATAGGTCCTTGCCTTCATTTTTACTAATTTTTTATACTTGTTGATAATATACTGTTCAGCCAATATATCGCCATTATTAGCCATACTCACCAATAATCTATCATCATATTTTTGATATATATTATTATGAATAGGATATGGTTTTACTTTAAAAACCATTAATGTTAAAACACCTCTTCCCAAAATCTTATTGTTAGTTAAATCAATTATAGACTATATCTTAAAATACAGTCAATACTTTTTCCATCGTGTTCCTTCTATCGTATCTTCAATAATTATACCCATCTCATTTAGTTTAACTCTTATTTGATCAGCAGTCTGCCAATCTCTATTTTTTCTGGCCATCTCTCTTGCTTTTATTAATTCCTCAATCTCTTTTTTCCGCACTTGTTCTGGACTGGTTAAATTGGGCTTAAAAATTAAACCTAATATTTTGTTTCCAAACTGTTCGTAAAATTGAATAATCCTTTCTATTATTTCTTTATTTTTATTTTTTTCCTTGTTCAAATAGATATTTGTTTCCTTAGCTAATGAATATAGAGTGCTCAAAGCAATTGGGGTATTAAAATCATCATCCATAGCTTGTAAAAATTTTATTTCCATATCATTGATTGTTTTTAATAATTTCTTGCTTTCTATAGTCATCTCTTTACTAAATTCATTTCTTTCATATAAAAATTTTAAATTATAAATTAGATTATTCAAAGTTTCCATGCCTTGCCTAGATTGTTCCATTTGATATAGCGAATAATTCAAAGGACTTCTATAATGTGCAGAAAGCAAAAAATGTCTAATAACTGATCCATCATATTTCTGGGATAGTTCTCTTATGGTCAAAATATTTCCCAGTGATTTAGACATTTTTTTATCATCTATGTTTAAATAACCATTATGAAGCCAGTATTTGGCAAATATTTTTCCAGTTAATGCTTCACTTTGGGCAATTTCATTTTCATGATGAGGAAAAATCAAATCTTCACCACCGGCATGAATATCAAAACTTTCACCCAGGTATTTAGTAGACATTACCGAACATTCTATATGCCAACCAGGTCGTCCTGCTCCCCAGGGGCTATCCCATTCAGGTTCATTTTCCTTAGCTTTCTTCCAAAGAACAAAATCATATGGATTTTTCTTCCTTTCATCTAATTCAATTCTCGCCCCAATTTGTATCTCATCCAGATTCTGTCTTGATAGTTTTCCATAATCCTTAAATTTACTTACTTCAAAAAAGACATCACCATCTACTACATAGGTATAACCTTTTTCTTCTAAACCCTGAATAAATCTAATGATATCAGGAATATGTTCGGTGGCTCGGGGATAAATATCAGCTCTTCCAATATTTAAATAATCAGCATCTTGAAAGTATTCTTTTATGAATTTTTCTGCTACCTCAGAAAAAGTAATTCCCATCTCATTTGCTTTTTTGATTACTTTATCATCAATATCAGTAAAATTAGTTACATATTTTACCTTATATTTTTTATACTTAAGATATCTTCTTACCATTTCGAAAATGAGAAATGGCCTAGCATTACCAATATGGAAAAAATTATAAACAGTAGGTCCACAAACATACATACCAACCTGGTTTCCTTTAAGGGGAATAAAATCTTCTTTAGTTCTGGATAAGGTATTATATATTTTTAAACTCAATAATATTCCCTCGCTTTTTTGTTTTTCTTTTGCTAAATTCTTATTTTTGATTATTCTGGTAATTAGCTAAGATTTTTTACTATGGCTTGCCTCATAATTTCTTTTAGTAATTCTTTCTTTAATCCGACCAAATATCATTCTTCCTGCTGGAGTTTGTAAAATACTGGTTACTGTAATTTTGACCTTCTCACCAATATTACCACTTCCATTTTCTACTACAATCATAGTACCATCATCTAAATAAGCCACGCCTTGTCCGGATTCTTTCCCTTCTTTAATAACCTGGGTTACCAATTCTTCTCCTGGTAAAATAATAGGTTTTAAGGCATTAGCAAGATCATTAACATTTAATACCGTTACATTCTCTAATTGCGCCAATTTATTTAGATTATAATCGTTGGTTAAAATCTTAGCATCCAATTCTTTTGCTAACTTAATTAATTTGGCATCAACAGTTTTAAGCTCTGGATAGTCACGACTAATTATCTTTATTTTATTAGCATGGGTTTTATTTATTTTATTTAAAACATCTAATCCCCGTCTTCCTCGATTGCGTTTTAACGATTCAGAAGAATCAGCTATAGCTTGCAATTCATTTAAAACAAAACGAGGTATAATTAATTCACCTTCTAAAAAATCTGTTTGACAAATATCGGCAATTCTGCCATCTATAATAACGCTAGTATCTAAAATTTTTAACTGATAATGGGAAGTTTTTTCCTTTTTTTTGAATCTTTCAATATTCTTTTTATAAAAATTAACACTCTCTTCTCTCTTGCTTAAACCCAAAGTAACACCCAATAAACCAAGGGTTACATTAAGTATTATGGGTAAATATTTACCAATAAATGGAATGAATGATAATGAATAGGCTAATAAATTAGCTATTATTAAACCGATAATTAAGCCTATTACTCCTGAAATAATATTTTGAGCAGGAATTCTTTGAAAATGGTTTATGATACTATTCCCTAAAGAACATAGTTTCTTATAGCTTAGAATAAATATAATATATCCAAAAAAACCGCCAATAACAAAGGACAAAATTGGGATTAGCCAGCTATGTTGGAGGAATAAATCTATACTGATAAAGACATTTATATCGGGGAAAATTTCATAACTAATGAATCCGCCAATCAAAATAAATAAAATAGAAATTATTTTTTTAGTAAGATCTGACAAATCAATAACCTCCTCTATTCATTTTATTGTTTTTTAAACTCTTTTTTGTTACACCATAAATATCCTCCTTCTATGCATCAAATAAAAAATAGTTAACCAATTAATTGTATTAATCTTAATGTTTCTTATTAAAAAGAGTTTTTAATAATATCGAATTTTTTTGGAATTACGACACTATTAAATTATATCATTTGACTGATTTAGTGTAAAGGTAAGTACTAGTGAGTAAATAAATCTTTAACATTTTGATTAATATTTACTTCCATTTTTAAGAAAAGTAATTACCTCTTCTATATTTTGTAGACCCTCAATCTTGATATTTTTAAAAGACATCGTTAACTGTTTAGCATTGTCAAAAGGGATGATAACCTCTTTAAAGCCAATATTTTGGGCTTCCTTAAGTCTTCTCTCAGACATCCCGACTGTTCTGATTTCACCAGTTAAACCTAATTCTCCAAAGGCTACAGTATCCATAGAAATAGCGATACCTTTCATACTACTGATAATCGCTAATGCTATTCCTAAATCAATTGCTGGCTCATTAATCTTAATACCACCTGCTGTGTTAACATAAACATCTTTATTTTGCAATTGTAATCCCAATTTATTCTCCAGTACTGCAATAATTAATGAAACTCGATTATAATCAACACCTGTTGTTATTCGCCTGGGATTATTTAAAAAAGAAGAGCTTATTAGAGCCTCAATTTCTACCGCTAAAGGACGACTTCCTTCAAAAGTAATAGTAGTCACCGTACCTGGTATAGGTTTAAGTCGTGAAGATAAGAGTATTTTTGAAGGGTTTAGCACTTCTTTCAGTCCGTCATTTTCCATTTGAAAAATTCCTAATTCATTAGTCGTGCCAAATCGATTTTTAATCCCTCTAAGAAGTCTATAGGTTTGAAACCTTTCTCCCTCTAAATATAATACAGTATCAACCATATGTTCCAATATTTTTGGTCCAGCAATATCACCACCTTTTGTTACATGACCTATAATTACTAAAGCAATGTTATCTTTTTTGGCAATTTCCATTAATTTAGCAGTACAACTTTTTACCTGATTTACACTACCAGGGGCTGATGGGATATCAATGTTATTGATAATTTGAATTGAGTCAATGATAGCTATCTTTGGTTTTAAATATCGTATCTGGGCTAAGATTCGTTCTAAGTCATTTTCAGATAGTAAATAAAGCTGTTCTGAATCAGCTAATAGCCTTTTTGCTCTTAAGTAAATCTGATTTATCGATTCTTCTGCGCTTACATAAAGTGACCTACCAATGTTCTTTGCTAATTGTTGTGCCACCTGTAAAGCCAATGTCGACTTCCCAATTCCAGGTTCTCCACCAATTAGAATGAGTGAACCAGGCACAATTCCCCCTCCCAACACTCGATCAAATTCTAAAATCCCTGATTTATAGCGTTCTTCGAGAGAACTAAAATTTAATTTATTAATTGGTTGGGCTAGGTCTTCATCTATAATTTTTATATTACTTTTAGTCTTTTCAAAAATTTCCTGAATTTGAAAAGAATTCCACTCACCACAAACTGGACAACGTCCTAACCACTGAGAAGTTTCGTAATTACATTTTTTACAACGATAAATCTTTTTACTATTATTTTTCATTATTATAAGAAAAGAATATAATACTCCTTTAAAAATTAAAAATAATTTTTCTTTTAATATTATCTATTCGCTATCAATGTTATTATTAAGAAAATCTTGTTCTTTCTTATCTTCACTATCTTTATTTACTTTCTTTTCAAAAATAATTTTCCCATCTTTAGCACCAACAACAATATGGTCCCCTTCTTTAAAATCGCCAGAAAGTATTCCTTCTGATATGGGGTTCTCTACCAATCTTTCAATTGTTCTTCTTAGCGGTCTCGCACCAAAGTTAGGGTCATATCCATCTTTTGCTAAAATATCTTTAGCACTATTTTTAACAGAAAAAGTAATTTTTTGTTCTGCTAATAGCTCTCCAACCTCATTGAGCATTAAATCAGCAATTTGTTTAATTTCACCTTGGGTAAGACTTTTAAAAACTATTACTTCATCAATTCTGTTAAGAAATTCTGGTCTAAATGTTTTATTCAATTCCCCCATTACACTATCTTTAATGTCTTTATAAGACATTAATTCAGGTTCCTGAGCACTTCTAAATCCTAAAGAAGTACCTTTTTTAATAAGTGTTGCTCCTACATTAGAAGTCATAATGATTACTGTATTTTTAAAATCAACCACTCTACCCTGAGCATCTGTTAATCTTCCATCTTCAAATATTTGTAAAAGGATATTAAATACATCAGGATGCGCTTTTTCTATTTCATCAAACAATACCACAGAATAGGGACGTCTTCTTACTTTTTCTGTTAGTTGCCCACCTTCTTCATATCCAACGTATCCCGGAGGTGCTCCTACTAGCCTGGAAACTGCAAATTTTTCCATATATTCAGACATATCTAAACTAATCATGGCATTTTCGTCCCCAAATAAAAATTCTGCTAGACTCCTTGCCAATTCTGTTTTACCCACACCAGTAGGTCCTAAAAAAATGAATGAGCCTATAGGTCGTTTAGGATCTTTCATACCAGCCCGTGCTCTACGTATAGCTCTTGATATAGCTTTAATAGCATCATCTTGTCCTACAATCCGTTTATGTAATTCTTCCTCCATTCTAATGAGTTTTTTTGCCTCTTCTTCCTTTAAAGAGTAAACCGGAACGCCACTCCAACTGGAAACGACTTCAGCTACATCTTCAACGGTAACTTCAATTTTATTCTTAGTTCTACCAGTTTCCCATTCTTTTTTGATTTCACTGTACCTCTCTTCAAACTGTCTTTCTTTATCTCTTAATTTTGCTGCTTTTTCAAATTCTTGCAATCTTACAGCTGCTTCTTTTTCTTTTCTGATTTTCAGTAATTGTTCTTCAACTTCTTTTACCTCAGGTGGATATACTGTATTTTTTAATTTTACACGCGATCCCGCCTCATCAATTACATCAATAGCTTTATCAGGTAAAAAACGACCAGAAACATATCTAGCAGCTAATTTAACTGCTGAAACTATTGATTGATCAGTAATTGTTAATTTATGATGAGCTTCATATCTATCTCTTAATCCTCTAAGAATTTGTATTGCTTCTTCAATAGTTGGTTCAGGTACATAAATAGGCTGAAAACGTCGTTCTAAGGCTTTATCTTTTTCGATATATTTTCGGTATTCATCTGTTGTGGTGGCACCAATAGCCTGTATTTCTCCCCTGGCCAAGGCAGGTTTTAAAATATTGGAAGCATCAATTGCCCCCTCTGCCGCTCCTGCTCCAACTAAGGTATGGAATTCATCTATAAACAAAATTATATCACTCGAATTTTGTACTTCCTTGACAATATTTTTGAGACGTTTTTCAAATTCACCTCTATATTTTGTTCCAGCAACAATTAAGGCAAGGTCTAAAGAGATAATTCTTTTATTTTTCAAAATTTCAGGAACATCATTATTGGCAATTTTTTGAGCCAAACCCTCTACAATAGCAGTTTTACCAACTCCTGCCTCACCAATTAAACATGGATTATTTTTCTTTCTGCGACTTAATATCTGAATTACTCTTTGTATTTCATTATTTCTACCAACAACGGGATCCAGCTTCTCTTCTCTAGCCAGTTCAGTTAAATCTCTTCCAAATTCATCCAAGGTAGGAACCTTACTCTCTTTACGAATACCACTCCCAGTCGTTGCTTCTGTATTACCACTTTCCATTAATACTTTCATGACTTGCGTATAAATATTTTCCATATCTAAGCCCATTTCAGTTAAAATACGAGTTGCTACACCGCTACCTTCTTTAATTAATCCTAATAATATATGTTCAGTACCTATATAATTTTGACCCAATCTGCTGGCTTCCTGTGAAGCTAATTCTAAAACTTTTTTAGCTCTGGGAGTAAAGGTAATTTCGCTAACTTCCTGATATTTACCTCTCCCCACTATTTTTTTAATTGCCTCAATAACTCTTTCTGGCTCTACGCCCAATTCACGCAAAATTTTCCCGGCAATGCCTTCACTTTCTTTAACTAAACCAACTAAAATATGTTCAGTTCCAATATAATTATGATTAAGATTAATGGCTTCTTCTTGAGCCATCATAATTACTTTTCTTACTTTTTCAGTGTATCTTTTAAACATTTTTTATCCTTTCTTATATTTAACAAAAAATAATTTAATATATTTTTTGCAGTTATATTAACTGCCATAAATTTTTAATTCAAAAGTTCTTGTATTAACTCAGCTCTAGATAAGTCACGCTCTTCCTCTCCCATTCTTTTACTTTTTAGTAGTTGAATATATCCTGGCTGAATAATTAACATCAGTCTGTTAATAGTATCATAACCAATTTTAGATAATATTCCCAATTCAATTCCAAACCTGATTGTGGATAAGAGATCCAACGCTTCTCGTGTTGAAATAATTCTAGCATTAGTTAATACTCCATATGCCCGCATAACTAGGTCTTCCATTTTGTGCTTGGAATTAATCATTAATTCTTCTCGCGCTTTCACTTCTTCTTCAATCATTCTTTTAATAACTGACGCCAAATTTTCAATAATTTCCTCTTCATTTAATCCTAATGTTACTTGATTAGACACTTGAAATAAACTTCCTTGAAAATCAGTTCCTTCTCCATAGAATCCTCTTACCGCATAACCCATTTCAGAAATAGAATTCATTATTTTATTCAATCGGTCTAAAATGAATAAGGCCGGTAAATGTAACATTGCCGAAGCTCTTAGTCCAGTGCCGACATTGGTGGGACAGCAAGTCAAGAAACCTTCATTTTCATTAAAAGCATATTCAATGTCTTGCATAACTTGGTTATCGCAATCATTAATAATTTCCCAACCTTTGTTAAGTCGAAAACCAGGTAACATGCACTGTATTCTAAAATGATCTTCTTCATTGATCATTATACTAATAGCTTCATCAGGTTTATAAATAAAAGCACAATATGGATTATTTAATTGAGCGAGAGCTATGCTTATCAAACGTTTTTCTACTAAAAACTGGATATCCGTTTTATTTAGATCATTGATCTTTATTATTTTAAAATTAGAAAAGTACTTTTTATTTCTTAGCAAATTTTCACTCTCTACTAGCACCTTTTTTAATTGTTCATTACTGGCCTTAAAGGGAAATGGGATACCCTTAATATTCTTTGCTAAACGCAATCTAGTACTAATCACCACATGGTTAAAAGGGCCATCCCCTTTAACCCATTGAGCAGTTGTATCTCGCAGTTCCCTTATTAACTGTTCTTCTTTATTATTCATTATTTTCATTTTCCAATCTTTTTTCCTCTTCGATTATCATATCTCTTAATGTGGCAGCTTTTTCATACTCTTCTTTTAATACTGCCTGTTGTAATTCATTCTTAATTTCTTTTATTTTTTTTAATCTAGTAAAACGTTCTTTTACAGATAGGGGAAATTTGCCGGTATGTTGTGAATAGCCATGAAGTTTACCTAACAGTGGCTTTAAATTATTTCGAAAATACTCATAACACTGACTACAGCCAACCTTCCCAGTTTGTATAAATTCATTATAACTCATACCACAATTAGAACAGTGCAATTCATTTTGATAAGTATCAGCCATTTCTTGGTTGGCATATTTTTCGAATGTGCTTAAAAGACTATCTAATATATTATTAATATTATATTGAGAAAAAGAAATAGAAGAAACAGTATCAGCCAATAGGTAATTAGCACACTCACTACAAACATTAAATTCTGTTTTATTCTTTCCTACTACCTTAACAATTATTATGGTAGCTTCATTTTTTTTACATATTTGACAAAGCATTAAATTTATCCTTTTATTATATTATAAATTCACTTGATAAACTTAATAATAAGTTCAATAATTTCATCTAAGCTATTTTGATATATCGATATATCCTCATATATATCCTCAGAGCAATTGAAACAGGAATTTATTTTTTCTTCTAATATTATTTTATTTATTCTATCCAAAGCAGATTTTACAGCTGATACTTGCGTTAGAATATCAGAACAAGAACGATTATCAATAATCATTCCCTGTATTCCCCTAATTTGTCCTTCAATTTTTTTCAAGCGATGTAAAATTTTAACCTTATTTATCTCATCAAATTCCATTTCTCTTACCCTGATCTTTTCTATACCCCCCTAGGGTATTTATATTATACCCCTATTTTCTATTTTGTCAACATAAATTAACTTTATTGAGTTGCTCTAGATTTTTTGTGAATAAACTGATCTTTATCATTTCCAGCTTAAAAATTATTCTTTATATCATGTCATTGCCTAAAAGTAAAATTAGAGAAGTAAACTTGCCTCTTTTACCAGTAACATTTCATATTTGATAGAGAGAAGTTTTTCTGTAGCGGATTGAATACGAAGGTTTTTAGATAGGTACATGCCCTAAAAGACTGGACTGTATTAGATTATTTATTTTGTATTTTAACTAATAACTAAAACAAACAAACTGGAAACAATATTAGTTAATAATCAATTTTTAAAAATAATGCGTAAGGATAATCTGATAAGGTTGAAATAGTAAACTTCTAACTATATTAAGTAAGAGCCTTGCAATAACCTAATCTAGTAGTATAGTTTGTAAAGGGTACAAGTATTTCCTATAAAATCTTAATAAGATGACGAAAATACTAACTACTGAATACTAATATCTAAATTGTCTAAAAAGCTATTATTAATTAACTTTTATTTTTTAATAAGCACTTCTATGCCTGGCAATTTCTTCCCCGCAATATATTCTAAGGAAGCACCTCCGCCTGTAGAAACATGGGAAAATTTATTACTCAAGCCAAGCTTATTAACTGCGGAAATAGAATCTCCTCCCCCTACCACTGAAAATACCTTTCCACTCAAATTGGCAATTGTTTGAGCTATTTCATTTGTTCCTCTGGCGAATTTATCAATCTCAAAAACACCCATAGGTCCATTCCAAAAAATTGTTTTAGCCTTTTCAATTATTTTTTTAAATCGCTCAATAGTTTTTTCTCCAATATCCATGCCAATTGTATCTTCTTCAATTTTATCTACTGAAATATTAAAGCTTTCAGAATCTGCACTAAATTCTTTTGCAACATGAACATCTTCAGGAATTACAATTTCTTTTTGGTAATTATTTGCCTTATTTATTAATTTTTTAACATAGTCTAGGTAATCTTTCTCTAAAATTGATTTCCCTACTTCATATCCTTGGGCTGCTAAAAAGGTATAGGCCATTCCACCACCTATTAATAATTTATCGCTAATTTCAATCAATCTATCTAATACTTCTATTTTATCAGAAACCTTTGCTCCTCCGATGATAGACACAAAAGGTTTTTCGGGATTTAAAATTAACCTATCCAATGCTTTAATTTCTCTGGCCATTAAATATCCGGCATAAGATGGTAAGTAAGAAGCCACTCCTACCGTAGAAGCATGTGCTCTATGGGCAGCGCCAAAAGCATCATTAACATAAATATCTGCTAAAGAAGCCAGCTTTCTAGCAAATACAGGATCATTATTTTCTTCTTCTTTATAAAAGCGTAAGTTTTCTAATAAAACAATATCTCTCGGTTTTAATTCTAAGATAGTCTTTTGCACCAGATCACCAACACAATCATTTAATTTAATTATTTTCCTCTGAAGGATTGCTTCTAAAC
>JAGPKD010000171.1 GCA_018054125.1 Candidatus Oleihabitans oleiphilus | reverse complement strand
TTTGAGGAGTTAGGATACCTGAGATTAATTTTAACAGGGTTGTTTTACCGGAACCATTAGGCCCAATAATCCCCATGAATTGTCCTGGCTCTACAGACCAATTTATCTCCTGGAGCACAGGTTTTTGATTATAGGAAAAAGTAACATTTTCTAAAGAAATAATTGGTTTTTGGTCAGTATTCATCAGTTTCATTCCTCCTCTGTAATAAGTGAATAAAAAGTGGTGCCCCAATAAGAGCGGTAATAGCACCGATGGGTATTTCAGTGGGGGCAAGAATGCTCCGGGCTATGGTATCACAGATTATTAAAAAGGCAGCACCAGCTAAAGCTGAGACGGGTAGCATAATACGATGGTCTGGTCCTACCAGTAGACGGGCAATATGGGGGATGACTAATCCCACAAAACCAATCAAGCCGGTAAAAGAAACCACGATGGCAATCATAACTGAACCAATTAAAAACATTTTTATTCTTAACTTCTCGGTTTGAATGCCAAGATGTAAGGCCTCTTCTTCCCCTAGAGCCATAGCATTTAACTCCAGAGAGGAAGAGATTAGAAGTAGGGTGCCTATAAAAACCGGTAAAAAAATGAGGGAGATCTTCTGCCAGCTGGCAGTAGATAGGTCACCCATTAACCAGAATACCATAGAATGTATTTCGCGCCTGGAAATAGCTAACAGCAGAGTAATTATTGCTGAGAAGAAAAAGTTAACTGCTACTCCAGCCAGCAGTAAATCAGCCATAGGTAAATGAGCTTTCTTTCTGGATAACAGATAAACTAAAAAAATGGAAAGAAAGGCACCAAGAAGGGCAAAAATTGGTAATATATTCATCAAGTATAATCCGGTGGCATATTGCAGGGCAATAGCAGAGCAGGCACCCAGGGCTGCTCCTGCTGATACGCCCAGGATGTAGGGATCAGCTAAGGGATTTCTTAGAATACCCTGGAAGCATCCTCCTACACAAGCCAGGGTCATCCCGGTGAGCATAGCCATAATTAATCTTGGTATTCTTAATTCCCAGATGATAAGGCCTAAGCTATCATCTGTGTCATGTTGCCAGAGAATGGACCATATCTTTTGAGGATGAATGGCTATGGTACCAAAATTAAGAGCAATAAAACCTATGATTAGGATAGCTAAAAATCCTATAATGATAATCAAAAAGGCTTTAGATCTCCAGTTGGGATATCCATATAAACTATTTTTCTCTGGTTGTACTAAAGATTTCATAAAGCAATTCCAATCCATCTACTAAACGAGGACCAGCCCGATAGAAAAGATCTTCATTTACCGTAAAAATTTGATTAAATTTAATGGCTGGTACCTGTGACCAGCCAGGATGATTTATAATGTCATTTTTTATTTTGACAATCTCTTCCGGATTCATAATACCAATGGGAACAATGATGATATCCGGTTCTGCCTGGGCAACAAGTTCAGGGCTGATTGCTACCCAACCTGTTAAGTGTCCTACAATATTCTCTCCACCAGCCAGGGTAATTAATTCATGAAAAAGAGTTCCCTGACCCGGGCTCCAGATAGTTTCATAACTGGAACCAGTAAAAACCTTTGGTTTTTGAATAGGAGATAGTTGGGAAGTCAAGGAGGCAATTCGGTCTATACGTTCCTGTAAATTTGTGATAAGTTGCCTCCCTTCTTCTGGAATACCCGAGGCAGTAGCAATTAAATGAATACTTTCAAGCATACCTGCCAATGACTCTCTTTCAATTACTATAACTTTAAAACCAAGCTCTCTCAGTCTGGGAATGTCCTTTGTTTGAAACCCTCCATAGCCGAAGATTAAATCTGGTTTCAGGGAGATAATTTTTTCTAAATTTAGAGGTGACATTTTGCCAATACTTTCAATAGCTTCTACTTCGGGTGGATAGTTGCAAAATTCACTTCTACCTACTAATTTACCTTCTAATCCCAGGGCGAAAATAATTTCGGTATTACTGGGAGCCGTTGAGATGATTCTTTCTGGTTTTTCATGTAAGGTAACTTCGGTACCACTGTCATCGATAATGGTAATGGGAAATAAATCATCCTGAGGATTCGTCCATCCCGATATAGTAATAAGTAGTAAAAAGAAGATTAAAAATAGAAATAATAAGAAGGTAGCGTTAACAACTCTTTTTTTGTGACTCATTTTATTTTACCGCCTTTACTATTTTCTTTGCTAAAAAGTTTCTTTTATAAAAAACAAAGAAGCACACTCTTCAACCACGAAAGAGTGTAGCAGACTTCTAACAGGCAGGTCTCCTGGCTCAAGGCTATCTAATTACTGCGCCTTCCCGGAAGATGATTTCCAGTGGCTTAAAGCAGCTTTCGGTACCTTTTACAGTAACGGGCTTGCGGTGGATTTTCACCACACTTCCCTTAACCTGTTAGAATGAACTGTTCTGGAATATTAATCCTGAAACTTATTTATATTCTATTTGATTCTATTTGGTATTTTAATTTTGATATTATCTGGTCTTAGTATTCTACCTATCCTTGTCCTTGAAATTTCTTTACCATTTCAATACTAGAAAATATAGTTTTTATGTTATTATAAGTTATATAGCATAAAAAATCAATTCTGTGTTATAATTTTTAATATATTTTTACACCATCTCTCTAATCCTCTCCCTTAGAAGGGAGAGGTAAGGTGAGGGTGAAAATGGTATACCGTATTACGTATAACG
>JAGPKD010000036.1 GCA_018054125.1 Candidatus Oleihabitans oleiphilus | reverse complement strand
ACCACAACAATATTTTGAATCTCCTTTGCCTCAATCAAGGCATTAACCACATACTCAACTAAAGGAATTTCATTAATAAGTAGTAAAGCTTTGTTATTTAGTTCATTGTTAATTTCTAATTTGCTGCTATTTTGTTTACCAGCCAGAATTAAGGCATTCATTTACTATTACTCCAGATAATTGTGCTTTCTTATTTTTACAGCCTAATTTTCTTTTATAGCTGCTTCAATAAAGCTTCTAAATAAGGGGTGGGGATGATTTGGTCTTGATTTAAATTCAGGGTGAAATTGAACTCCTACAAACCAGGGATGTTCTTTCAATTCAATTATTTCCACTAGATTGTTCTCTAAATTCATTCCACTAAATATTATACCAGCTTGTTCAAATTTTGACAAAAATTTATTATTAAACTCGTAACGGTGCCGGTGTCTTTCCTGTATTACTTCTCTCTCATAAATTTTATAAGCAAGTGTCCCTTTTGTCAAATGACAGTTATAATTACCTAATCGCATTGTACCACCCTTCTCACTAATGTTTTTTTGATTTTCTAATAGTACAAAAATGGGATAAGGTGTATCCGGATCAAATTCTACACTATTGGCCCCAGTTAACCCCAATTTATTTCTAGCCAGTTCTAGCAAGGCACATTGCATACCTAAACAGATACCCATAAATGGTATTTTATTTTCCCTTGCAAAGCGAACAGCATGAATTTTACCTTCTATACCTCTAGTTCCGAAACCACCAGGGATAAGTATGCCCTGAACTCCTTTTAAAAAATTCTTCACATCATCTTTCAATAAAAAATCAGCATCAATTCTCTTTATTTCAATTTTACATTGGTGATAGATCCCGGCATGAATTAGTGCTTCATTAATACTCATATAGGCATCCTTCAACCGTATATACTTTCCGATAACAGCAATGGTAGTCTTCTTCTCTGGATGGCCTAAACGATATAACATTTCCTGCCATTCTTTTAAATCAGGTTTCTTATCTGTTAACTGCAGCTTCTTAACTATTAAATCGCCCAAGCCTTGTTCTTCTAAAACCAGAGGAACTTCGTAGATGGAATCCACATCACCTATTTCGATAATGCCATTTTTAGGTATATCGCAGAATAAAGATATTTTTTCTTTCACCGAATCAGTTAATCTGGATTGGGTTCGGCAAATTAAAATATCTGGCTGAATTCCGATACTCCTTAATTCTTTAATGCTATGTTGAGTGGGTTTTGATTTAATTTCTTTTGCTGCCTTCAGATAAGGGAAAAAAGAAACATGCACATAGAGAACATTTTCTCTTCCTATATCGTTTCTGAATTGTCTTATAGCCTCCAAAAAAGGTAATCCCTCTATATCTCCGACCGTCCCTCCAATTTCCACGATAATAACATCTAAAGGAGGTTGACCGGGCTTATTTAAACGTTTAATGCTAGCCTTTATTTCATCAGTAATGTGGGGAATAATCTGGACTGTTTTGCCCAAAAATTCCCCCTTCCTCTCCTTAGAAATGACTGCATTATAAATTTTTCCAGTGGTTACACTATTATCTTTGGTTAAATTTATATCTATAAATCTTTCATAATGCCCTAAGTCTAAATCAGTTTCCGCTCCATCTTCGGTAACAAATGCCTCACCATGCTGATATGGACTCATAGTGCCAGCATCTACATTGAGATAGGGATCATGTTTTTGAATAGATACTCTCAATCCTCTACTCTTCAAAATTCTACCAATAGATGCGGCAGTAATTCCCTTGCCTATAGAGGAAACAACTCCTCCTGTTATAAAAATATATTTGGTCATGTAAAACCTCTAATTGAATTTATCAATAACTTATAGTCGCAAGTAATTAGTATTTATTCTTTGGAAAAACCTTCTTACCTAATGCGTTATTCTCAATATAAAAAACTAAAAATTATTCTGTCTTATTATAACAGGTATATTATAATCGGAAATAGAAAAAAATTTAAGAATAAAAGTGAATAATTTAAAATTATAAAACGGAAAAATATCAATAATTTAATACATATATGGTAGTCTTTTCAGGAAGAGACTGGTAGTCAATGCTCAAGGTCTTTTCCTTTATGATTTTCACATTCTGTTTTTTATCTAAAAAAAACGAAACCGGATCTATAGACCACTTAATAGCATCAGTTTTATAATGCATAGGGATAACAATCTTTGGTTTAATCTGCTCGATTACCTGGTCAGCTTGAATATGATTAATAGTATAATAGCCACCAGTAGGAATGAATAAAATATCTACTTGATTTATTTCCTCCAGTTGCCCCCTATCCAGTAAATGACCCAAATCCCCAAGATGGCATAATACCATTTCATCTGTCTTGATAATAAAGATGGTATTGTTCCCTCTATATTCTCCAAAAACACTATCATGATAGGAATTAATTCCTTTAAAAATTATCTTATGGGTATCGCGATTAACAGGCCCTTTTAAAACAACTGGTTTCCCTTTAATTCCCATAGTATTATTGTGGTCATAATGTTCATGACTTATGGTAATAATATTTATTTTCTCTTTAGTCATTCGATATCCTAATGTTCCATCAAAAGGGTCAGTTAAAATATTAATTCCCCGCTGGTTAGTAATTAGAAAACAAGAATGTCCTAACCATCTTATTTCCATAATTTGTCAGTACCTCATTCAATTATAATTATAATATTCTAAACTTCGGAACTATTCATTATAAATTGTAAGATATGTTGCATCTTTTGTAAGGCAATATGTTCAGAGTAAGGTAAGATAATGTTACCCGATTCGGATAATTCAATTAGCTTGAATGGCTCTTTATTTAATTGGTCAATAATTTCTTTTACCTCCATCTGTTCAATCGCCTCATCATCAAATGGTTTACCAATAGTATTTAACTGTTTAACCAGGAGATTAATATCCATAAAGGTATTTTTTAGTCTTGATTCCTGTAAAATATGAAGCATCCTCTTCATTAATTTCCACTTTCCCCACTGATTTTCTCTTATTTCCTGTAATTTTTCAAGATTATTTCTGGGATGATGCATAGGGTTAAAGGCAATTCTTAAATCGAATAAGGAAAATGGCACCTGTTGGTGTTCTTTAATTAGATAATCTAATATAGAAAGTTCATACAATTGGACTGCTTCTTCACTGGCTCTATCAATTAATTCTTTCAAATAAAATTTTTCTGAAAATAATATTATTGAATCAGCATTTATCATTTCTTTGGCTTTTCTCATACCCGACCAATCAAGGGAATGTACCATATTTATATTGTAATTCTTTGGTAAACCAGTAACAATTAATGAGTAAGACTTATAATCCAGAGCTGCCTTAGCCAGTAACAGTTTGTTTGGGAGGTCAGTACACCATTGGGTATCATAACCTAAAAATTCAAAACATTTTTTAAGTGATTGCTGAAAATCATTAAAGTTATCAGCAGTAAAAAGATTTAAATACAATTGCTCTGTTTCATCTAACCATTCAAATAGCCCCCAGAGATTTTTTTGCATCTCAACAAAACGGTTGTCATTGCTCAATATATTCTGAATATAACCTTCAAACAAACCTTGATGAGCAGGTTCTTTCTTGATAACTCTGGTATATATCTGCAAACAGCTTAGTGGTTTCCCCTCTTCTTGCAAGATTTGATAAATTGAATCCCCCATATCTTGTTCTGTGTTGAACTTTATATCTTTTTCTGCTATAAGGAAATATGTCCTCTTAGTTTCCTCAATTAAACCTATTAAAATAGTATCATTCACCTCTAATCCCTTTTTTTGATACCATTCCTTAAATCCAGAAATTAATTTTTGACGATAATCAACTATCGCCTTTATTTCTTCTCCATCGCTATCAATAAAAGTTACCTCCACGGGTCGGTCATCACGACTCAAAGAAAAATAGGGTTTTAAATAAGTAGTCAAATAGATTGTTCCGTTTCGAAGACAATAAGAAGTTAAAGTATATGGTAAATTTGCCTCTCGATATTTCCATTTTAGCAGGCCCCATATTCCACGTTTATACCTTACAAATCTCTGGTCTACACCCATTAAGGCATTAACATCATGATGGGGATGTTCTGCTTTAATCTCCTTTATTTTCATTATTTCTTCAGTTATCTTACGATAATGCATAGGGTAATGATTTTCTTCCAGAATGTTATAAGCCAAATCAGCAATTGATTGCTTAGACATTACTCACCTCCATTCCGGGATAAATTTGTGAGAAAAATTATTTCTAACCACCCAATTTATAATTTTTCATCAATTCTACATAGGCCGCAGCATGTTCTCTTAACAGAAACCTCTCTTCTGGAGTAATTTCTCTTACCACCTTCCCCGGTACACCCATAACCATAGAATTAGCTGGAATTACCGTTTTAGGGGTAACTACTGTTCCGGCAGCAATAATAGAATTTTCTTCAATCACTACCTCATCTAAAATATTAGCACCTGAACCGATTAAAGCATAGTCCTTTACCATACATCCATGTAAAATCGCTCCATGACCAATTGTAACATAATTTCCCACTTTAGTGGGTAAATTTTCTGCTACATGAATCACAGTACCATCCTGAACACTGGTATGATTACCAATAGAAATATAAGCAAGGTCAGCTCGTAATACCGCAGAAAACCAGATACTACTATACTGACCAACATAAACCTCTCCAATCAGAGTGGCATTTTCTACTACCAAGGAAGTATCATCAATAACAGGAGCCTTATTTCGGTATTTTAAAATCATATCTTATCTCTTACCTCCAATATATCTTTGATTTTTTGAGCAGTTTTCTCTCCAATACCGGGGAGTTCTTTTAATTCCTCAACCTGGACCTCTCTAATATGTTCAATACTTTTAAATTTAGATAATAGCATTTTTTTCTTTTTTTCGCCAATGCCAGGTATAAAATCAAGAAGAGAATTTTTAATTATTTTACTGCGTAATTTTTTATGGTAACTCAAAGCAAAGCGATGTGCTTCATCTCTGATTCTTTGAATTAGAAAGAAAGCCTCTGAATTTCTAGGAAGTATTACCGGTTCTCTTTTCCCAGGTTGAAATAATTGTTCCTCTTTCTTGGCTAATGCTACCACCTTTACCCTTAAGTTCAATTTTTGCAATACCTCTACCGCTACGTTTAATTGCCCCTTCCCTCCATCAACCAATAGCAAGTCTGGTAAGCTCTCCTTTGTCACCTGAGCAGCACTTAATCGCCTCTCTAAAATCTCTCTCATCATAGCAATATCATTAATCCCTTCTTGATATTTAATTTTAAAATGGCGATACTTCTTCTTATCCGGCATACCAGATTGAAAGGTAATCTGAGAGCCAACTGCTATTTTCCCCTGAATATTAGAGATATCGTATGCTTCTATGGTAAGAGGTATCACCGGTAATTCTAAATAATTCTGCAAATCTAAGAGGGCTTTCGGTATAGATCCTTTATCCTCAGTTTCTTTTAGATATATATTTAATCTTTTCTGGTAAGATTTACTTATCCTCTCCTGGCTAATAACCTTTTCAATCATTATGATAGTATCTCTGATTTTTGCTGCCTTCTCATATAACATCATCTGGGAAGCAATCTTCATTTCTTGTCTTAAATTTTTTAATAAGGACTTATGTCTTCCAGATAAGAGAAGGCAGCATTCCCTGACCTTTTTGCCATATTCATCCTGCTCTATCTTTCCAACACAGGGCGCAGAACAAAGACCAATTTGGTAATCCAGACAGATTTTTCCTGAATCATATTTCCTCTGGCTACAATTTCTGATTTTAAAAATATATCTCAATTTTTGAACAGCTTTTCTGGTTGTTTCTACATCGGTAAAAGGGCCATAAAAAAGCGCTTTCTTTTCAGCAATCTTACTAGTTTTTCTAACCAGATGAATAGCAGGAAAACTATGGCTTTTGGTAATTTGAATATAGGGATAACTCTTATCATCTTTTAACTGGATATTAAAGTAAGGTTTAATCTTTTTTACCAGTCTACTTTCTAAAAGCAAGGCTTCCATTTCGGAGGCAGTAATAATATATTCTATATTGTCAATTTGATTAATCATCTGCCTTACTTTTGCTGAGTGAGAATTAGACTGACTGAAATAAGAAGAAACGCGATTCTTTAGAGAAACAGCTTTCCCAATATAAATAATCTCTCCTGTTCGGTCTTTAAAAAGATAGACTCCACTTTGTTCTGGTAAATTATTTATTTTTTCTAAGATATTCATTTATTAATTTAATCTCCAGTACCAATAATATCTAATCTCATCTATCTTTCTACCTTTAATACCTTTTTCAGAAATCGTCCGGTAAAGGAAAGAGGATGGTTAATAATTTCCTCTGGTGTTCCGGTAAATACTATATCTCCACCTTCCTCACCACCACCTGGACCTAAATCAATAATATGGTCAGCAGATTTAATGACCTCTAAGTTGTGTTCAATAACTAATACCGTATTGCCCTGATCAACTAATCGATTTAAAACATCCAGCAATTTTTTTACATCATCAAAATGTAAACCAGTAGTTGGCTCATCTAAAAGATATAATGTTTTTCCAGTACTGATCTTACTTAATTCTTTGGCCAGCTTTACCCTTTGGGCTTCTCCCCCCGATAAGGTAGTAGCTGATTGTCCTAATTTTATATAGCCTAAACCAACATCAATGAGGGTTTTTAATCCTCTTTTTATTTTAGGAATATTCTCAAAGAACTGACTGCCTTCCTCTACCGTCATGTCCAATACTTGGGCAATATTTTTTTCTTTATATTTTATTTCCAGGGTTTCTCGATTAAATCTATTTCCTTTACAAATCTCACAGGGAATATATATATCAGGAAGAAAGAACATCTCAATTTTTACTATTCCGGCACCCTCACAGGCCTCACATCTTCCACCCTTTACATTAAAACTAAATCTTCCTGGAGCATATCCTCTCATTCTCGCAGCATTAGTTTTAGCAAATAATTCTCTAATAGGAGTAAATACTCCGGTATAGGTAGCCGGATTGGAACGTGATGTTTTGCCAATGGGAGATTGGTCTATGATAATTACCTTATCAATATTTTCAACCCCTTCCAGACGCTCAAATTCACCCGGTTTTACTCTACTATGATACAATTCTCTCAAGAGTGCCTTGTATAATATCTCCTCAATTAAAGTACTCTTTCCAGAACCAGATACCCCGGTTACGCAGTTAAATTTTCCCAGAGGTATCTTAACCTCAATATTTTTTAAATTATACTGACGGGCACCAATGATCCGGATATATTTCCCATTACCACTCCTTCTCTTTTGAGGAACCGGGATCTGCTGCTTATTACTTAAATATTGACCAGTTATGGATAATTGGTTATCCATAATATCTTTTTCTTTTCCCAGAGCCACCACATAACCACCATGAATACCCGCTCCAGGCCCTAAGTCTACAATATAATCTGCAGACCTGATGGTTTGTTCGTCATGTTCAATGACAATAACGGTATTCCCTAAATCTCTTAACTGAAGTAAAGTTTGTAGTAATTTGTTATTATCCCTTTGATGTAAGCCTATGGAGGGTTCATCCAGAATATATAAAACTCCAGTTAGACTGGAACCAATTTGGGTGGCCAACCTTATTCGTTGATTTTCTCCCCCGGCCAGAGTTGATGAAGCACGGGAAAGTGTTAGATAATCCAATCCCACATTCATTAAAAAATTTAATCTATTTAATATCTCCTTTCTAATCTGTCTGGATATCTCAGCTTCTTTTTGTTCCATAGCAAGATTCTCAAAAAAATGAATAATCTCTTTTACCGTCATATCAGAGAGCTCAGCTATGGAATAACCAGCAATCTTTACCATTAAACTTTCCGGTCGAAGTCTTTTCCCATTACAGACTGGACAATTATTTATGGTCATGAATTTTTGAATCTCAGCACGAATATATTCAGACTTTGTTTCCCGATATCTTCTCTTTAGATTATTAATAACCCCTTCAAATTCATTATGATGGATCCAGGAATCACCTTCCTCTAAATTACGATACTCAAAGGATATCTTGGTATCCCCAGATCCATAAAGTAAAACCTTTTGCTGTTCTTCTGTTAATTTATTAAAGGGAGTAGATAATTCAAATCCGTAATGTTTTGCTACTCCCAGTAAAATATGGTAGAGATATCTTCCCTTTATAAATCCCCAGGGTAGCAGGGCTCCTTCTAATATTGACTTATTTTTATCAGGTACTACCAAATCGGGATCAAATTCCATTTTATAACCAAGTCCACTACAATTGGGACAGGCACCATAGGGACTGTTAAAAGAAAACATACGGGGGGTAATCTCAGGCAGATTAATCCCACAATAAGGACAGGAAAATTTTTCACTAAAAATATATTCTCTGTCCTGGTCATCCAAAATAATAACTAACCCATCACTTAAATTTAAAGCTGTTTCCACCGAATTACTCAATCTACTCTTGATTTCTGGCTTTATTATTAATCGGTCTACAACAACATCAATCTTGTGCATTTGATAACGAGCCAGGTTAATATCATCATCTAAGTCAACTATCTTACCATCAACCCGTAATCTAATAAATCCCTTCTTCCTGACTTCTTCCATAATCTGGCGATGCTCACCTTTTTTGGACCTGATAATAGGTGACAGTATTTTTATTCTGGTATTTTCAGGAAAATTCATGATCTGATCTATAATCTGATCAATACTCTGTCTGGTTATTCTTCTTCCACAATTGGGACAATAAGGAATACCTATACTGGCATAAAGTAATCGTAGATAATCATATATTTCAGTAACAGTGCCCACCGTGGAACGTGGATTTTTGCCAGCCTTCCGCTGATCAATAGAAATGGATGGTGATAATCCTTCGATATAATCCACATCTGGTTTATCTAACCTCTCCATAAACTGTCGTGCATAAGAGGAGAGAGATTCTATATAACGTCTCTGGCTTTCGGCATAAATAGTATCAAAAGCAAGTGATGATTTCCCTGACCCACTTAAACCAGTTATGACAATCAATTTATTGCGGGGTAGACTTAAGGAAATATTTTTTAAATTATGTTCCCGGGCACCTTTTATGATAATTTTATTTCGTCCCATTTTTTCAACTCCAAATTGTTTTGTAAAACGTATCATGTATATCTATAACGTGTATTATGTAATTCAGTAATAAGTTTAAAAGCAGCTTTTTATTTAAATATTACTCTTTCCCTCTTCAATCTTTTGATCTCATCTCTTAGTAAAGCTGCTCTTTCGAAGTCAAGTTCCTTTGCGGCTTGATTCATCTCATTTTTTAAGGATTTTATTAAGGCACTCAGACTACTTTTGGGTAAATATTTTGTTTTACCCTCACTTATCTTATAGTCTCTGCTTTCCAACTCTTCCCAATCCGTCATTTCAGAATAGATTAAATCCTCAATAGGTTTCTGAATAGTCCTGGGAATAATATTATTCCTTAAATTATATTCCAGTTGTATCTTTCTACGGCGATTAGTTTCGGCTATTGCTCTCTGAATAGAACCAGTGATTTCATTGCAGTATAATATCACTGTTCCATTAACATTACGGGCTGCTCTACCCATAGTCTGAATCAGAGAAGTTTCTGACCTTAAAAACCCTTCCTTATCTGCATCCAGAATGGCAACTAATGATACTTCCGGCAAATCCAATCCCTCTCTCAATAAATTTACCCCTACCAGTACATCAAATTTACCTTCTCTTAAATCTTTTAGAATTTTCACTCTTTCAATGGTGCCAATCTCAGAATGAAGGTATCTCACTTTAATATTTATTCCCTGTAAATATTCAGCAGTAGCTTCAGCCATCCTTTTAGTCAGGGTAGTAACCAAAACCCTTTCCTTTTGACTCACTCTCTTTTTAATTTCAGCAATTAGGTCATCAATCTGGTATTCAGCCGGTCGAATTATCACTTCCGGATCTACTAGCCCAGTAGGTCTTATGATTTGTTCTACAATTTGATGACTTTTATTTACTTCATATTGAGCAGGTGTAGCAGAAATAAACATTACCTTTTTCATATATTTTTCAAATTCCTGAAAAACCAATGGTCGGTTATCATAAGCTGAAGGCAGGCGAAAACCATATTGAACCAGATTATCCTTTCTGGATTTATCTCCAGCATACATTCCTCTTAGCTGAGGTATGGTAACATGAGATTCATCAATTAGAATGAGAAATGGTTTAGGGAAATAATCCAGTAAGGTGGCTGGTGGCTCACCAGCTTTTCGGCCACTTAAATGTCTGGAATAATTTTCGATACCGGCACAGTAACCAAATTGGGATAACATTTCCAGGTCATATTTGGTTCTTTGTTCCAATCTCTCTGCTTCCAGTAGCTTATTCTTCTTACGAAAATAAGCTAACCTTTCTGCTAATTCCATTTTGATGGTTTTAATTGCTTCGGTTATCCTCTGGTGAGGAGTAACAAAATGTTTTGCTGGATAAATTGTTATTTTCTCTTTTCTGGCAATTTTATGTCCAGTTAAGGGATCAATTTCAGTTATTGATTCAATAGTATCTCCAAAAAATTCTATTCGAAAGGCATTTTCCGCATAAGCTGGAAATACGTCTAGGACATCACCTCTTATTCGAAAGCGTCCTCTTTGGAAGTCAACATCATTCCTTTCATACTGTATTTCTACCAATCTTGCACTCAATTCCTCCAATTCCCATTGCTGGTTTTCTGCTAAACATAAAACCATTTGTGTGAAATCGGCAGGAGACCCAAGTCCATAAATACAGGAAACACTGGAGACTATAATTACATCTTTTCTTTCCAATAAATTAGCAGTAGCTGCTAGCCGTAAGCGATCAATTTCTTCATTGATAGAGGCATCCTTTTCAATATAGGTATCGGTGCGAGGAATATAAGCTTCTGGCTGATAGTAATCATAATAGCTAACAAAGTAACCAACCGCATTATAAGGGAAAAATCTCCTGAACTCATTACAAAGCTGAGCCGCCAGAGTTTTATTATGAGAAATAACCAGAGTTGGTAATTGTAAATACTGAATAACATGAGCCATAGTATAAGTTTTACCAGAACCAGTTACCCCCAGTAAGGTTTGAATATCTTTTCCTTCCTGAAATCCCTGACAGATCTTCTTTATAGCTTCAGGTTGATCTCCCTGTGGGGAATAATCAGCAATTAATTGAAAAGTTCTGCTCATTTAAAATAACCTTCCTGCAATTTTTATTCATTTCTCAGGTAGTATTTAGTTAGGAACCTATCATTTTCTCTACTTTATATCGCCAGTATAAAAGAGAAAAAATGATAAATTATTCCAAACATAGATTATACCACAAAGTATAACAGAGATATTCAGGGGAGGTATCCCCTGAAACCCCTCTCTTATCAGTATTGAGTATCTAGTATTTAGTATATGGTACTGGGTATATGGTAAATTCTGGTTAAAAAATAAAGAAAAATATCGTTCCAAAAAATGCTATCTTGTTTTACCAACAAGATATTCAGGGGAGGTATCCCCTGAAACCCCTCTAAGAAAATACTTTTTAAAGAAAAGCTATCTTGTTTTACCAACAAGATATTCAGGGGAGGTATCCCCTGAAACCCCTCTCTTATTAGTATTCAGTATATAGTATTTAGTATATAGTAAATTCTAATTAAAAAATAATGTCTTAATTTGTATAAATCAGAAATTCATTAAATTATTAACATAATTTTCAGGGGATACTTCCCCTGAAACCCCTCTCTTATTAGTATTGAGTATCTAGTATTTAGTATATGGTATTGGGTATATGGTAAATTCTGGTTAAAAAATAAAGAAAAATATCGTTCCAAAAAATGCTATCTTGTTTTACCAACAAGATAATCAGGGGAGGTATCCCCTGAAACCCCTCTAAGAAAATACTTGTTAAAGAAAAGCTATCTTGTTTTACCACCAAGATTCTCAAGGGGAATTCTTCCCCTTG
>JAGPKD010000170.1 GCA_018054125.1 Candidatus Oleihabitans oleiphilus | reverse complement strand
ATCTTATGAGGCACTGCCTCTGGCTTAAGTCCAGTTCCAGTATCCACTACATCCTCTATTTCAGCGCCAGTTAATAGACTAATGATGGCACTACTGGCCGTGGTATTTCCAATCCCCATTTCTCCCAATCCTATCAGGTCTATTTCCCCTTGTTCAAATGCGTCTTCAAAAACCTCATAGCCTATCTCGATCGATCTTTCTGCCATTTCTTCAGTCATAGCTGGTTCTTTTGCCATATTATTAGTGCCAGAGGCTATCTTACGGTGCATGATGCCTGACTTTTGGGACAAGTCGCCTCTTACCCCTATATCAGTTATTACAATCTCTAGGCCAAAATGACGAGCCAATACATTGATAGCCGCACCGCCCTCCAAAAAATTTAACACCATCTGATAGGTAATCTCAGCAGGATAAGCGCTTACTCCCTCCGCAGTTACTCCATGATCAGCCGCCATCAGAAAAATTACCTTTCTCTTCAAGCTGTGATTTAAGCAACCATAAACACCAGCCGCCCTTGCTATCAGTTCTTCCAGCCGCCCTAAACTTTTGCTAGGTTTAGTTAAAGTATCAAACTTAGCCAAAGCACTTTGCTGGACATGATCATCAATAGAGGGAATACCTTGCCTAATTTTTTCAATTTTATTACTTTTCAATTACCTATTTCCTCCCATCTTTCCCTGGCACTTGAAGATGGCTAATATCATTGATAGACTCCACCCAAAAAATATCAGGATTATGGTAAATAATAATATTTAAAGCAGTAGAATACTGTTTAATATACCAAATTTTTTCTAAAGGGATATCTAAAGCGATGCTAATAATAATTCTTGTTACTCCACCATGGCAAACTATAGCGATAGTATTAATAGTATTATCTTGTTCATCATTATCATATTCGGCAATTATTTTCTTCAGACCACACTTAACCCGCCTTTTCAAATCAGAAATACTTTCTCCTCCAGGAAACGGCCGATAAGGTTGTCTCCACCAATCTCTAAATTGTTCTTTACTATTTTCTGGATCAATTTCCTCCCAGCGCAATCCTTCCCACTCTCCAAAACATATTTCTCTAAAGAGAGGTTCTATTTGTAAGGTAAGACTGTGCTTGCTGGCAATAATGCTGGCAGTATGAATGGATCTCTTTAAGTCACTACTATAGATGGCCTGGATCGGAAAGTCTTGCAAGCGATTTGCTAACTGCTCTGCCTGCCAGATTCCCTTTTCCGTAAGACCAACATCCTGCTGCCCGGAAAAGCGTTCCTCAGCATTACTGAAAGTCTCTCCATGTCTGATAATTAGAAATTTCAACATACTAATCTTAGCCCTCAGCTCTTATCTTAATTTTTTATTATTTTATATTTTACTTTTTGTTATATCAATTCTATAGAAAAGGTAAGACTGGCAACAAGGGTGACCAGTCTTTTTACGCTATAGTGTTAAGCGAAACTGCTAACAATATCCGAAATTAAGACAATTTTAATACATTATGGTCATAATTTATCTGATTTGCTAAACTAATCTTTGGTGGAAACGGATATTGATTTTAGAGAGATAGGAGGAAAACAATATTGACCGAACACCCACTCTGCTTTATTTCCTACTACTATAATATCTCTTAAGATTTCTAAAGCATTCCCAGCAATCATTACATTTTTAATTCTACCGGCAATTTTCCCATTAACAATCTTATATCCTAATTGCACATTATTGGAAAAAGCCCCACTAAGAATATTGCCCTGTCCCAATCCTAAGACCTGGTCCACCACAATTCCCTGTTTGATATCCTTAATCATATCCGAAAAAGAGGCCTCACCTTCTGAAACAACCAGGTTGCTTATCCCGGGGGAAGGAGCAGAATGAAAACTATTTCTGATACCATTACCGGTAGGCTCGACACCTGCCTCTGCAGCATTTTGTAAATCATAATAATAGTTCTTCAGGATGCCTTTTTCCACCAGTGGTAAACGCTGCATAGTAATACCTTCATCATCATAAAGAGCGCTTCCTCCGGCATAATCGATAGTTCCATCACTGTAGATGGAAAGAAAAGAATTCCATAGAAGCTGACCCTGCTTTCCACCTAAGGGAGAAATTTTTTTATTAACCATCCTGCCATTTAGACCAACCACCAGGGGTAATAGTAATACCAGTAAGGCCTTGGGAGTAAAAACGGCCGGCATATTGCCACTTTCTATCTCTACTATTTTTTTACCCCAATTTAATTTTCTTTCTACTTTTTCCCAGAAAGATTCAAGAGAAAAATTGGCTTTACCCCACTGTTGAGATTCCTCTAACATCATCATATCATCCTCTTTGGTATCCTGAATCATAACTGCATTAGAAAATAATGTTTTTCGATAATTAAAAGATGCACCATAGCTATTCCCATACTGCACCTCTCTCTCCTGTTTGGCAATCCCAACATCACAGCGTAACTCAGAATTGAAGGTATGAACTCGCTGCACTATATCATTTCCTATCTCTATCATCTCTTCGATGCTTTCCTCAGCTACCGCAGAATCATACAATTTTGGTTTATCCTCCTGTTGTTGAGCAGAACCAATCTGCCTGGGAAAATCAAAAAGTGCCGCATGCCCAAATTGAGCTACTTCAATTGCCTTCTCGGCCATAGTCTCAAATTGGCTTTCCGAAGTAGCAGAAGAAAATCCTATCTTACCATCCTGAATAACCCTCAATGCCCAGCCCTCTATT
>JAGPKD010000169.1 GCA_018054125.1 Candidatus Oleihabitans oleiphilus | reverse complement strand
TATCAGCCTAGAAATAGTCACATACCTACTAAGTTGTTTTTGAGACATCGGATAATGTACCTCTTTATTCATAGTGACATTTTATCAAGATAATTAATAAGGTGACATTATCATAAAATATTCACAAGCAACTATAAAATTATTTGACAAAATCTAAATATTTTAGTAAAATTGCGACAATTATCTTTATATAAAGAAACCAGTAGATAAGTATTTGCTAAAGAGAGCCAGGAAATGGTGCGAGTATGGCAGTAAAAATTATCGAAACTCACTTCTTTATATAGAATAATAGAATTAATTAAATAAACATACTTAGATAAGCTCAGTACAGTTCTTATAATATAGAGATTAAGGCTTTCTCTTAGAGGGGTTTCAGGGGAGGTATCCCCTGAATATCTTCTGGAAATGAGGGTAGAAAATAATAATTTTCTACTGAAATAGGGTGGTACCACGAGAGAATCGTCCCTATGAAGTCTGGATTTTAGACTTCAGGGGGCGATTTTTTTATTTTAAGATAAATATAACCAATGGTTTTGTTTTCTTATGAAAAAGTATTAGTCAAAAAGTATAAAAAACGAAATATATTATATGCATTATGAAAAATATTTTTGTATTACCCGGTGGATAAAAACTCAGCAAAAGTTTCTTTATTGAAAATAAAAGACCCAGTACCAAAGAAAGGGGGAAGTGGAAGATGGAATTAACTGGAACGGAAATTATTATAGAAGGCCTAAAACAGGAAAAAGTGAAGGCAATTTTTGGTATACCGGGGGCAGCAATATTACCTTTCTATGATACCTTAGGTAAGGTGGGACAGCTTCCTTTTAAAAATATATTAACCAGACATGAACAGGGAGCGGTCCATGCTGCAGATGGATATGCCCGAGCAACCGGCGAGGTAGGAGTATGTGTGGTTACCTCTGGTCCGGGAGCCACAAATCTGGTAACTGGACTGGCTAATGCCTATTTAGATTCAGTTCCCTTAGTAGCATTCACGGGACAGGTACCAACTGATATGGTAGGAAATGATGCCTTTCAAGAAGTGGATATTATTGGCATTACCCTTCCCATTACCAAAAATAATTATGTAGCCAGAAAAACGGAAAACCTGGCTTCCATTATCAAAGAGGCATTTTATATAGCCCGTAGTGGTAGACCAGGTCCAGTTTTGGTTGATTTGCCCAAAGATGTTCAGTTAGGTAGATGCACTTTTAAATATCCAGAAAAGGTAAATCGAAAAGGTTATCAACCGTCTTACCGAGGCAATATCAGGCAGATTAAAATAGCAGCTACCAAAATCAGAGAGGCTAAAAAGCCGGTGATTATTGCTGGTGGTGGAATTATTAGTGCCAATGCCTCCGGTGAATTAAAAAAAGTAGCACTTAAAACTAATATCCCGGTAGTAACTACTTTTATGGGAATTGGTAGCTTTCCAGTGAATCACCCCCTCTCCTTAGGTATGTTGGGGATGTATGGAAATTATGTGGCTAATCAGGTAGTTAGCGAGGCTGACTTGATAATTGCCCTGGGAACTCGTTTTGACGATAGAATTACTGGAAATTTAAAACATTTTTGTCCCTATGCCGAAATTATTCATATTGATATTGATCCTGCTGAGATTGGGAAAAATGTTTTGGTAAAAGTTCCCTTAGTTGGAGATGTTAAGATTATATTGCAACAATTAATTAATTATTTAGAAGAAAAAGATCATGAATCATGGTTAGCAGAAATCACAAGTATTAAAGAACGATATCTAAAATATGCTGCCCAAAAAGAGGATTCCCATGAGGAGATATTAAAACCGAAATATATAATTGATTGTCTAAATGACTTTTTCAAAGGAGAAGCCATTGTGGTAACTGATGTTGGTCAGCATCAAATGTGGACGGCCAATCATTTTCAGTTTATTCATCCCCGTTCCTTTATCTCCTCTGGCGGTTTGGGAACCATGGGTTTTGGGCTTCCAGCTGCTATTGGTGCCAAAATTGGATGTCCGGAAAAAGCGGTTATTTGTATTTCCGGTGATGGTAGTTTACAGATGAATATTCAGGAATTAGCAACAGCTATCTATAATCGCTTACCCCTAATTGTGATATTAATGAATAATGGTTATCTGGGAATGGTAAGACAATTGCAGGAACTATTTTGTGAGGGGCGTTATATTTCAACTTCTCTTTCCGGAAATCCTGATTTTGTTAAGGTTACTGAAGGATATGGAGGAGTTGGTTTTAAAGTGGAGAAAAAAGAAGATTTTTATCCTATTTTAAAAAGAGCATTTCAAATGAACCGCTTTGTACTTCTGGATTGCCATATACCCGAGGACGAAAAAAATTTCCCTATGGTAAAACCCGGTTCATCTCTTAATAACATGATTGGAGTTGATCAATTATGAAACATACTATTGCTATTTTGGTTGAAGACCAACCAGGAGTAATGTCCCGAGTGGCTGGTTTGTTTACTAGAAGAGGTTTTAATATTGACAGTATTGCAGTGGGGTCTTCTGAGACCCCTGGAATTTCCAGAATGACTATTATAGTCAATGGAGACCATAAGGTTTTAGAGCAGGTAACGAAACAATTAAATAAATTGATTGATGTTATTCGTGTTCGAGATATTCCTGTAGAAAATATCTTAGAAAGAGAATTAGTTTTAGTTAAAGTGCATACCGAATCCTTATCAGTACGAGCCGAGATTATTCAGCTGGTAGAAATATTTAAGGCAAAGGT
>JAGPKD010000168.1 GCA_018054125.1 Candidatus Oleihabitans oleiphilus | reverse complement strand
GTATATAGTATTTAGTATTTAGTATTTAGTATTTAGTTTAAATGTTAGTTAAAAAATAAAGAATAATACCTTTTAAAGAAATGCTATCTTGTTTCATAAACAAGATATCCAAGGGGAGTACTTCCCCTTGACAACCCCTAATTAGCTTAAGGTAATATTCATCACCCTCACCCTCCCCTCTCCCTTCTAAGGGAGAGGGATATGGTGATGAGCATAACTGTATTTGGTTTCAATAGACCATAGATATAACATAAAATTCGATATACGTTATACGTAATACGGTATATTATTTTGTCATTGCGAGGAGCCAATTCAGTAATAAGTAACCAGTAATAAGCAATAGGCAAACTAAATGCCAGATACTAACAACCAACGACTAATTTTAACGATATACGATATACGTAATACGATATACGATTTTTGTCATTGCGAGGAGCGAAGCGACGAAGCAATCTCATCCACTTATACCCGCATCTTTTATCTGAAAACAGTTAACTACAAACTGATAACTATTTATCACCCTCACCCTCCCCTCTCCCTTCGAAGGGAGAGGATTGGAGTAAACTTATAAAAAGTTTCCATCAAAAAAATTGTTGGCCAGTAATAGTTTTCATTAATTAAATTCAAAGTTGGAGATATTTTTCTATATTTTGAAAAAGTGTCCTTAATTTATTTAGGTTAGTGCCACCAGCCTGAGCAAAATGTCTTTTACCACCACCTTCCCCATCAATGGCCTGTGCCAGGGGAGTAATAATTTTACCAGCATCATAACCTTTATTAATTAAATCATCGGTTATCATTACTATTAAATTGATTTTCTTTTCTTTGGACACGGTAGCAAGAATAATAATTCCTGATTTTATCTTTTCCTTAATCAAATCCCCAGCAACTCTCAATTCTGTTTGTTCATTAGTATCAAGTAGCGCTGAAACAACATTAATACCCTTTATTATTTTTCGCTCTTGAATAATTTTTTCCAGACGATAAGGAAGCATATTTTTCCAGAGTAAACGATATTCTTGCTTTAAAGACTCATGCTCAGCCAATAACTGCTCAACCTTCTGAAGTAATCTTTCCTGGGGAGTATCCAGAAGCTTCTGTAACTCTTGTAATATCATTTCCTCTTCTTTGATAATCTTCCAGGCTCTATCTCTGGTAACCGCTTCAATTCTGCGTAAACCACTTCCGATACCCTGCTCTGATAAGATTTTGAAGATACCTATTCTGGAGGTCTGATCCAGATGAGTCCCTCCACAGAGCTCTCGGCTGAAACCACCAATATCAATCATCCTGACTTCATCACCGTATTTCTCACCAAATAGGGCTATAGCCCCTTTCTGCAGTGCAGTATGGAGATCAGTAAGTTCAGAGGTAACCTGATGATTTTCAGCAATCTTTTGATTTACCAGCTTCTCAATCTGCTCCCATTCTTCTTTTTTTAAAGGAGCATAATGATTATAATCAAATCTCAGTCTTTCCGAGGTGACTGAAGAACCTGCTTGTTTAACATGATTTCCCAGGACTTCACGTAAAGCATAATGCAACAGGTGAGTAGCAGTGTGATTAGCAGCAATGGCGATCCTTTCTTCATTATCAATCTGGGCTTTGACCAATTGATTTTTTCGAAAAAGACCTTTCTCCACCTGAACATAATGAATGATTAATCCTTCCAGAGGCATCTGGGTGTCGTATACTCGAGCTAATGCCTTTGTACTATCATCATCAGAACTAATAATGGTACCGGTATCACCTTTTTGACCTCCCTTTTCGGCATAAAAAGGAGTTTCCTCTAATACTATTAAGCCCGATTCTCCTGCTGCAAGCTGTTCCACCTCTTTATTATCCTGAAGAAGGGCAACTATTTTGGTATGGCCAGAAATTTGGTCATAACCACAAAACCTGGTATCGCCAAAACGAGATTTAAGGGAGCGATATAATTTTTCCTGCTGTTCGGATAATTCATAGTCAGCTTTCCCTCTACCCCATGATTTTCGAGAACGCTCTTTTTGCTCAAGCATATAATTCTCATATTCTTTCTCATCAACTGATAAGCCTGATTCGGATAGTATATCTTTAGTAATTTCTAGCGGGAACCCATAAGTGTCATAAAGAGTAAAGGCATCTTTTCCACTTAATACTTTCTGATTATTACTTTTTAATTTTTGAATATAATTTTCCAGAATATTAAGACCAAGACTGAGGGTCTCTTGAAAACGTTTTTCTTCCGTTAAAATAATTTCATAGACCTCTTTTTCTCTTTCTCTCAATTCTGGATAAGCAGTTTGCATAAGTTCGATAACCTGGGGAGCAACATCATAGAGAAAAGGTTCATTAAAATCAAGCACCTTCCCATAACGATAAGCACGTCTTAATAACATTCTTAAGACATATCCCCTTCCTTCATTGGAAGGTAAAATGCCATCTGAGATCATAAAGACTAAAGCCCGAATATGGTCGGCAATTACTTTTAAGGCAATATCATCTCTTTTACTTTTCCCATAAGATAGCCCTGCTTTTTGGGCGGTATACTGGATAATGGGAAAAAACAAATCTGTTTCAAAATCAGAAGAAACATTTTGCAAAACTGAAGCAATTCTCTCTAAGCCCAGCCCGGTATCAATATTCTGGGAAGGTAATGGTTGGAGTGAACCATCTGGACTACGGTTGTATTGCATAAAGACCAGATTCCATAATTCCAGATAACGTTCATCTACACCTACCCCTCCCCCTTGATG